>JBLHON010000076.1:0-13482 GCA_047621865.1 Crocinitomicaceae bacterium | reverse complement strand
TCGATACTATATCTTTGGGTAAAAGTTAAATGTTTGTTTCTCATAAATACAAATTTTAGCTTTTCCCTTGACTTTTCAGTCAGGGGATTTTTTTAAACTAAAACTTGCATTAGCATTTTAATCTAGGTCATTCAATTCCGCCTTTGTCGTTGACCTGGAAATAGAATAGATCTTGTTCCCTGGCATCCCTAGTAAGAATGAGTTTAATTGAGCTAACCCCTCGCTATCAACGATTTATTCTCAACACACCATTTGTAAATGCTATTACTGCCTCCCTTTAGATCGAGTTTCTTACAGATCCTACTTCTGTAATTTTCCACGGATTTTTCAGTCACAAAGAGCATTTCGGCAATTTCCTTAGATGATTTATCCCTGGAAACTAATGTCAAGGTATTGAATTCAGCATTTGTTAATGAATTGACGGCGCCCTTAAGAATATTTAATTTTGAGGTGAAATTTTTTCTATTCTTTGCGAAATGTTCTAGTTTCTTGCTTACGAAGGGAACTCCTTGAGACGCGCGATCCAGACATTCACAGATCTCAAGACTTGAATCCTCTTTTAATAGAAACCCAAAAGCTCCTTCATCAAAAGCTTCATTGAAAAATAATTCATCATTGTGCATCGTGAGAATTATTGGCTTTGATTCAATGTTCCATTTCTTAATGTGCTTTAACACCTCAATTCCTGATTTCTCAGGCATGTCAATATCGAGAATGCAAATGGAAAATTTATCTTGCGACAATAGATCAATGGCTTGTTGACCATTGTCTGCCTCTAAAATCTTGCAATGCGGAAATTGATCTTGGATTAAAGCTTTGAGGCCTTTCCTGAAAATTGGATGGTCATCTGCTAAAAGAATCCGCATGATAATAGTGTTTAATTTTAATAACGGCTTTGAGACCCTTTGGTGGTTTCTCAAATTTAATACTTCCATTCAATAATTTCAATCTTTGATCTATGCTTTTAAGTCCAATTGAGTTGCTCTCAGCCAACGTTTTTTCTGCGTTCAAGCCAACCCCATTGTCCTGGTAAACAATTTTAAATCCGTCTGAAATTTTTATAAACTCCAATTTGAGTGATGTCGCTCCCGCATGTTTTAGTGTATTGCTGGTTAATTCTTGGATAATTCGATAGATTCGAATTTCTTGGATTTCATTAAGTTTCATTTCATCTACTAAATCCAACTCCATTGTAGCAACGATTCCAGAAGCGTTCTCAATATCTAGCATCATTTTTTTAATAGACGTTCTTAATCCTAGCCTTCTTAACTCTGGTGGAATTAAGGATCTTGAGATGCTACGTACTTCCTCAATGGTTTCAGTGAAATTCGTATCGATCTGATCTTTAAGCTCTATTGGCGTCACCTCAAGATTATGAAATTTGTTTTTGAGAATCACCAAACTTTGTCCTAAACCATCGTGTAAATCGCGTGCAATTCTTCCTCTTTCCTCTTCAAGTTTATCGAGCAGAGCCGAACTGAATTTGCTTTCACGTTTATTTTTCTCTCTGAAATAATAGATTAGAAAGCCAGCAATAAGGAGAATGATAATTGTAAGACCAATATTTATCTTTTGACGAAGACTTGCAGCATCTAACTTCTGCTGTGAGATGTTCTGCTCATAACCGATTTTATCCTTTACACGTTGTTTTTCTTTTTTCTCGACGTTGTATTTTAGCTGTAATTCAGCCATAATCTGTAAGTGTCCCACATTATCAATTGAATCTGTAAATGCTGTGAGTTCTTTGTAATAGTTCAAGGCGTTTTCGTGATCTCCCTTTTGTTGATACGTCATGTACTTAAGCTGGAGAACATTTTTTTGAATTACATTTCTTGACGTATACTGACCATAGAGTAGTGCTGAGTCTAAAAAACGAGGAATTTCCGCGTATTCGTTTCTCAATAATGCCGTTTGCGCGAAATTCAAATAAATGGGAGCAATCCCATAGAAAAGTTCATACTTTTGGGCTAATAGCAATGCACTTTGGAGCAACGAATCACTTTTGAAATAATTTTCTTTTGTTTGCTCAACCGCCCCTAAATTCAGAAGTGAGTTGAAGGCTAAATATCCATAATTTAATTTGCTCGCCAAGTCGTAAGAAGTCCTGAATTCTTTCTCTGCCAACTCAAGTGAATCCACAACCATGTAATAGTAGCCGATGTTTTCTTTTATGGTTATTTCGAGACGAATATTGTTCAGTGTTTTGGCGATTTTTAACCCTTTCTTAAAGTCAGCAAGCCCTTCTTCTGGTGCTTTCAGTCCAAGTTTCAATAAGCCAAGGTTGTTCAGGAGAAATCCGTATTCAAATTCATTTTTGGTCGTCTGTGCAAGACCAATTGCCTTAATGTAATTTTCGATACAAGCCTCAGTGTTGTCCAGATTTTCATGATACTGGGCGATTCCATTCAGACTGTAGATCATGTTCAAGGTATCCTTGTGCTTTTTTGCAATTTCGAATTCATCTTGCATTAATCCCAGCATAATCTTACTGTCATTCCCTTTCCCAATGACGAAAAGTTTTCGAATTTTTGCGGTGGAGAGGAGTTGTTGATGATGCAGTTTATTGGCCTCAACAATGGCTTTATCAAAATAAAATTCTGCACTGTCATTTCGACCTACATAGAATTGGGCTGTTCCTCGATAAATGGAGAGCACGCATGCTAAAGTCTTGTTTTTCTTCTTCTTTGCAGTCGCAGATAGTTCGTCAAAGAGATCCTTGCATTTATTTGGATCCAACTGAAGATACATGTCAATGAGGGCAAGTTTCTCTTTGTATGGTTTTACCTCGTTGATTCCCCGAAAAATTTGGCCATAACATCCTAGGGATAGTAATAGAATCGATATGGTTACAAGATGTTTTATAGCATTAATATTATGTTAGTCTAACATACAAATTTATTGTAACAACGAATACAACTCAATCATAATTGAATTGGATAACATGACTATCTCCACATGTTTATTCGTCGCTGCATTCTCTAATCCGCAATAATTAGTTCATTGGCTCCTTTGATTTTTATGCATTCGTTAGTATACATTTATTGTTTTATCATCTTTTCGATGAACGTCAAGTTGTTGCTAAAAACGCGTATATAATAAACTCCCTTGGTTAGATGTTGGCTATCCAGACTGAGGAGTGTTTCATTTTTCATTATTGAATGTGTAATAATCAATTGACCTAGTGCGTTCATTACTTCAACTCTTCCATCTGAATTACGGATAAAGTCACCTAATTCAACGATAATTTTGTCGTTGAATGGATTAGGATAAATAAAAATCTCAGAATTTGAACAGTCAATATGCTTCGTGATTAGCCCCTTTTTAGTTCCATCAAAATCGGTCTGGAATAGTCTATAATACATTTGACCAGTATTCGTCTTCTCGTCTATGAATCGATAATTTATTTCCGATGTAGTAGTTCCAGCAGCATCAACTTTTCCAATCTCATGAAAAACGCCATCATTCATGGCTTTTTCGATTGTGAAATAATCGTTATTTGATTCACTAAAGGTTTGCCACTCACAGATTACTTTCTCACCAATACAAGTGAGTTCAAAATCGCCAAATTCAACTGATAACGGGACGACCACGCATGGAAGAAGGTCGTTTTGAGCCAGAACAATAAATGTTGCGCCAGTTCCGTCAGTGATTATTATTGGATAAGATGGTGGTGCTGCTGTTGATATTCCTGTAGCATATTGTGTTAAAACGGTATCAAGAGTCGCACAACTCCCCGCTGAACAACCAGTGTAAATTCCGAAGAAGTAGCTCGGTGTGGTAGCTGGACAAGCAATGCACTCGGTTTCATTCGTGATTGGTGTGGAACTTGGCGTAACCGTGAAAGTCGACCATGTATAAACTCCATTTCCACCTGATGCAGTGAGATTACCAGTCGCTTCCTCGCAAACTGAAATAGGAAGATTACAGGGTTGAACAATGATGTAGATTGTCTCTGATCCACATGGCAAAGTGTAAGTAATTGCTGCTGTTCCAACTCCCGCCACAGATGGATCAAAAATTCCAGAGGCATTAACGCCAACGCCACTCCAAGTTCCTCCCGCGGTATTTGGTACTAGCGCAAATGGAGCGTCAGTAATGCAAACAGGACCTGCAGGACAAACATTGACATCACAGCAGATAAGTGCATATTTGGCGCAAGCAGCAAAAGAGAGGGATTGAAGCCTACCATTTCTATTTCCCGGAGCACTGTTATTGCCAGCAGCCCCAACAGCTAATACTTCGCCGTTGTTATTAACGACAACATCATAGACGGAAAAAGGAACTACCACCTGCGCCAATACATTCAGATTCGCGTCAAATTTCACAACTCGGTCAAAAGAGCCAGCATATACATTTCCACAGTCATCCACAGCGAGTCCACTATTGTGCACAACGAGTGTCCCTCCAAAAATCACTTGTGCACTTCCTCCAGGCAAAGCAACCGTGCCTAATAATGTTCCATTTGTCAAATCCCATTTGTGAATTTCATCACCTGCATGCGTGTAAAAGAAGAGATCATTTGCCACCAGCGCTTTAAGTCCACCGCCATTTTGATTCATTGGTAAATAATTTTCACACTTATATGCTAGGTTATCAGCATTGCCAACTTCGAAAATGGGGAGTTCACCAGGGCAAAAGCCTATGTTCTGATTGATGGCACCAACTTGTCTGTGCGTCAAGAAAATATATTTCGCATTTTTAGAGGAGGAGATCGAACGCACTTCGACAGGCGTAAATCCACTCTGTCCACTAATTCCCACTTCAATATCATTAACAACGAGGCCAGTATTCACATCAATATCATAGATCATTGATTTGGGGCTAAATGCACCCCCGCCTGTTCCTCCAACAATTAATTTAGTGTTGTCACAATTGAAGGTAATTGACCAAAATTCTGTCAGTAAGAAAATCCCACCTGGTCCGTTCGTATGCCAAATCATATTGCCTGCATTATCAATCCGCTCAATTTCAGGAACTGTGCCAGATGTAATATAACTTGTGCCATTCACATCTGTCGCCAGAGTCCCCAACCATACGCTTGACGTATCCCATGGGGTCGTGTACGTCCAAATTAATCCTCCTCCACTGTTATACTTCTTAAGCTGCATTGGTGTCTCACCTCCAATAACATAAACATTTCCAAAACCGTCTGTTTCAACTTCCCAAACAGCCGTTGATGTAGTAAAAGCTGGAGTTTGTACCCAAGGATCAATCACTACTTCCTGAGAATTATCATAATTCGCCAGATGAAAGCCAACAGTACCGTCAGTTAAGGTGAAGCTGGAAGGAATGATATTACTAGAGTCATTTGCGTAAAAGGTTGTTGGCGCATGTTCCTTGATCTCACCAAAAAATGTTGGAACACTAAGAGCATCTCCTAATAAACTTGTATTGGCATCATAAATCATTTGAACGTCAAGAGGATCAGCCCCAGGATGCAGTATAATTGAATATTTTACTCCAGAAATTGGATGTACCTCGTAAATGATATCAATTGATGGGTAGATTTCCCTGTAGGTAATTCTCTCAAAGCCCTTTACATGATTGAAATTATGAACCTCGCCGTTTGACAAATTTTCCACGGCATAACTGTGATAATCTGGTGTTTCCAGTTCAGGAATGATTTCGAGATTTTCGCTTGCACCACTCCAAACCATGTTGATTTCATCCGATTTGAACTTGTACTTCGAGATAAGTTGTTCCTTCTGTTTATGAGTATAGTCAGTGACGGCAATTCTCTCGATCAATTCATCTCTTTCCGATTGAGTCGTTTTCTCAGCTTCTAGGAAATAATAGAACAGGCCCATTGTTCCAAAAAAGATACGGACTGTGCCCAAATCAGCTACAAACTTAATCTCCCCAGCAGCGCCATTAGAATACTTGTCGAATTGCCCCTTATTTTCAATAAAAACTTTCCGATTTGCATAGGCTTCGCTCCAAGCTACTCCCAACTCTGTTTGCGACAGAGCTACTGAAGAAATCCCTGTTGTAAACAATAAAATTAGTAGCGCAGTTCGTACAAGTAGAAAACGTTTCAAATCCATGTATTCTGTTTTTCTGAGTCAAATTAGAATGGTCTTGTAAACAAGGTCTGACTCACAATTAGGAGAATTGTAAATTCATCTACCACTTTAATTTTAAATAGTGTTACAGTGCGAATGTCCAGAAACTGAGTTGGACTTCAATATTATCCTGAATTATTGAGGGGGGCACCCTCTTAAATTCAATGATTATGAGCAAATTACTTGCGAAATCATAGGCAATCTATGGATTTACTTCCGAATCAAGGTTAGGCAAATGAGGTTGTTTCCTTTTTTGAGATGACTCGAATCAGGGATTGGAAAGAATGACTATCGAATAGTTCCTGGATAAACTTTTAGTCCTTCTTCAATACATTTAACGGCTTTCTTCAAAGAATCTTGGTTGAGAACATAAGCAATTCGAGCTTCCTGCATACCATGTACATTGCCAGAATAAAATCCGTTTGCGGGAGCCATCATTACTGTTGCACCTTCGAATTCAAAGTCTTCTAAAAGCCATTGACAGAATTTCTCAGCACTATCTACGGGGAACTTTGCCACACAATAAAATGCACCTCTTGGTTTCGGGCAGAATACACCAGGGATGGCATTTAATCCATCTACAGTAATATTTCTGCGCTCTACATATTCTGCTACAACTTCATCAAAATAGCTCTGTGGGGTGTTCAATGCTGCCTCTGCTGCAATCTGATCAACTGTTGGAGGAGAGAGTCGCGCCTGTGCAAATTTCAATGCCGCGGCCATTACTTCCTTGTTTTTCGTGATAAGTGCGCCAATTCGTGCACCACACATGGAATATCGTTTGGAAACGGAGTCAACCATGATGACATTATCATCGATTCCTTCCAGGTTCATAGTAGAATAAGGGATTGCACCATCATAACAGAACTCACGGTAAACTTCATCCGCAAAAAGGAATAAATCGTGCTTCTTAACAATGTCGCGAAGTTTCTCTAATTCCGCCTTAGAGTATAGATATCCAGTTGGGTTTCCAGGATTGCAAATTACGATCGCTTTTGTCTTCGCAGTTATTTTTTTCTCAAATTCCTCAACAGGAGGGAGAGCAAACCCAGTTTCAATTGAAGCTGTTACTGGAACAACATTCATTCCTGCTGCCACTGCGAACCCATTATAGTTTGCATAAAACGGCTCTGGGATAATTACCTCATCACCCAAGTCACACGTACTCATAAAACCGAACATCAATGCCTCAGATCCCCCAGTTGTGATTAAGATGTGCTCAGAAGAAACGTCAATGCCATTTTTTTGATAGTACTTTGCTAAACTGTCTCTATATGACTGAAATCCAGCAGAATGACTATATTCAATTACTGTACGATCTATATTTCTGATCGCATCCAAAGCTAACTGTGGTGTCGCAATATCAGGTTGTCCAATGTTCAAATGATAAACTAGCTTACCTGCAGCCTTGGCTCGTTCAGAATAGGGCACCAGCTTTCGAATAGGCGATTCTGGCATGCGAAGTGCTTTGTTTGATATCGTTGGCATGGCGTCAATAAATTTTTGCGAATTTAACTAGAAAGTTGTTTTCTTCATAATAACCAGAGATTTTGTTTCTTTGGAAGATGAAAGTCAACTCGCTTTTCTTAATTCTTGTCATTGGGGTTTTGTACGGATGTACGTCAAATTCAGTGAGTTCAGATGAAAATGAGGGGATAAACGAAGTTTCAATTTCAGATACAACTTCCTCTGATCCTAGGCTAGATGAGGTAGAAGATACATCAGTTCACCAATCATTACGTTTGTTTGGACTGGTCGATATTAAATCAATTGACGCCTCCATTCGGGTGGATTTAAAGTACGCAACAGCAGATAATTTCATGGGATATGTCCTCTATGATACACTTAAATCACTTTTTCTACAGGAAGATGTTGCCCTACGGGTTTCTCTTTGTCAGAAATTTTTGCAATATTCCATGCCAAATTATTCCTTGCTGATCTATGATGGCGTGCGTCCTGTGGATGTTCAACGACAGATGTGGAATGCATTAGATTCCATTCCAGCTGCCGAGCGTGGCAAGTTTGTTTCGAATCCATCTTATGGCAGCGTTCACAATTTTGGCGCAGCTGTAGATATCACGATTTGTGATCTTAACGGAACTCCACTAGACATGGGAGCAGGGTATGATGATTTCCGAGATATTGCGTTCCCAAGTAAAGAATGGAAATTTTTAAGCTCAGGTGAATTAACTCATGAACAGCATGAGAATCGAAAACTGTTGCGTGGAGTAATGAAATCTCAGGGATTTCGAAATATCCCAAGTGAATGGTGGCATTTTAATGCGTGTACGAGAGATCAGGCAGTCTGGAAGTACAAACGATTGGAATATGAGTCTGGAATTCGCCAATAATTTGTCTACTCTTCATTACACGTATTCTACCACAATTCCCATAGAAGTTAGTCGAGCCTAACACTATTCAGTCATATTATGATTAGATTTGAAACATGCTGACTTTCACAGAGGAAAATTACCTTAAAGCACTTGTTGAATTGACTGTTTTCGAAGAAGACACTCCAGAAGTTGGGGTGAATAAACTCGCGGCATCAATGAGTGTAAAGCCTGCCACTGTTAGTGATATGGTGCGCAAGTTGAAGGAGAAAGCCCTGGTCAATTATGAGAAATATGGCAAAGTATCTTTGACTCCAAAAGGTCGAAAATTGGCGATGATGGTTATTCGTCGTCATCGATTATGGGAGACTTTTCTAACGAGCAAGCTTGATTTTTCTTGGGATGAGGTGCATGAACTTGCAGAAGAGCTCGAGCATATTCATTCTGAAAAACTGATTGATCGACTAGATGCATTTCTAGATTTCCCAGAATTTGATCCCCATGGAGATGCCATCCCAAATAAAGCGGGAGAAATTGTAATTCCATTCAGAAGAACACTTTCCGAAATTGAAATTGGAAAAAATTGTCGTGTGATTGCAGTAAAGGACAATGCGGAATTTCTCAAACACATGGATCGAATTGGCTTGAAGATCAAAGACGAAGTCGAGGTAACCAATCGTGAAGAGTTCGATCAACTTACAACGATCAAATTTGACGGAAAAGAAATCGTAGTATCTCCCAAACTAACAGAGAATATATTCGTCGTCTGTGGAACCTGCCTGAAGGCAAGGTGCATTTGTTAATTCTTCATTGGGCAGATTAAAGACTTTAAATTACTGATCAGCAATATGCTAGCAATTGTTAATGTCGTTTTATTAGCTACAACTAAAAGACGTATATTAGGCTAATGAAACTTACCTTACTTCTATTATTCTCTTTTGTGATCACGCTAAATTCTATCTCGCAATCTTGGCAATATTATTTTAGTGGACACGCAGTTTATGAAGTTGATGTTCGTGATAGCTTGGTTATTGCAGGATTGGATTTTCAAGTAGCCGTTTATAACATGAATACAGGCCAAACGTCATATCATATGCCGTCTACGAATCCTCTAGGAGAGGCACTTCGAATTGAAACAGTCGGCATTGATGGTAATAATTCATTTTGGATGGGAGTTCAAGATTACGGAAATGGACTCTTTGAATATGACGGAAACTGGAATAATTATCTCTCGAGCAACTCATCTTTACCAGATAATTGGCCAAGTAATATGTATGTGAATCATTCGAGTGACAGAATGTGGATAGATGTTGCCTATCAAAAAGCCACTTTTGACGGTACGACCCATACACCAATTGGCCCATATACTGGTGATTGTGAGGAACACAATGATACACTTTGGATAGCAAATAGCCCAAATGGTTTAGTTAAATATGACATTGGAACTGCAACTGCAACATTGTTTGATACCACAGTAACCCAATTGTCATCAAATGATATTCGACATATAGCAGTGGATGGAAACAATAAAGTATGGTTTACGATGGCCCAAGTTGACACTCTTACATGGGATCAATGGTACACTCTGGGTAGTTATGATGGAGTAACTTGGAATGAATACGATACGTCGAATAGTACAATGCCATTCTACTGGTGGCCAAAAAAAATACAGATCGACACCAATGATAATGTGGTAATCGCTCAAACCTATAACAATGGTCTAATTGAATTTGATGGAATAACTGCTACTCAATACAGCTCAGCTCTAGGAAATTTTCCTGATGTCTGGGTTAATTCCTTGCATATAGATGATAATGGAAATAGATGGGTTTCCACAAATTCCAATGGCTTGTTAAAGATAAATGGAGGTATTGTCGAAACCATACCTACCTCAGAATACATCTTGAATAATAACAGGACCACATCTGTATTAGTGGCAAGTGATGGTAAAAAGTGGTTTGCTATAAATGATGCTAATAATCCTAATACAAGGAGTGGAGTTTTTACCTTAGACACCAATAATGTCTGGACTAGTTTTGAGCTGGAGCTTGACGGAATAATGGGCAGTCCTTATGCCATCGAGGAAGATGCATCAGGAAATATTTATGTAGTGGGTCGATTTACCACAATGAAGTATAATGGTAATACATGGATAGAAACAGCTTGTGAACAAGGAAGTAGTGTTCGAACTGATATCGCATTTGATAATTTCGGGAATTACTGGAAAGGACGTGATCAGTCGTATATCGTAAAATGTGATGAAACGTTTTATGAACAGATTAGTTATGGTGGAAATGGTCATCATTCCGTGGAAGTTGATTTTGCTGATAATATATGGATAGGTACTCAATACACCATTGTGAAAATGGATCAAAATGAAAATTACACTACCTACGGATTCAGCGAAATCGGCCCAGGGAGTATAAATGATATTGAATTTGATTCACAACAGCATTTATGGGCTACAGGTGCTCATAATTTGATCGAATTTGACGGGACTACTTGGATTTTTCATCCATATCCTTCAATGAGTTATACAACAGATATAGAAATTGACAATTACGATAATGTATGGGTTAGTTTCTTAGGTGGAGTAGGTCGTTTTGACGGATCCAACTGGCTTGTTTATGATACTAGCAACACTTTTTTTGTTGATGATTATGTTGTCGAGATTAGCTTAGATATTCCCAATAATACTTTGTGGGGGGCAACATACTCAGGAGGGATTTTTTCATTCACTGATTCCAACCTTATCGCAGGGATTGATGAAATAAATACAGAACTGAAGACAAATGTTTACCCTAACCCTGCAAGCGAGATAGTAAATATTGACATTGATGTCATTTATGCTGAAGATGCACTAATTACCTTGATAGATTTGAATGGGAATTTAATCAAGAAACAGGTATCTTCAGGGCCAAATAACATCTTGGAAATTGCCAATGTGACACCCGGTTTCTATCTTCTGAAAGTGGCAAGTCATGGATTTGAAGCTAGCAAAAAGTTGGTGATTAAGTAGTAGAAAATATTTCCCGATCTGCGGAACCTGCCTGAAGGCAAGATGCATTTGTTAGCTTTTCAGAGGTTTTATAAATTGTTGGGATTAAGGAAGTGTAGAATGATTAGAAGGTATGTTTTACTAGTTGTACTGGGAAGTTCGTGCTTGCTCACTGCTCAAACATCAGTAAGTGAAATTGAACAGCAGTTGGATACACTCGTAAATCGAACTGGATTTCGAACGTATTCAGATACGGCAACCCTGAATGCAGTTGGGGTGTACATTGAAAATGAGTTCAAGAAATACACAAAGAATACGTATCGACAGGAATACACTGTTCAAGGCAGGCAGTATTTTAATGTAATTGGACTGTTAGGAGATACCACAAAACCTCGCGTGATTATTGGTGCTCATTACGACGTATGTCATGAACAACAAGGTGCAGATGATAATGGAACGGGTATAGTTGGGTTGATCCAAGCAATAAAGCAATTGAGTTCTTTTAGCTCAGATGATTATTGTTACGAATTTGTGGCCTATACGTTAGAAGAGCCTCCATTCTTTAGAACAGAAGCAATGGGGAGTTTTGTTCATGCTAAATCATTAAAGGATCGAGAAATTGATGTCCATGGAATGATTGCTTTAGAGATGATTGGTTATTTTTCAGATGAGAAGAAATCTCAATCCTATCCAGCTCGTTTTCTACGCTTGTTTTATGGAAGTGTTGGAGATTATATCACGCTAGTTCGCAGAATGAACAAGGGACCATTTGCGCGTACTTTTTCACGGAAGTATAAACATTCAAAATCAATCAAAACCAAGAAATTTACGGGGCCAAGAAGTTTACAGGGCATTGATTTCTCTGATCATCTAAACTATTGGGATTTGGGCTATGATGCAATTATGCTCACAGATACTGCCTTCTTCAGGAATAAGAATTATCATCAAGAATCAGATACACTCGACACGATTGATTTCGAACGCATGGCAGGAGTGATTGATGCACTTGTTATGACGTTAAAAAACCAGTAGAAATAAAGTGTTTAACGAATTATACTGATTCATAGTGAATTAGCATCCCAACGCTTATTTTTTTTGATTCTAAGCAAAAAATGTCGCAATTTTGTGCTCTGAATTCATCATATATCATATAATGATGGCTTATTATATAGACGGAAGGGAAATTTGCTACACTTGAAAAACATATTCTTTTTGACGTTATTTTCTGGCATCCTAGCTAGTTGTCATACTGTGAAGTGGAATTCGTTGAATAGTGGTGAGATGGAAACTCCTCCAGCTTCTATTACTTCAATCTTTAGTCAATATGAGGATCAAACCCTCGAATTGGAAGCAAATAGTCCTGGGTTCAATTACAAGTATGATATTGGAGAGAAAGATGCCTTCTATGGCGATAGCACTAGTTTTAGCTTCAAAACTGTTCGCATAAAGCTCCACAATAAAACACCAGCGGGGAAATTGATTTCGGACATTTCTTTTCTAGATGGAAATGCAAATAAAGTCATAATCCAAGATGTGGATTTACTTCGATTGATTCCAAAGTTTGATGCTGTTGGGGATATGATTTATCCCGAAATGATTGAAGAGGAATACAATCGTTTTGGTTATACCTTTCGAAGGGAGCACAAAGAATTTTCGATAGAACTCAATGATCCTCAGAACGAGGAAATGATCGCCATTTCTGATCGCGCATATCGTTGCCAAGTAGTCAATAATTGCTTGGCTCCTAGTAAATGGGAGTTTGCGCTAACTTCAGAAGATTACGGCGATTTTAAAGATCGGCTTAAAGACGAGCAGAACTTGAATCAGAATAAAATCCTTTCTCACAGTTGGTTTTTCTTGAACGAAGACCTGTATGCAGCTCTTGTTGCTCTTAAAAACCCTGGGCTGAATTTGGACTTAACCATGGAATACGATACACTTTCTAAACTTGCTGAAAATGTACGCATCGATTTTGAGTCATTGCGAAATCCTATTAAGTATCGAGCGAATGCTCCTCTCATTGAATTGGGATATAAAAGTGGTCGTACAATAGAGCCTTTGGATAATGAGCAGTTTTACAAGAAGGAGTTTA
>JBLHON010000075.1:0-13610 GCA_047621865.1 Crocinitomicaceae bacterium | reverse complement strand
CGCTGTATCGAGAACCAGACAATCCAACATCCAACATCTGTATACGTCCATTTGGAAAATCGGCAAGCCTGCGGTCGGAAAATCGACCCTCCTTCTTACTCTACGGTCACAGATTTAGCTAAATTCCGCGGCTGATCTACGTTACAACCTCGCATTACAGCTACGTGATAGGAGAGCAATTGAAATGGAATCGTAGCCAACAATGGCACTAGATGCTCATCAGTCTCAGGAATCTCAATCGTGTGATCTGCGATTTCTTTGACTTGTATGTCACCTTCAGTTACTATCGCGATGATTTTGCCCTTACGTGCTTTTACCTCTTGGATATTACTTACTACTTTCTCGTAAGATGTTCCCTTAGTAGCAATTACAAAGACAGGCATTTCTTCGTCAATTAAGGCGATAGGTCCATGCTTCATTTCAGCTGCAGGATATCCCTCAGCGTGAATGTAAGAGATCTCCTTCAATTTTAATGCTCCTTCTAAGGCAACTGGAAAAGAACTTCCTCTTCCAAGATAAAGGGCATTAGTTGCGTCCTTGTATTGGGATGCAATGTACTCGATTTGTTTATTTTGTTCCAATACTTGCTGCACCTTCTGTGGAATTGCTTCCAATTCAGAGAGCATGTTGCGGAATTTTGATGCACTGATAGTTCCCTTTTGATGTGCTAAAGACAAAGCCATCAGGGTGAGCACAGTTACTTGAGCTGTGAACGCTTTCGTTGATGCTACTCCAATCTCTGGTCCAGCATGCGTATACGATCCAGCATCTGTAATTCTGGAAATAGACGATCCAACGACATTACAAATTCCTAGAATTGTTGCTCCTTTTGATTTTGCGAGCTCTAGAGCTGCTAATGTATCAGCCGTTTCTCCAGATTGCGAAATGGCAATGACAATATCACCTTCTCCAATGATTGGATTTCTGTAGCGGAATTCACTTGCATACTCAACTTCAACATTGATGCGCGCAAGATCTTCGAAAAGATACTCTCCAACTAGTCCAGCATGCCACGATGTCCCACAGGCAATCATCACGATTCTGCGAGAGTTCGCTATTTTTTGCTCATAATCTTTTATTCCTCCAAGTGCGACCCAGCCCTTTTCAGCGTTCAAACGTCCACGGAAACAATCCTCAATTGAACGAGGTTGTTCGTGAATTTCTTTCAGCATGAAATGCTCGTATCCACCTTTTTCTAATTCCTCTAGGTGCAACTCTAACTCTTGGACATAAGGTGTCTTTTCGACATCATCAATCCCATAGAGTTTCAATTCTTTTCCAAGCTTAACGACCGCGATTTCTTCATCGTCCATGTAAACGACGCTTTTCGTATACTCGACAATTGGCGTAGCATCAGAGGCAAGGTAAAAATCGCCATCTTTTCCAATCCCTACAACTAATGGACTGCTCTTACGAGCCGCAATTAATTTGTCTGGATCATCCTTGCAAAGCACAACAATTGCATAGGCACCAACAACCTGCTGTAAAGCCATTCGTACAGCCTCACCAAGCTTAACGCCTGTTTTCTTACGAATATCGTCGATCAAATAACATAGAACTTCTGTATCTGTATCACTTCGGAAAGTATATCCTTTCGTCAATAACTCTCGCTTTAGAGCATCATAATTTTCAATGATTCCATTATGAATAATCGCGAGACCCTTGTCTTCAGAATATTGCGGGTGAGCGTTTACATCATTGGGTTCTCCATGTGTTGCCCAACGCGTGTGACCAATTCCAACCGTTCCTGAACGATCCTTATCTTCCGTGAACTCTTCTAAATTGGCTACTTTACCTTGCTTCTTGTAAATATTAAGTTCACCGTCAGCTAAAAGGGCAACTCCAGCACTATCGTAACCGCGATATTCTAATCGCTTTAATCCTTTTACAATAATTGGATATGCATCCTTATGTCCAATGTAGGCAACAATTCCACACATAATTAAGATTTAAAATACAGTATAAAGTATGCGAATTTTAGGAGCAACTTTATTGCCCGTTTGATTTCCGTTGAAAATAACTCTATCCGCAGAAGTAATGAATGATATGGGAGATAAAATAAGATCAGTGTCAGTTACCTCACCATTGACGATTCGTTGAACATGTGACCTGAGATCAACCGAAAATTCTTTATTGAAGTCATCATAGGTTGCAAATAAGCCCGTGAAGATAAGGTCATTACCACCAGCTTCAACACGTCGTGAAACAGAGAGAGCTGTTCCTGGACTATAATCAGCACCAGTCTGATATTGAATTGGCATCTCGAGGATTGCACTGTGAATGATTGCATTTGCAGGAATGTCACTTAAACCTGGAATCGAAATTACTGCTCGATTTCCGAATGCCTGTGCATAAAACTCAGCCATTCCAGCTGTAGGAGTATTAATTACTGTCTCGACATTTGTTCCTGTATTATCGATATCAACATGATTGAAATTCACCACGTCACCGTTAATCAAAAAGTCAAATTCTTTTGGAAGCCCATCTTGAGTGTAATAAATGGTAGCTTTCGAAAGTGAAGCAGCCATGTCGAAGTAAAATGCTCCACCTTCACCAGGCGCTTGAGCTCCATTTGCCGTACGAATATGGATTCCTTTGAAGTACTCAACAAAATCAGCGCTAGTAGCAAATGAGGCAGGTAGCAATTGAGAGTCGTCTAAAAATGTTCGGGCTAAATTAGTATCTAATGGAATTCGCAATTGTGTAAGTACAGTATCACCTCCAATGTTTGTAATACCATCTGGATCCATGTCAATTACATTCTCTCCAAGAGGAACGAGATCTGGGCCACTTGTCTGAAGAGTGCTGAAGGAGTAATAAACAGAATCTTCTGACAGTCCATCTGCATCTGTGATCTCAAAGACCTCAATAGTTTGAGTGCCTGCCACTCCATAAGAATTAGCATACTGCAATCCTAGCACAAAAGAATCAATTGCAATCGTATTTAAGTCGCCAAAGTCTGGTGCATTGAGTGAAAGATGTAACTGCGTGTAAATCTCACTAGTGAAATCTCCGAATACTGGATCATTGTACGATCCAAGAATGCCATAAAGTACATTGCGCCCATTATTTGCGATAATGGAATCTTCATTCAATGTATAGGTAAAGAGCGAAAACGTATCAATTCCTGCTGAGCTGAGTAGATCATTTTGGTTGATTGTATTCGTGCCAATTAGGTTTTCCTTCTTCTTACAGGAAACAATTACCAATACACTTAACAAAAAAGTAGCGGAAAGGACTAAACCTTTCCGCCACTTAAACGAATTTTTTAATGTCATACTATATGAGGACTTCTGCTTCAATTACTTTGTCTAAAAACTCTGAAGTAGACTTCACTTGATGCTCTTCTGCCACCCAATCCAACTTAGCGCACTCGGCACTGTCAAAGATGTCCTTAAGCTCAGGAGTAAGGTCTTCACTACCAACGCTAATTCCGTCTGCATATTTCGCAGCTGCTTGAGAAATGTTCGCAAGGCTCGGAACGGCGTAATCAGCGATAACTTCGTCTGAGAATCCGTCAAATTTAAGTTTTTCAGAAAATCGAGCATCCCAATTATTGTTAAACCCTTCGTTGTACATATGATAAACAACTTTCGTATTTGAAAAGTGTGGATCGTCTTTGTACAAATTCTTTATGTAAAGTGGCATTAAAGCTGTCATCCAACCACTACAGTGAATAACATCTGGCTGCCAGCCTAATTTCTTAACTGTCTCCAAAACTCCTCGTGAGAAGAACATTGATCGCTCGTCATTATCTCCATACTCCTTCTCGTTCTCGTCAGTTGTAGTTGACTTACGCTTGAAGTACTCCTCATTGTCGATGAAGTAAACTTGCATCCGCGCAGCAGAGATTGAAGCTACTTTGATGATCAGTGGGTGATCTGTGTCGTCAATGATCATATTCATTCCAGACAAACGGATCACTTCATGGAGTTGGTGGCGTCTTTCATTAATGACTCCAAAACGCGGCATAAATACCCGAATCTCTTTTCCTCCTTCTTGAACTCCCTGTGCTAAATTTCTAGCTGTAGTAGAAATTTCTGATTTAGGTAAAAATGGTGATATCTCCTGTGAGATAAAAAGTACTTTCTTTTTCTCCATGAAACTTTAATTGGTAAAACAGTTGCAAAAATACGGAAAAAAAAGCGGAATTTCAACAAAAACGGATAGTTTTGTCTGCCTTTAATGCTTTGAAAATGGGGGAGTCACATGTATTTACGTCTGTTGAATCACTCCAGACTAGATTGAATAATGCGCCAGAAAATTCTACAATTGGATTTCTACCTACGATGGGCGCCTTGCATCACGGTCACATTGCCCTAGTCTCACAGGCACTTAGGGAAACTGATGTCGTGGTGGTTAGCATCTTTGTAAACCCAACTCAATTCAACAAATCTGAAGACTTAGATAATTATCCACGGAATTTAGCGTACGACCTTTCCTTATTAAATACCGTTGGTGAGATCGTTGTTTTTGCACCAAGTGTTGAGGAAGTTTATCCGAAAAATTTCGAGGATTTAGACATCGATTTAAAAGAATTGGGAACTTCTATGGAAGGAGAATTCAGACCTGGGCATTTTCAGGGTGTAATGAATGTGGTAAAACGACTCTTTGATATTGTCAAACCAACCAAGGCTTATTTTGGATTGAAAGACCTCCAACAAGTCGCGGTAATTCGATTTATGACAGATTCCTTGCAGTTGCCAGTTGAAATAGTGCCGTGCGAGATTATTCGAGAACCATCTGGATTGGCAAGTAGCAGTAGAAATGAACGTTTGACTGAAGATCAGAAAGAAGAAGCTTTGGTATTAATCAATACTCTGAGGTTCGCTAAAAGCCTGGTTGGAGAATATTCTCCTAAAGAAACGCGCAAAAGAGCGATCGCATTTTTCGAAAAGAGCGATTTGCTTCTAGAATATTTCGATATCGTTCATCCACTCACTTTGGCAAAATTGGAAGATGAATGGGTTTCGGGAGCAACTGCCTGCACTGCTGGATATTGTGGAGAGGTAAGAATTCTCGATAACCTCGAATTAATTCCGAATGAATAAATACCTTAAATTCGTGGCTAAAAATAAGAGGATATGATCGAATGGATCTTGAAGGCGCTAAATCTTTTAAACCTTCGTTACTGTTCCCAAATGAACAAACAAATCAAATCGTTTAATAGTTGAAAGCTACGCTCATAAAAATCTTGAAAATCTTAATCCCTGTTGGGATTGGGAGCTATGTTACCTGGTATTTCCTCAATGGATTGAGCCCGGAAGAAATAGATCAAACCATCAATGCATTCTATGATGCGAATTACTTTTGGGTAGTTATTGCACTCGCTCTTGCTTTTTTAAGTCATTTAAGTCGAGCGTACAGATGGCTCTTTCTTCTCGAGCCAATGGGCTACAAGCCAAAATTGTCGAATTCCTACCATGCAGTCATGTCTGGTTATATCATCAATTACACAGTGCCACGATCTGGAGAATTTGCCCGCGCTGGTTTAATGACGAGCTATGAGAAGATTCCTTTTGAAAAGGGATTTGCAACCATTATTATCGAGCGTGTCATTGATCTAATTATGTTCTTGATCGTGATTTTTATTTCTGGTTTACTTCAAGTAAACGCTGCTGAAATTGATGAAATTGGACAAACAGCATCTGGAGAACCAAGCTATCTGATTTGGTATATTCTTGGTGCATGTTTTGTGATGGGGATAATTGGTCTTGTTGTTTATTTCAAGAGTAAAAAGGTAAAAACCTTTGTGAATGATAAGTTGAAAGGTTTCTTGGAAGGTCTGAAATCGGTCTGGACAATGAAGAAGAAATGGGCATTTGTAGCACATACCATCTTTATATGGACCTGCTATGTAGGGATGATTTGGGTCTCCGCGCAAGCCTTTCCGCAAACGTCTGCAATGACAATTGGATGCGTCTTTGCTGCATTCGTTGTAGGAGCAGCTGCAATTGCTGCAGTGCCCGGAGGATTGGGTCTTTATCCACTTTGGATCACTGCTGCCTTGGGTGCATATGACATCAAATTTGCCGCATTCGGGATTTTTGTCTGGGTAACTCAAACAGGGTTGCTTGTTGTACTTGGATTACTTTCTCTATTTTTAATTCAGCGACAGCCAAAGATGGTTGAAGCCAAAAAAGAACTATGAGCACTCGACTATCCTACATTCAACAAAAAATTGTCAGTGCTGAAGAAGCTGTCAAACTCGTTAACCTCTGGAAAGTTAAAGACGAGGGTGTTGTTTTCACCAATGGCTGTTTTGATATTCTTCATCAAGGTCACGTAACGTATTTGGCTGAGGCTGCATCACACGGACATCGTTTGATCATTGGATTAAATACGAATGCCTCTGTAAAGAGATTGGGAAAAGGGGACGATAGACCTGTGAATGATGAAGCTGCTCGCGCAATGGTGATAGCCGCTCTTGGTGTCGTAGATCTCGTTGTGTTTTTTGACGAAGACACTCCACTAGAATTAATTCGTGCCTTGAATCCAGATGTTCTGGCAAAAGGCGCTGATTACGATCCTTCTGAGATAAACCCTGAGTCCAAGAAGTACATTGTTGGCTCTGATCTCATTCACCAAAATGGAGGAGAAGTAGTTGCTGTTCCACTCGTTGAAGGGTTTTCTACAACAGCTATTCTTGCGAAACTGAGATCGTAGGAACGTAAGATCGATTTTCCAATTGTTCGATTGTCCGAAGGAAACAAATTAATCGCTAGAATTTGCTCTTGTGTTAATAATGATAGATTGTATGTAAATAGTTTGGAATTGTCATAGAAATCGAACTGACATTTTCATTATTCGTGCAATAATCCACAATCCTATCAGTGTCGGTTCGAGTGCGAGCTCCTTCGCAGAAGCTTCGGCGAAAGCGAAAGGACTCGGCGAAAGAATAAGCGTATCGAGAACAAGCTGATCAAATAACACTCGAAAAATCGGCAAGCCCGCGGTCGGAAAATCTGACGATCCCCTTTCCAACAATCCAACAATCCAACAATCCAATGATCTAACAATCCAACTTTCCTTTATCTTTGCCCTATGATTATCAAAACTGCCGAGTTCGTTATCTCGAATAGCGATTACAGAAAATGCCCTGAAGACGATAAACCTGAGTACGCGTTTATTGGTCGTTCAAACGTTGGAAAATCTTCCCTAATCAACATGATTACAGGATTTAAGAAATTGGCAAAGACTTCAGGAAAGCCTGGAAAAACACAATTGATCAATCATTTTGTGATTAATGATGATTGGTTTCTGGTCGATTTACCTGGATATGGTTATGCAAAAGCACCAAAAACATCACGCGTAAAATGGGAGCGATTTATTGTAGAGTACATGACGAATCGCAAGCAGTTGATGCACACTTTTGTTCTCGTTGATTCGCGTCATGAACCTCAAAGAATAGATGTTGAATTCATGAACTGGTGTGGAGAGAAGCAAATTTCCTTTTCAATTGTATTCACAAAAATGGATAAGCTTTCAAGTAATGAGCTTCAAAAAAACTTGGCGAAATACAAAAAGGAAATGCTCAAATATTGGGAAGAAATGCCGCCCGTGTTCATTACCTCAAGTGATTCGAAAGTAGGAAAGGAAAAATTGCTCACCTACATCGATCATATCAATAAAGCTCTAATAAGTTAAAATCTGTATCTTCCCTTCTTTAATGAAAAA
This sequence comes from Crocinitomicaceae bacterium, assembly GCA_047621865.1. GTDB lineage: Bacteria > Bacteroidota > Bacteroidia > Flavobacteriales_D > Crocinitomicaceae > UBA4466. Next base: position 5,933 of record JBLHON010000075.1, on the reverse strand, counting down.
GGAAAACCCAACATGTTTGAATTGTAGCACTCCACTTGTGGGTGTTTACTGTCATGCATGTGGGCAATCTTCCAAGGAAGGCCGTATAACCAACAGACGTTTACTCGTTGAAATTCCTGCAACTGGTATAGATGTTAAACGAGGTTTCGCGCATTCAATCTGGACTCTTGCCACGAAACCAGCAGCTACAATTAAGACCTACTTAGAGGGGAAACGTGTCAGCCATTACAAACCTTTCGCTCTCCTGCTTGGACTTTTACTCGTTTATTTCTTGATTGGTTCCTGGCTTGGCTGGGGCAATGATCTTGTTGAAATCAACGAAGGCAAGGATAGTGGTGTAGGGAAATTTCTGAGTGAGAACCCACAAATACTTTCTGTTTTCTCAATGATTTTTATTGCACTCGGCATGAGGCTGACACTCTTCAAGGCTGGCTATAATTATGCTGAGCATCTATACATTCATTGTTTTGTTCTGATTGTAATCCAGATCTATGCAATTATTCTAGGTCCTGTGATTGTTCAGTTTATCAGCGCAGATATCTTCTCGGTAACAACAGTATTTATTCAAATCATTCTCTCGTGCTTTGTTTACTATAAACTCTTGCATCATAAGATGAATGGAGCCGTAATCGTTCTGCTCACATTGTTAGGACATATTCTCTCCTTAATCTTAATCGCAATTGTTGCTGTGGGAATCCTCCTGTTAATTTTTAGCGTGTTTCCAACAGCAGCATAATATGATAGGATTGTAATTTTCAGCAAATATTGTGATGGTCGTCACAATTCAACCTATTTATTATGTCGATATTTGCACTCACAATTGGAATTTATGAGAGTTGAACAAATGTATACGAATTGCTTAGCTGAAGCGGCATACTATATAGAGAGCGAGGGAGAGGTAGCAATTATTGATCCATTGCGCGAGACAGATCCATACATGGAAATGGCAGCTGCGAATGGAACTAAGATCAAATATATTTTTGAAACACATTTTCACGCTGACTTCGTTTCAGGACATGTGGATTTATCAAATAAAACAGGTGCTCCAATCATTTATGGACCAACTGCGAATCCTGCTTTTGAGTGCATTGTAGCAACAGATAATCAAGAATTTAAAATAGGGAAGGTCACACTTAAAGTGTTGCATACACCTGGACATACGCCTGAATCAGTTTCTTATTTGTTAATAGACGAAGACGGGAAAGAACATGCTATTTTCTCAGGAGACACGCTCTTCCTTGGTGATGTAGGTCGACCAGATTTAGCCATTAAAAGTGATCTAACACAATTCGACTTAGCTGGAATGTTATTTGATTCACTTCGCACACGGATTATGACGCTTCCTGATGAGGTGGTCGTATATCCCGCGCATGGTGCAGGATCTTCTTGTGGTAAAAACATGAGTTCTGAAACTGTTGGAACAATAGGTGATCAGAAAGAAACCAATTATGCCTTGCGCGCTGATATGACGCGGGACGAATTCATAAAAGAGGTAACTGAGGGGATTTTACCTCCACCAAGTTATTTTCCTAAGAATGCAATGATGAATAAAATGGGGTACGCATCTATTGATGATGTAATCTCAAGGGGGAACAAAGCACTTTCTCTGGCTGAATTTAAGGATGAAGTAGCCAACGGGGCGCTAATTCTTGATGTTCGTCACCAAGCAGATTTCATGAAAGGATTTATTCCAAATTCGCTCTTTATTGGGCTAAATGGAACATTCGCGATGTGGGTTGGTGCATTGATTGAAGACATTGGTCAAAAGCTTGTGTTGGTTGTGCCAGAAGGAGAAGAGGGCGAAGCTGTTTTAAGATTGGCGCGTGTAGGCTACGACAATACTGTTGGTTTTCTGAAAGGAGGAGTGAGTGCATATGATGGAGAGCTGGAAACGATCCAAACGATGGCCGTTTCTGAATTTGAAAACATCGCTACTGAAGTAAAAGTGGTAGACGTTCGCAAACCAGGTGAGTTCGCAGCTGAACATGTAGCAGATGCCAAGCATTATGCATTGGATTATATCAATAACAATCTTGACGTCCTAGATAAAGGTGCGGAATACCATGTGCATTGTGCTGGAGGCTACAGAAGCGTCATCGCGATCTCAATTTTGATGCAGAATGGCTATGATAAGTTGATAAATATTACAGAAGGCTATAAAGCATTTGAAGGAACGAAAATCCCTTTAACGGATTACGTTTGCCCGTCAACACTGTAGAAGTGGACACGGCCTTGCTTCGCCGTAGCTTCGCCGAGTCCTTTCGCTTTCGCCGAAGCTTCTGCGAAGGAGCTCGCCATAGGCTTCGGCCGCCGGAGAAAGCTTCAGCATAGGAGCTTGGATTATTAGATTGTTAGAGCGCTTGCTCCTGTGCCATAGCTTCAGCGCAGGAACACGCTCTTGGATTTGATCATTATTAGGTCAATTGTTCATTTGATGAATTCTTTGAAAATCTGTATTAACAATTAATCCCTGTTTGACTTCCTGTCAATTCGTCCCTATAGCTATCGGAAAGAGCTTTGCTCGTAGAGAGAACGACAGCTAAAACATTTGTATTATTTAAGCATGTACTTGTTGAAAGGATTTTACCACAAAGGAACAAGCCTCGTCAAAGACAAGGACACAAATTGTCTTAATGATGGTTACAATAAAATTCTGTCTTAACAATTAATTCCCGTTTGACGTTAACGTCAAACTTGTGTTCCTTCGCTGAAGCTTCAGCACAGGCGCTGCACACCACCTAGCACTTTCCTTTGTGCCCTGATCCTTTGCTGAGTCCTTTCGCTTTCGCCGAAGCTTTAGCGAAGGAGCTCGCCATAGGCTTCGGCCGCAGGAGAAAGCTTTAGCGAAGGAGCTCGCTAGAGTCTGTGGCCGCCGAAGAAAGCTACGGAGAAAGCATTTGTGGTAGCCCTTTTTCCTCACCAATCTAATACTCAATTTCAAAATCCTCCTCCTCTTCTTCCTTCAGTCCTGCTCCAAACTTCTTGAGCTTCTTCAATAATTTAGATTCCCTTTTAGGGAGCTTTTCATCATAAAGCACATCAATAGAATCTGTTGGATTGAATTCAATAATTAATTCATCCTTTGGCGTTCGATCATGAATATATTCCTTCACAGTGGTATCATTCTTAAACAGTCCAAATTCCGACTTCCACATGGACTTAACTGTCTCTTTTTCGGCTGCACGATTTTCCTTTGCCTGCTCTTTTCGTGATTGCTTATCCCATTCAATAGTAGGATTGCTTAAATCACCATACATTCTAACAAAAACGCGTACTCCAGTACCATCATCTACGATGTTCCCAAATTCACTCTCTTCCTTCTTCTTCAGATCACGGAAACGGAAGCCAAAACGATAATCAACTTGATTGGAGAAGGTATGCTTGCCAGATAATTCAACATCCAATGCAGACGATGAAATAGACATACTAGGGATCGTCAGTACACTATTCTTGATAAGCAAAGTGTTTTCAAGATGATCAAACTTTAGATCTGTCAATTTGCGCTCAAGCTCATTGATGTTCTTTTTACCAATTGCAAGACGAGCACTTGAAGTTCGCAAGCTTTCCGTAATCATTTTAAACGTTTTTACACCTTTCAAACGACCATCGTCAATCTGTATTCCTATGGTCGCGATAATGCCACTTGAAACAACTCCTGCACGCAAGTCGAAAGGTGCTTCAAAAGAAACATTTGCCTGTGCAATTCCTTGAATATTGTTACTCGTAATCACATCCTGCCTAAAATTATTCCATTCCTTGAAAAGTGATTTAAAACGAATGTTTTTGGAGACTAATTGACTCGATAAATAGAAGTATTCAGGACTGCGTTCTTCAATGGTCAATGATCCTCGAACGTCAGCACCACCATTTCGAACGGCAATTTTCGGAAAATGAATCACGCGATTCTTAATCGTCATATTTCCTTTAAGTGCCTGAAATAGATGTGATTCGTAATCCATTCTATTCACATCCAAATAGACGTTTCCTGAAATGTTTTGAGGAAGCATAAAAACACGCTCTTGCTCAACCTTGTCAGCCTTATTTTCCGAACCTAAATCTGAAATCCGAATGAGATTACTCTTAATATCTACATCAGCAAGTAGGTTCCCAGATCCATCAAAATAGTTGACGACATCTTTAAAAACACCATTAACTTCAAAATCTGATTTGCCCAGACGAAGAGTTATTGCCTCCATACCTGCCTCATTATTTCTCAGATAAACTTGCCCATTAATTTTAGCGAAGACGCGTTTATCCTCAATTAATTGGAAGCTAACATTCTTCATGTCAAGCTGACCTTCACATTTTTCAATGCTATAGTTTACTGTTTGATCCTCGTTTGGCAAACTAACGACCACAAAATCACTCTGTAACCCAAGTGATCCATTCATCATTTGAATACTCGGAATTCCGAATAAAGAATGAATAATGGAGAGGTCCAAAGTTCCATCTGCATTGCCCTCAAGACGAGGTGTATCAAATTTCGTGACCTTTAAATTACCATTAAATGGCCCGCCCTTCGTTTGAAATGAAACATCCCGCAATTGAAGGAATTCATTTTCCTTGCCCTCTTCATTGGAATACTCACCGTCTAATTTGAGTTGCTTTAATGAAAGTCCAGAACTTGGATCTGTAAGATGTCCCCCGTCAACGCCAAATGCACAATGAATTAAGGCAGCCGAATTGCTCTTGCTCTTCCCGTGAACATGAAGCTTGAAAAGGAGAGATCCACGACCTTCAAACTTCTTAACATCTGCAGTCTCCTGGACAGAGAATCGACTAGCAGCATCTGCAATTTGGATTTTCTCGCCATCTACATTAAAGGAATACCCTGTGCTATCTACATTACCTTTGAATGTAAAGGGCAGACCAGAGATGTAAATTGTCGACAATGGAATAGTAACTGTGTTGGAGTCTTGATTCACATTTACCGCAATATTTAAAGTTGCAGGTTGATTTTTAATCAGTGTCACATTACCACTTCGTGCCTCTAGAATCTTGAGATTACTCACTGCAGTTGATGTGAATGCAGATGAACTAAGTTCACCGGCAAACACCATGTCATCTAGCAATGTCCGGTAAACCTGATCAGTGACTTTATTGGCATAAGAAACGCTAAAGTTAAGCAGCTTGATTGAACTTAAATTTACATCTACGCCGTCTTTTCCTTCCTGATCTTCTCGATCTTTTAAGATGTCGTAATTTTGCAAACCTTCTTCGTTGACCTTTAATTTCAGCGTTCCAGGGCTCACCTCAATGGCTTTTACAGTATAATTCTCTCGCCAAAAATCCATTGGATTAAACTTCAATCGAATCCGTTCTGAGTAGAGTAACGTGTCATGAATAGTTGCTCCCTCGATTGCATCCTTGATAAAAACATCGTTGAAATCGACCGAAAGATTTGGGAACGAGCCCCAAAATGAAAGGTCAACATCGGAAACAGATACTTCTGTTTTAAGATACTGATTGACCTCAGCAATCACCATATCGCAAATATCATCCTTGAAGAAGTATAGCAAAGCCGTGATCAAAAGGACCAGGCTTAGGATGATTCCAAAGAACCATTTGGTGATACGAAGGAGACGCTTCTTCCACATAAGACAAAATTACCCGATAATCCAGCGAGTGACTGGCAACGGTCTGTATACTTATTAACGCGTGATTGTTGGGTTTGGTACTCTTTGATCCTGCAAATAATCCAAATATTGAAATAATTTGGACTTCCAATAATTCAATCTTCATGGAAGAATCAATTTTTCATGATTTCTTAATCACCTACTATGAGTGTCACATGAGAGCATCACGTCTATTCAATTCTTAAATTGAACGATGCTCCTTCGCTGAAGCTTCTGCGTAAACGTTCGAAAAAGCGATTGCTTCAATAATCCAACAATCCTTCTTCCTCCCTTGCAGAGTATCGTCTTATTGGTATC
>JBLHON010000074.1:0-13730 GCA_047621865.1 Crocinitomicaceae bacterium | reverse complement strand
TAATGTTGCGAGCTCATTCCATAGACGCAGGGCATTTGACTTCCATTTGAATTTTCCTTTTTTGAGATCAACTAAAATCTTTTGACACACGAAATGATAAATTAATAGCACTCCAACAAATCCCAATTTTAGCAGCATCCACGACTGACTCAAATAATATTCGTGATTCATGGCAATCATCCATATTCCAAAAATGAGCGTTAGAATCATGGCAGGTGTTGTGATAATCCACCAGAGTCTACCTTCCATCAATGTGAATTGTTCAGAAAGGATTCGTTTTTCAGTTGTCTCTTTCTGTTGGGCTTCAACATGATAGATGAAGAGGCGAACAATATAGAAAAGTCCGGCAAACCAGCTCACCACAAAGATGATATGAAGTGCTTTTATGGTATTAAAATCCATCAGCCAAAGATAGCCCTATATCTGTGGTAATCTGTATAGGTCTGAATGAATTATGAACGTGAGAAGGTTGATGGTATGCACTAATTTATTTCGAGGATATCTGCTGATTGCGGTTTTCCGAAACTGTTAGGTACGGAAAACACTGGTTTTTCCTAAAATAATTGAATCGTGAGCTTCAATTGTGAATACTTTAAAAATTAGTCATTATTATTAAGCATTAAGAAGGTGATAATCAGTCAATCTGATAATTACTATGACACCACTAACTGATCCACTATGAATAAGAAAAGTTTCCTAATTGCCTCTACAGCATGTATTTCCATGCTGTTTGCGTCCTGTTCGACAACATGCGAAAGTGAAGAATTTATCGAATTATCTAATGGCTATGGTCTTGCCAAGTCAGGTGATGATTACTTCATCATTAATCCAGATTCAATGAAAGATTTCAAACCAACCGAAATTGAAGCAGGAATTAAAGATGGTACAGCACTAAAAATTGATGCTGATGATCTCAAAAGAATTAACGATATAACGAGTACGATCCACCTCCTCGTATAATTTATACTCTTACAAATTTCCATAAATGATTGAGGCGGTAAACCCCTTAAAACGCATTCTCTATCTTCTAACTTTGGAGAGCAGGCTAGACACACTTGCTTTATTAGGAGCGAAGTCATTTTCCGATAAACTTGCACATGCTCAGCATGCATTTGGACGTATTTTTATTTCAAAAACATTGGAGGTTTATTTAATAAGCACCTATAATTTTGGAGAAAAGACGCTCACTTGGGAGAAGGTTATAGATGAGGTAACAGATTGTTTTGATGACGAAACCACGCTTGATCAGTTAAAGTTGGCTGATCTCAAGGAAAAAATTGGTTCAGATATCTCTTGGCATTTAAACGAATTGGATCAGTATGATCGAACTAATTTGATGTATGCGTCCGTTCACTTTATTGGTGACACTTTAAAAAATCAACTGAAGGACCTTCCTGAAGCTTCGAAAACACCACATTTTTGCGAATTGTGCTGGGGAACCACTGAGCCAAAGAAATTCTTGGCAACTCCAGACATCATTCAATTGGATGAGATTTTCCTCCCTGAGACGAGTGTTCTCGAAAAAGACCAGGTTCGTTTTTCACAAGAATCATTTGATCAAAACGTTGAGTTTTTCTGGAACCTTGGGATTCGAGAAATACTCGCAGCGGAAATTTGCGCAATGTCTGTTTTCGAATATGACAATCTTCCAATTGATTTCTATTACGATCAGATCAAACAGATGTGGGATGAAGTGAGGCACGCAAATTACTATCTCGAAATGAGCATTTCACTGTTTCCAATTGCCCAAGAAAGAAGTAAAAACGAGCGTCTACTAGGGATCATTGACACGTATAACAAGGGCGGAAAACTACCCGTTCCAAAGGAGACAAACTTTGCAGAAGCATTCAGAATCGCCTCTTTGACAGAACGACTTGTATTATTGAACGTTCGAACTGAAGCTCCTGCTGTTGCTCGATTGAGAAAAAAAATGGACTCGCCTTTTTGCGCAGAATTTCCAGAAATAAAACACTTTTTCTCGATTGATCGCAACGACGAAATTTCTCATGGAGCCATTGGCTACAAGTGGTTGCGTTTCCTCTACCCAGATTCTGAGACACGCAAGCAAGTCCTGAATGATGTGGATTCTTATCGTGGTCTTCTCCTTTCAACTTCCATTGCCGGCACAAACGAGGAGGATTTCATGCAAGTTCTAGAAAAGCTCGCGGCGAAATAATTCGGAAATTGGCAGAAACATAGAAGATTTGCCAAAAAATTAAGTGGATAAATCTCGCTTAAAACTTCTTGCCCGTGCATAAGAATTAATCCAACTAAAACACTGACCTCCTTCAAATTCTTGCTATCTTTGTGCGTTCATTTTACCACGTACATTATGAGTCACATCGAACTTTCCGAGCAGGAGATTCAACGAAGAGAATCGTTGACAAAGTTGCGCGAATTAGGGATTGATCCCTATCCGGCAGCACTATATCCAGTAGTTGATTATGCAACCAAACTCAAGGAAACGTTCGAAGAAGGTAAACAGGTTTGTATCGCCGGACGATTGATGTCGCGACGAATTATGGGTAAAGCCTCTTTCGCAGAATTGTTGGATTCATCTGGAAGAATTCAGATATATCTCAATCGCGATGAGCTCTGTCCAGGTGAGGATAAAACACTCTATAATGACGTTTTTAAAAAATTGCTCGATTTAGGCGATTTTGTTGGAATCAAAGGAAAGGTATTTAAAACACAGGTTGGCGAAACATCAGTTCACGTTACTGAATTGACAGTTTTGAGTAAATCACTCAAGCCATTGCCCATGCCTAAAACAGATGATGAGGGGAAAGTACACGATGCTTTCACTGATCCTGAATTGAGATATCGTCAGCGCTATGTTGACCTTGTGGTGAACCCACATGTAAAAGAGGTGTTCGTTAAACGTTCGAAATTGTTCAATGCAATGCGTGGTTTTTTCAACGATGCTGGCTATCTAGAAGTGGAAACACCCATCTTGCAGCCAATCCCTGGAGGTGCTGCTGCTCGACCTTTTATTACGCATCACAATGCATTGGATATTCCTTTGTACATGCGAATTGCCAATGAACTCTACTTGAAACGTTTGATCGTAGGAGGATTTGATGGTGTGTATGAGTTTTCTAAAAACTTCAGAAATGAAGGAATGGATCGCACGCACAATCCTGAGTTTACCGCAATGGAAATCTATGTTTCCTACAAGGATTACGAATGGATGATGGACTTTACTGAACGTCTTCTTGAGCATTGTGCAATTGCAGTTAATGGAACTACAAAAGCAACCTTTGATGGTCAAGAAATTGATTTTCAGGCACCCTATGCGCGTATAACAATGGCAGATTCAATCAAGCATTTCACTGGCTATGATATCAATGGAAAGTCTGAAGAAGAATTGCGTACAGCTGGTCGGGAAATGGGTCTTCAACTTGATGACACCATGGGAAAAGGAAAGCTCATCGACGAAATGTTTGGCGGTAAATGCGAAGGAAATTATATTCAACCAACCTTCATCATTGATTATCCAAAGGAAATGTCGCCCTTATGTAAAACACATAGAGACAATCCAGAATTAACGGAACGTTTTGAATTAATGGTTTGCGGGAAAGAAATTGCCAATGCTTATTCTGAGTTAAATGATCCAATTGATCAACGCGAGCGATTTGAGGAGCAAGTGAAACTTGGTGAAAAAGGCGATGACGAGGCTATGTTTATTGATCAAGATTTCTTGCGTTCATTAGAATATGGAATGCCTCCAACATCAGGACTTGGGATTGGAATGGATCGTTTGATTATGTATCTTACTGACAATCCATCCATACAAGAAGTTCTTTTCTTCCCACAGATGAAAGCTGAAAATTGGGGAGGCTCAACTGGGCCAGAATTGAATGAGATGGAAAAAGCATTATTCGTTCTTATTGAAAAAGGAAGTCCAATGGAAATGGATGAACTCAAAGCACAATCTGGCTTGAGTAATAAGCAATGGGATAAAAGCATTAAAGGATTACGCGGTCATGGTTTGATTGATGTAACAAAGACAGATGATAAGTTAACAGTGAGTGCAGTTGAATAAATTCAAATCACTTGGCACATTATTCGCATAGGATAAGACATGAAGGCAATTATAGTTCAAGGAGGAGGATTTCGCACAGGCTTCAGCGCAGGTGTCTTGGATGCTTTTATGGCATTAGGCTACGATCCTTTTGATAAAATCATAGGAGTTTCTGGCGGTGCCATTGCAGCATCCTATTATTTAAGTAGACAACAAAGCGCATGTTTTACGGCAATGAAATACCTCGCTGTGGATCCTGAATTTGTGAAATTCGTTGGCGTGATGAAAGATCGAGGCTACATGAATATTGATCAATTGCGTGCTGTAGCAACCACTCATGTTCCATTCGATAAAGAAAAAGCAATTCTATCACGAGGAAAACGTGACGTTCAATTCGTGGCGACAAGTCGTGAAACTGGACAAGCCGTTTATCTTGATCCAGCCCCAGAAGATTGGGTTGACAGCGTAATTGCATCGTGTACCTTGCCATTTGTAACCAAGGGAACACACAAAGTGAAGGGCTTGGAACTCATGGATGGAGGCTGGAGCGATCCATTGCCCGTTCAAAGAGCAGTAGAGCAAGGAGCCACAGAATTGGTGGTGATTAGAACTTCACATATTGACAAACGAGCAACTCAGAGTTGGCCTGATTACTTTGGGAGTATCTATTTCAGATCTCATAAACCTCTGGCTGAGTGCTTTTCGAAGAGTCATACTTATTACAATAATGCACTGGATTTTCTCGAAAATCCCCCAGCACATGTGAAGATTCATCAAATTTGGCCAGAAGAAGGGATGAAATGCAGTACCTACAGTTATTCTGTTGATAGTATTAAGTCAGATTATCGCTATGGTTTGCACCTGGGAATGAAGTTCGTTCGCAGCCAAATGGAGAAATAAGTCCCTGTTTTTCGCCTAAGCCCCTCGTCAAACCCCTCCTAAACAAATAAATAGGATTTCAATAGTTAGGCCGTCTATAAGTCCTTACTAAACCGTTTAGTTGATAAGAGATAACTATGCTTACATAATTTATTCTCTTCTTTTACTTTCAATCGCTCGGGAATTAAAGCTTCCCAATAGTTGATCTAAAACGGTTTAGTACGTAATATTGCCCTATCAACAATACTACCATGTTTAAGACGACTAATTTACTGAGTGCAATTTTCATTCTGACATCAGCTACATTGATGGCCTGTACAGGTGGAACAAATGCTGGCACAATAACACCAACTCCCGCATATCAAACACAAGCTGTTGAAAACGGCGAATATTATGTGGTGAACGTTTCTTGCGGGAATACGTACAACTTCACATTTTGCGGGAATGGTGGAACAGCTGCTTGGGATACACAACTATCGATCCTTGATAATTTTGGTGTCCAGATCTCTACTAATGACGACTTCTGCGGCCTCCAATCAGATCTTTCAATCACAGTTGGCTTTACAGGAACAATCAGAATCCTAATTTCTCAGTTCAGCTGCAACAATGGCGGTGGAAATTTTGGCACGCTGGCATATAATTGCAGTGCTGGACCTCCCCCAAATTCGTCATTTACCTTTACTGCTTCTTGTGGAGGCGGGGCTAGTGTTGTAACTGGTGATGCTGGAGGTGTTTTTTCATGGAACCCCTCTGACCCAGGTGATGGTGCCGTTTTAAACACAACTACTGGAGTAGTATCAACTGGAGTGGCTGGTACCACATATACAATTGATTATACTGTTTGTGGATCTGTTACAACACATAGTGTAGTTGCCCCTGCAGGTGATTGCTGGACATTAAATGGTAATTCCTCCTATATCACAGTTGCTGGTGAGCAATGTATTCAACTGACACCTGCCCTCAATGGTCAGCTAGGCTGTGCTTGGAATGGCTCACAAATTGATTTTGCTGGAGATTTCAGCCTCACATTAGACTATTACTTTGGCTCTAATCCTGGAGGAGCTGATGGAAACACATTTACATTTCAACCGAGTAGCTCAACTGCATGTGGTTCTCCAGGAGGTCAATTAGGGGCCGGAGGAATTCCAAATGCTCTAGTCATTGAATTTGACACGTATGACAATGACAATCCTGCACACATATATGATATGGCATGTGACCATATTGCCGTGGAGATTGATGGAAATTTAAATAGTGGAGTCCCATTATGTGGCCCTGTTTGTGCGAAGCCAGGAGGAGGAAATATTGATGATGGAGTTACCTATGCAGTAGATATGGTTTGGAATGCCACTACTCAAACATTGGATATTTACTTTAATGGACTCCTTCGTTTATCTTGCTCCAATGACTTTGTTACGAACGTATTTGGTGGAGCAAGTAGCGTATATTGGGGAGTAACAGCAGCCACAGGGGGACTTAATAACCAACAATATTTTTGTCCAAGTACAGTCATTATTTTACCTGTGGAGATGGGAAGTTTCTCAAATCGATGTGATGGGGAAACTGAAGTATTTGATTGGACAACAATTTCCGAAGATCGAGTTGATTATTTCAAATTAGAATATTCATACGATGGAATTGTCTTTGTTCCTATTGCTGAAATTGATGCAGTTGGGACCTCAGATCAACTATTGGACTACAGCACCACAGTAGAGACAAATGATCCAAAACAACGTTATTACCGTTTGAAAGTAGTTGATTTGGATGGCGCATATGAGTACACAGACATGATCGCAAGCAAAGGATGTGGGATCGCGCCAATTGAGCTTATTTCAACTATTTCCACTACGAAAGAGGCATTAACAATCTCAACTTTTGAAAATGTATCCTATGCATTCGTTAATCAGTTAGGACAGACCCTCATGATTGGTGAAAGTAGTAATCAAAGTTTTGTTATTTCGACGCAAAATTTTGCAAAAGGAGTTTACTTCCTTACTGTGCAATCAAAATCTGGTAAGCCTGAAGTGAAAAAGGTTTACGTTAATTGAAGGTAAATATAGGGGATACTCAATAGACACATCCAACCGAAAATCAGCCCAATATAGACGAACGGGTTTTTTATTTCTGAGCCAATTACAGACGATCCACTTCTAATGAAATTGAAAACCATTCTCAACACCACCATAAATTCTATTAAGAAAGCTAGCCCAATGTAGAAGATTTGGTAGTTGGATGCGCCTTGATAAAATCTGATTATTTCGGCAACAAAGGGGTAGATTGTAATTCCCAATAATATCAGAACGAATATTAGCAGACCAATTCCAAACTTTTTAGCTCCCTCAAGATCACTGAATGCCTTTAGAATAAATGCAAAGAAAAGGGCGATTACAATGGAGAGCGCATTCCCAGCAACAGCAGAATAAAAGAAGTCCTGAAGCGAGATCAATGCTCCAGAAAGTGGAACAGACATAAGCATTCCAAGTCGCAGAATGAAGCGCGAAAACTTAAGCGTATCCCTTTTTCCACCGGGATCATCTACACTTCTACGATTAAAGATGGTGAAAAAAAGTGCGTATAGACATATGAAGAGCCAGCCTCCCCAAATTAGCCAAACAGTGTAAGGTGAACCATCCAAAACAGCCAAGAATGCCATTCCAAATGGAAGTGCTAATGTCCAGAGATAATCAAGTTTAGCGATGGGATGATATGAAGTTTTTGATTTCGCGGTGTCTATATTATTAGGTCATACGAAACAGGTTCGCGTGTGTAAAGTACGCAAAAAGCTATTTTTTCCCAGAAGTCGTGAGATCAAATTCTTTTAGTGGGATCCGCGCGCCATGAAGTGACACGGTAGCAAGAAGTGTTTTCCTGGTTCTTTTGTCTCTTTAATTCTTTCGTAGAGACGTGCAACCGTTTTCAATCCAATATCAGTCACTGGCTGTCGCAATGCAGATATCTGAGGATTCATGTATTCAAATGACTCACTGTCGTCAAATGAGATCATGCGCACATCTGTTGGCATGGTTACCTTCAATGCATTGAAGGCGGCTAATGAACGTAGCGTGCATTTATTGTTTAATGGAATAAAAGAGTCTGCACCTTGATCCAATTCTTTTTTAATCAGTGCATTGATTGCTTCCTGATCATCAGGTAATTCGATTGTGATTACAGGGATTTTCGCCTTATTACACACCTCAGAGATGCCTTTAATCCGTTTCTGAATTGTTGAAATATCAGACTTGGAAGGACCAATACACACTAATTTCTTTGGCTTTTTAGAGAATGAATTTACAAGTCTTTCTGCTTCTTTGACGTTATCAACTCCAACGAAATCAGCATTTTCATCTCCTGGACGATCTGTAAAGACCACAGGAATATGCGTTTCAAGTAAAATTGGAATCAAATCAGTAATATGATTACTTGGGGCAATGATCATCCCATCAATACTTCGTTGGATCAGCTCTCTCATGAGCACTTTCTCGACTTCGTCATTGTCGTTTGTGTTGACAATGAAAGTAGTGTATCCTTCCGCGTATAATTGTTCTTGTATTGTTTTACTCAACTCTGCATAGAATGCATTTGAGATATCTGGAAGTACTAATCCAATCGTCTTAGTTTCACCTTGACGTAGACTTTTGGCGAAGAAATTAGGCACGTAAGACAATTCTTTCGCCTTCTCCTTAATCAATCGTTGTTTTTCCTTACTAATATTGAACTGGTCACCCTTTCCGTTCAGGACGAAAGACACAGTAGCTTTGGACACACTTAGCGCCTTCGCAATATCATTCAACGAAGTCCTTTTTGTCTTCATGTTTGCCTCTGTAATGATTTGTAGCACATGGTAGCCTTACAAAAGTATAAAAAAGTCGCTTCTAGTAGCCAATTTAATCTATATATTATTATTTCGGTAATCTTGCCACCATTGCCTTGAATTCAGTTTCATAGGTTTTAGTACCTATACATCCGTTCACAACTTTTTCATTTTCAAAGTGCTCAACACGATTTCCTGGATCAGGATGTGTGCTTAAAAATTCAGGTGTTCTAGCACCTCCCATCTCTTCAATTTTACGGAAAAACCCTCCTCCTCCGGCAGCATTATAATCAGTTGGGCATAAGTACGAGACTGACTTTGTATCTGCTTCTGTTTCATGCTTACGCGAATTTTTCAATCCTATAAGAGCACCTGTCACTTGTTTAAGCGCGGCGCGATCACCAGCCAAAACATCGAGTAAAATCTGAACTCCATACATCTTTGTCATTTGGCGTGTTGAATGACGCATATCTGCATGTGCAATTTCGTGTCCAAGAACACCAGCAAATTGATCTTCTGACTCAAGGAATTTTAAAATTCCAGTATAAATGTAGATGTAGCCACCTGGAGTACAGAATGCATTCATCGTGCTATCGTCATGAATTACACGTAATCTCCATTTGAAATCATCCTTGAAATCAATCTTTCCTGTATTCAATAGTTTATCGCGAACCTTGTACATATAGCTGTATACTTCAGGATACTTGGCAGAATCCAACAATGGGTACAATGCTGGGTCTCCATCAATTTCTGCTGCAACTTGTGCACCTAAGTCAATATCTTGCTGTACTGTAAACAAGTTAAATCCTTTTCCCTTGTTCTTCTCGTTTGTTACTCCACATGCACTGATGATAAGTGCTAAAAGCAACAACCCACTAAAATTGATTCTCTTCATCTTCTCTGGTTTGATCTAGTAAAAAGCAAGAACCTTGCCTTTTTTTTAATAAAAATAATTGACTACAAAAGTTACTATCACTCCTGTGAACCAACCAATCGCAACTTCAGTAAGTGTATGCTTTCCCAAATACATGCGGGCTGACATTACTAATCCCGAAACGATAATCGCTGCACCAAGTATCCAAAATTGGTATTCAGCTTGTTCACTAACATACGCAATTAAAAAGCCAGTCATAATTCCAACTCCTCCAGCATGTAAACTTACTTTCTTCCAAAGAGTCAAAAAGAAAAATACTGCAGTGGCAATTACACCAGCAAGTGGATAGGAATGGATGTATTTTGGGATTTCAAGGTTTTCAGGTAAATACTGAAATAATATAAAAAGTCCTGAACAGCTTGCAAACATGATCAAGATAGGAATCACCCGTTCTTTACGATCATCAACTTCTAGTGTGGAAATAATTCCCCGATTTTTCAAATACATCAGCGCCAGCCCTGGGATAATTGCACAGAAGAAGAAGTAAGAGTATAAAAGACTCCACTTTCGATCATCACCTTGTAAAAAGAGGTTCTCAGGATTGAAATAATAATCTTGTCTAGAAGGCACAAACATTGCCAACATCATCCCATAAACGGGGGTTAACAAAGGTATGAAGGCCCAAGAAATAATGTGTGAAACAATTCTCATTAGAGCTCTTTTCGCAATCGTGCTACTGGAATATTTAACTGTTCTCTATACTTGGCCACTGTTCTACGCGCAATATTATAACCTTTTTCGCGCAATAAAATTGCCAACTTCTCATCTGTAAGTGGTTTTCGCTTTGCTTCTCCCTCAACTGCTTCAGACAATATTTTTTTCACCTCTCGCGTAGAAACCTCTTCACCAGAATCTGTAGATAATGATTCAGAGAAAAAGTACTTTAGGGAACGAATTCCTTGGGCTGTTTGCACATATTTACTGTTCGCAACACGTGAGATTGTTGAAATATCCAAATGCACTATCTCCGCAATATCCTTCAAAATCATTGGCCGCATCTTGGTCTCATCACCTGATAAGAAATAAGCCTTTTGATAATTCATTATTGCATCCATGGTGAGCAACAAGGTATTTTGACGTTGTTTAATTGCGTCAATAAACCATTTGGCTCCATCGAGTTTTTGTTTTACAAACGAGAGTGCATCGTCATCTTTCTTAGAAGCTTTAGCTCCTTCAGAATAACGCTTAAGCATTTGTTTGTACTCATGATTCACTTTTAACTCAGGAGCATTACGCCCGTTAATCGTTAAAAGCAATCGCCCTTCATTCTCATAGACGGTGAAATCGGGAATGATTTGTTGGAAACTTGTTGCGGATTCCTTCATAGATCCTCCCGGTTTCGGATTGAGCTTGATGATCTCATCGATCGCCTCCTTCAAATCTTCTTCCGAGATTTCCATCTTTTTGGCAATTCTCGAATAATGCTTTTTGGTGAACTCTTCAAAATATACTTCGAGTATTTTCTTTGCAGTGAACTTGGTGATATTCCCATCTTGTCTTCGATCCATCTGGATCAGTAGACATTCCCGTAAATTCCGTGCGCCAATTCCTGCAGGTTCAAGCTCTTGAATCATCATGAGAATTTCCTCGACTTCTGCTTCAGTGGCTGACATATTTGCTGAAAATGCGAGATCATCAACAATTGCTTCAATATCACGATTCAAGTATCCAGACTCATCCAGGTTACCAATAAGTGTATCGGCTATTAAGTATTGATCGTCGGATAAATAACGAAGTTGTAATTGCTTTGTTAAGCTCTCCTGAAAGCTTTCAGCTCCGGAAAGAGGAATGGCTTTTTCATCTTCGTCCTTACTCGTATTGTTGGCTTGCGTTTTATAATCCGCATCGTCATCTAGGTAATCACTGATATCGAATTCTTCTTCGACCTCATCTACATCCTCTTCAAACTCATCATCACTGAGCTCATCCTCGTCCTTTTCCTCGCCTTCTTCAAGCGCAGGATTTTCCTCAAGCTCTTGCTTAATTCGTTGATCAAGTTCCATCGTTGGCACTTGCAACAATTTCATCAACTGAATTTGTTGCGGTGACAGCCGCTGTTCCAGTTTATGAGAGAGATTTTGTTTTAATGCCATGTGCCTATATTACTGACCAATGTAGTCTTTTTTTGTGAACTAATTTTTTCTAGAATTCAGCATTTTGCGGAGTTCTTGGGAATGGAATTACATCACGAATGTTCGACATTCCAGTAACGAACATAATCATCCTTTCAAATCCCAAGCCAAAACCTGCATGTGGCACAGATCCAAAGCGACGTGTGTCCATATACCAATCCAATTCATCTGGTTCAATATTGAAATCTCCACACTTCTTTTTAAGAATATCTAAGCGCTCTTCACGCTGCGAACCTCCCACAATCTCACCAATACCTGGAAACAGTACATCCATTGCCGCAACAGTCTTTCCATCGTCATTCTGACGCATGTAGAAGGCTTTTATCTCTGCTGGATAATCCGATAAGATTACTGGACATTTAAATTCTTTCTCAACCAAGTAACGTTCGTGCTCACTGTGAAGGTCAACGCCCCATGCTACTTCGTATTTAAATTTCTTTTTCTTATAAGGCTTGGATTGAAGTAAAACCTCAATCGCCTCTGTGTATGTCAAACGTTTAAATTCATTGTCGCGTACAAATTCCATGCGCTCGATCAATGTCAATTCATTGCGCTCATTTTGCGGTTTTGATTCCTGCTCTTTTGCATCGCGCTCATTCAAAAACTGAAGATCGTCTTGACAATTTGTAAGAACATAATTAACCAGATACTTCAAGAATTCTTCGGTAAGATCCATGTTGTCCTTCAAATCATTGAAAGCTACTTCAGGTTCTATCATCCAAAATTCAGCAAGATGTCTGGAAGTATTGGAGTTCTCTGCACGAAAAGTTGGTCCAAAAGTATATACCTGCCCAAGTGCAAGAGCACCAAGTTCAGCTTCTAATTGACCTGAAACAGTAAGGTTCACAGGCTTTCCGAAAAAGTCTTCTGAGTAATCCACTTCGCCATTCTCCATCAATGGTGGTTTCACAGGATCTAATGTGGAAACGCGAAACATTTCTCCTGCTCCTTCTGCATCTGATCCTGTAATAATTGGTGTGTGCAGGTAATAAAACCCTTCATCGTTGAAGAATTTATGAATAGCAAATGCTACAGCATGACGAATTCTAAAAACGGCACCAAAGGTATTTGTTCTAAAACGAAGGTGTGCTTGCTCACGCAGAAACTCCAGACTGTGGCGTTTTGGCTGCATGACGGTTTTCTGAATATCATCTGGATGAGCATCACCAATCACCTCGAGTACTTCTACTTGAATTTCTACGGCCTGACCAGATCCTTGCGATTCTACGAGAGTTCCTGTAATACCGACAGCTGCTCCAGTTGTAACTCGTTTCAAAAGTGCTTCATCGAAATTTTCAAAATCAACGACTGCCTGAATATTCTTAATCGTGGAACCATCATTCACTTGAATAAATCGATTGGCACGATTGGCTCTGACCCAACCTTTCACGATAAGCGAATCACCAACTTTGGAACTCGTTAGAACATCTGCAATTTTGATTCTTTTCATTTCAATTTTTCTAGATGCGCAAAAATAAGAAAAAGTGGACACTTATATCCTTAGATCTTTAGTGCACTGAACTGGATGTTAGATTGTGCTCCTTCGCTGAAGCTACGGCGAAGGCGCTTGGATGTTGGATGTTGGATGTTGGATGTTGGATGTTGGATAATATTAGTGTGAGCAGCATTCCGAGTTATTCAGAAAAAGAAACGCAGATGACGCTGATGACGCTGATAAAAGTGATTAAAGTGCTGGATGGATTTTGATATTGAACGTGTAGATATTTAATTTTGGGTGCGACAATTAGGTTGATCATATAAATCAGCGTGATCAGCGTGATCAGCGTGCAACATTGTTTGGTGCTTGGTGTTGGATTGTGCTCCTTCGCTGAAGCTACGGCGAAGGCGCTTGGATGTTGGATGTTGGATGTTGGATGTTGGATGTTGGATGTTGGATAATATTAGTGTGAGCAGCATTCCGAGTTATTCAGAAAAAGGAACGCAGATGAC
>JBLHON010000073.1:0-13842 GCA_047621865.1 Crocinitomicaceae bacterium | reverse complement strand
TTAAGTTGATTCTTTATGATGTTGTTCCACCACAGCTTGATCCAGCGCCAGCAGTGCAACCATAGCAATGTTGATTCACAATGATCTCTCTCTCGTCGAGCGCTTTTAAATTAAAATCTGATAGGTGTTGACTACCATTTGTCGCGACTTTCAAATCGAGCATTTGATTGAAGTCACAGTCGAATAAATACCCGTCCCAACCTACAGAAATCGTGCTTCTGCACATTACATTTTCCGCGGCTGAAGGATTGTAGGCATTCACCAACTTCTCCATATATCCTTCGTAATTGTCACTTGCCACAAGGTATTCCAGAAAGCGACTAATTGGAAGATTGGTGATCGCATAGAGCTCATTGAACTCAATATCAAATCGATCCTTCAATTTCTTCTTAAAATCTAATTGCAAAGCAGCCTGATCAGGAGGTAAAAACGCGCCTGATGGATTGTAGACAAGGTCGAGAATCAATCCTGATCCATCTATTCCATAGCCAACATCATTTAAAAGTCGTAGGGCCTGAATACTTTTATCGAAAACGCCATCCCCTCTTTGTGCATCAGTCTTAGTAGATGTAAAGTAGGGCAACGATGAGACCACTTCTATGTTATGCTTCTTGAAGAATTCAGGAAGATCGTTGTATTTTTTATTCGCCACGATGATCGTTAAATTACATCGAACGATTACTTTTTTTCCTTTGAGCGACAGTTGCTCTACGAACCATCTGAATTCAGGATTCATTTCTGGTGCACCTCCTGTGAGATCTATGGTCGAACAATTCGTTTTATCAATTGCATCGAGACATAGCTGCATTGTTTCACGCGTCATGATCTCTTTTCGATCTGGTCCAGCGTCAACATGGCAATGCTTACAGACTTGATTGCACATCTTTCCCATATTAATTTGGAAGACATCAAGTCCAATTGTTGTTAATGGAAACATGTTCGTTTCCTTCAATTTATCTTCAAATGGGATCAAATCAGTCTCTTCTAAAAGGGCCAATTGGCGATCAGTTTCAGAGAGCTCATGACTTTGAGCAGAAAGAGATTTGTGTGTTAATACCTCCATTACATTGATAGATCTTTGTATTTATTCATCATTTGGACACCGTGTACGAGCACAGCTCCACTTTTAATAGCAGCAGCTACGTGCACAGCTTCCATCATTTGTTCTTCATCACACCCTTTTTCCATGGCATCTTCCGTATAGGCATCAATGCAATAAGGACATTGAACAGAATGAGAGACTGCCAAGGCAATCAACGATTTCTCGCGAGCTGTCAGTGCTCCTTCTTTAAAAACATCGCCATAGTAATCAAAGAATTTAGCCCCTAACTCAGGTTGGAAATCTTTAATTTGACCGAATTTTTTTAAATCTTCTGGATCGTAATATGTCTTCATAAATTATTTTTGGTGACCATAAAGATACCTATTTCAAGTCACCTAGGTTTTGACGGTGATAATTGTGACTTCTTACAGACTATTAATTAATTTTTTCTTCCAGTTTTTCCATTTGTAAATTCGCGCGAACAATAACAATAGTAAAGGCTGAAGAATCAGTAGCGTAAGTATGCTCTCCCAGCCGAATTGGGGTGGAGAATTATCAATCAATAAAGCATCTGTTTGGAATGCCTGCCAATTGTTTGTCAGGATAACTGCTGCGAAGATATTATTGACTGCATGATATCCCATTCCGAGCTCCATTCCATCATCCATGTGAGTCATAATGCCCAAAAATATTCCCGATGAAATATAATATGCAAGCAGTCCACAACCAATTTTAGCTACCTCTGGATTTCCCGCATGTAACAAGCCAAACAAGATTCCAGTGATTAAAATACTGAGTCCTGCATGTTTAAAAAACCTGCCGAAGCTTTGAAAAAGGAAACCTCTGAAAAGTGCATCTTCAGCTGCTGTTTGCATGGGCAGAATTAAAAATGACACAAGTAATAAAGGAATAAATGTACTTGATTCGAAATTCCATTCAATGTCTGCTCCCGCCGAAAAACTGTAGAATAAAAACCCAGCCAGAGCGATTCCCATAACTGTGAAGGAGATAAAAAAACGTTTCCAATCGAATTTTTCGCGAGAGGTAAAAAGGGACAAAACTGGTCGCTTATGCAAATATTTGATGCAGAGCATTAAAGCTGCGAGAACAAAAATAAACGGGATCAGCAGTAAGACGAGAATGAGGTTTGAATCTGTTGTTTGCGTTTCCGAAAACAGTTCAATATTAAAGGTAGTCACCAAAAATATTGTAACAAAGTTTCCAACCAGAAAACCCAGCAAGGTAAGTGCTAATGTAAGAAGATTGACCCCTCTATTTTTAGTTCCCTTAAGGTCTTGCTCGACAAACTGCATGTCTATTGGAACATGTCCTTCATTCGTTGGAAAAATCCTTTATCGTGATGATCTGGATTTGGTTGGAAATTGTCACTTTCCTTTAATTTTTCAAGAATTTCTTTTTCCTCTTTCGAAACTTTCTTAGGCGTCCAAACATTAATGTGTACGAATAGATCACCACTGTTATATCCTTGTAGGACTGGAATCCCTTTACCTTTCAGGCGAAGAGTTTTCCCACTTTGCGTTCCTGGATCAATTTTAATTTTCACTTTCCCGCTAACAGTAGGAACTTCCATACTCGCTCCTAAAACAGCATCTACGAAATTCACATAAGCTTCATAGTGTAGGTTCTCTGCATCACGTCTTAATGTATCGTGCTGAACTTCTTCAATCACAACAATTAAATCACCTGGGACACCATTAAATGGACCTGCATTTCCTTTGCCTGTAACACTCAATTGCATTCCTTCCATTACTCCAGCAGGGATATCAATCTCGATCACTTCTTCGCTCCGTTTCAAACCATTTTGATCTGCATCAGCTGGTTTTTCGTCAATCTTTTTTCCTGCACCACTACAAACATTACATGTCGTTTGAGTTTGCATTGCACCCAAGAAAGTTTGAGAAACGCGCATAATTCGACCAGAGCCCTTGCATTGATCACACGTTTTGAAGGTTACTCCATCAGCATTTACAAGCTTGTTTACTTTGATTTTCTTATTGACACCTTCAGCAACTTCTTGGAGGTTTAACTTCATCTTCACGCGAAGATTGGTACCGCGAACAACTCTGCCTCCGCCTCTGCTTCCACCAAAGCTTCCTCCACCTCCACCGCCGCCAAATGCGCCGCCGAAAATATCACCAAATTGAGAGAAAATGTCGTCCATGTTCATGCCGCCACCGCCGCCGCCGAATCCTCCAGAACCAGACATTCCTGCATGACCATATTGATCATAACGTGATTTTTTCTCTTCAGAACTTAAAACTTCATACGCTTCTGCGGCTTCCTTAAATTTATCCTCGGCAGCAGTATCTC
Source organism: Crocinitomicaceae bacterium (assembly GCA_047621865.1). Taxonomy (GTDB): domain Bacteria; phylum Bacteroidota; class Bacteroidia; order Flavobacteriales_D; family Crocinitomicaceae; genus UBA4466. The sequence continues at coordinate 10,469 of JBLHON010000073.1, read as the reverse complement.
CCTCATTCTTATCAGGATGATACTTCAAAGCCAACTTTCGATAGGCCTTTTTTATTTCAGCTGCTGCGGCATTCTTGGCAACGCCCAACACTTCATAATAATCTCTTTTCTGACTCATAACCTTCTTAGGTAGTTCCGTTCCTTATTGTCCTACTACAACCTTAGCGTAGCGAATCACTTTATCATTCAGGTAATATCCTTTCTCAACTGCTTCAATCACCTTCCCTCTCATCTTTTTAGATGGTGCAGGAACGTTTGCGATAGCTTCATGAATTTCGCTGTCAAACACTTCACCCTTTGAATCCATGGCTTTTAAACCTTTCAACTCAAGAGTCGATTTGAATTTATTAAATATCAAGTTGAATCCTTCTTTGACACCTTTCAAATCATCTGCCGTTTCGTTGTTTACGATGGCACGATCGAAATCATCAATTACTGGAATAAGGTCTTTAAGAATCCCAGCATTTGCAGTACTGATGATATCTAATTTCTCTTTATTTGTACGCTTACGATAGTTATCAAATTCAGCATGAATTCGAAGGTATTTATCGTTCAATTCCGTGTATTTATCCTCTATTGTTGGCTCAGCGGGTTCTTCGACCACTTCTTTCACTTGATCCTTCTCGTTCACTTGATCTTGATTCTCCACTTGTTCCTTCTCGTTATTCACCTCTTTATCGACTGACATAACCGTTTAATTTGTTTGACTTTTGGATGGCAAAGATACTGCCAATCTTGTTAATAGGACACCTTGTCAGTAAAAATGTTTGTAAGCGTGAAAAGATGACAGTTTGAGAGGGATTGAGGGCGAATAACTGACAGACTGATGGAGCGATTATTCGATTGTCAGAATATTCGATTGCGCGAAGGCGATTGAGATTATTTGAGGTTGGTCTATTTCTTCAAAACCTTCACTCTTGATACTACTTGATTTCCTTGATTGAGCACCAAGAGATAACTTCCAGCGTTTATTTCTAGAACTGAAATTTCAGCACTCGTTAGCATCCCTTTTTGCACTATTTTACCTGTCATGTCGATTAGAGAATAGTTATCGAATCTGGATGGGTTTTCAATACTAATCTCAGAATCAAAGGGATTTGGAACTACCAATGTCTCTTCCAATTGAGATTCTGTTATCTCGACATTGCAAGCGAGCGCGACTGTTGAGGCCACCCATACTGGGCTGCTAATTAGTCCACCTGCATTATTGAAACCACTTGCATCAGAAGCTAAAATCCCACTTGTTTCATTCAAATTATAGACGGCTAAGAGATTTGTCTGAGGCGACGCAATAGCACAATCCATATTAGCGATAATTTCATCAACTGTTCGAGCAACATTCCAAATTCTTACTTCATCAATTTTTCCATCCATAAACTCGGCTACCGGAAACATTCCCAACTTGTCCATTGCACCAATTGTTAAGGGCACATTCGTATCAACATTGTAAACGACGCCTGTCGATTCTTGAGCAACCAGTACACCATTGATGTAGAGATATGCAGTGTTCTGTTCTCGAACTCCAGCCATGTGAACCCATTGATCAGTAACCAGTCCAATATATAGCACTCTCGTAGAACTACCATCTGAATGTCCCAAATGAAACTCTAATTCATCTGCTGCAGTTTTACTTGTTCTCAAACCATATCCAGCATTACTTGGAGTACCAACAGATGTGCATCCTTTGTTAATGATCTTATTGCCAATACCAGAAGTCCCCTCCACATAAACCCATGCTTCGATTGTGAAATTAAGCAGCCCTAAATCATTGACATCTCCCACGAAAACATAGTCATCTACGCCATCAAAGTCGAGACAGCTTTCATTTTGAGCCATCAAATTTCCCAGAAAAAAAATAAATAAAGTAGTAACTATGTAGTTCATAATGTTTTGTTAGTAGTTGACCTCCATATCCAAATTGATGGGGGATTGATCACATATGTTCACAAGATACATGATTGAATTGATATTTACGTCATAAGTTTCTGAACGGTCAAAAATAGTTTCTGGTCGGAAGAATTATTGAGATCTAGAGAGGGATAGAGAGGTGATATTTGTCCCAACAGCCAGCGGGAGTGTGATTTTGAGCAAATTCAATCCAAAATAATCTCTTCCCCTTTTTGATTGAAATAGTGGATCTCACCATCAACGATTCCTTGGATGAGGTTTTTGTTCAGGATGTTTATTTTTTGAAATTTAACGGGGAGAATTACGTTCCCATGTGAATCGAACAAGCCATATACAGATTGTTTGGATGTTGAAAAGACATTCGAGCCAAGTTCTTTGATTTTATTGAATGAAGGCAGTGCTTTGAAGTAACCATTTGCGTCCATAAGTGTCCAACCTGCACGTTCTTTAACAGTCGCGTATTTTGTTCCAAAAGGCGTGGCATCTATAAATTCACGTTGAAAGACATTCTTTCCCTCGGGATTCACGTAGAAACTCTTTCCCTTGAGATAGAGAAGCAGATATCCATTACTGAAATCACCTTTTACAGATCTGCCCATTTCATACCACTGCTCAGTTTCCCCGCCAAATAAAACGAGCCCCAATTTAGTTCTGCTAACTGCTCTTCCTTCCCCAACATATTTCGCTTTTTTAAGGGGTGCTTTAAACCTTTTCTCCTTCCAGTCAGTGTCAAAATAATGCGAACTTTTATTCGTCCCATGTACAAGGTAGCCAGACTCGCCCATGGAGATCACCTCAGCAATTTGAAAGCTCAATTGCACTATTCTTCCCGAACTATGGATCAACCTACTTTCCTTTGCTGCCTCTACGATCCATCCATTGTGATAATCACTAAATTTCCACCCTTTCCAACTGCCTGTTTTCTTCCCAGTATTGATGTCGTACGTGCTAATTCTAAGACCATTACTAAGTGCGTAATTTCCAGTAATCGTATCTACCAACACCTTGTTAGATTTACACTTCATCAATAGTTTCAAATTGCCATCATAAAGCATATTTTCGAAGCCATTCACGGCAAAAATGTAGTTGCCACGCATTTCAATGTTTTTGTAAATGAATGGAATCAAGATCTCGTCATCCATACTAACCACTCCTTTTTTTCCCTTTGATGAAGTGACAATATACTCTTCCCCAATAAATTTCTCTGGTTTCAATTTCGTATTTCCGATTACTGCTCCAGATTGAGAAAAAATGCTAAATTCCTTCTTCCTCTTGCTGTAGAAAAGATTATTGTCGAAGAGTTTCTGAAACGAGGTCTCGCCTGAAATAATTTCATATTCTGGAGTGATAATTGCCTTCTTGTTGTTAATTTGGATTTGCGACAAACTACCTTTACTCAGTGTAAACCTCGTGATTCCATTCTTCATGGTATTCGCGGCTGAATCAATGTAACGCACACCTCCTGGGGTTCTTTTCACCAAGAAAATAGTATCTGATAATTCTGACGCGCGGCTAACATACGAATAGATTGGAGCAATCACGATAGAATCTTCCAATGCCACGCCCCATTTTCCCTCAGTTTTAATAATAGCTGTATTGCGTCTGTATGGAAAGGCAAATTCCAGGTGATTCTCGAAGACATGATTTCCAGAAGTATCTAAAAAATTCCACTCAACATTTTCATAGCGAAAAAACTCCTGATAACTATCCTCTAGAAAATAGTCAATCGATAATGCTGGGTTATCATTCAAATCCATATTTGGATACTTCAATGCCTCAGGATCACTTTCATTAGACGCAAAAATCTTTCTTTCTTCTCCGGCACAGTAACGAACGTACTTCGTATCGTATCCATCTATGAAATGGGCGCGAACAACCCTATTGTCGTCTAAAATAAATCCCGGGCCTTCAGTACCCAGAAAACGGGTATAATTTCGCGTCATTAGATCTGAAGTATCCACCGAAATAATGGCTTCATTGATCAAATTCTTGCCTGTTATATGACTCGTGATCATGAGTGTAGTTCGAGATCCGCCTTTTTTACCATCGTAGACTATAGTCTTTTGAGGCCCCGGAACAAGGCTGAAATCAGCCCTTGGAACGAATGTTGGCTGTTTGTATCTGGGCTCCATAAGAACGGTATCATTTGCACCATGAAGCCCCCATTTTTGAATATCTTTTACTTTGAAACCTGCAGAATCGTAGATAACCAGGTTCTCGATGTACCAGCCTAGCGAATACAAACGATCGTCGATTTTGTAGGAAGATCCTACTCCATCATGATCGAGGGTGATCACATTATCCAGAACTAAATCGCTAGTGATTTTATGTTGATCATCCAGTTCCAAAATTCGAATTTTATTATTCGACCATGCACGTACTTTCGAGTCTCCAAACATGATACGATCGTAGACGCAATCTAAGATTTCACGATTAGACTTTCGAGAGTACAAGCCATACAAACCAAACCCAGAGATCGCTAAAAAATAATCTCTAGAAGGACGAAGGCGATTGTACTTACAAGGAACGAGTTGCTTTCCAGCTAGGTCCAAAACACCCAAACCTGACTTTGTTCGAACCATCAGGAAGTTCCCCACAACCGAGGCTGACTCATAAATAGTTGGACAAATTATTTTTCCTTTATCAGAAATAATTCCAACCTTTCCATCCAACGTAATTTCCATGTAACCATTAGCGACTCGACGTAATTTATCACACGTAACTTCTAGGATTAATTCACCTGTAGAAATGTCAATAATTCTCGTTTGTTTATCGAGCGAATAATTGAGTTCTGATCCCGCAAGTGATATATTTGTTGATCCTTTGGGAAGATCAAGTACGCGATCTGGAAATACCACCAGCTGATTTTCTACACCTTCAATAACAATCGCTCCTTCAGAAAAAATAGGGGAATTGTTCCCCATTTCAATTTGTTTGCCGTCAGGACCAAAGAGACGTAATGTGTCTTGAATCTTCGCATAAACATAGCCATTAAAGCCATCAATTATCTTATCGTTCCTGTCAAGAGGAATTTCCACCTGATGTTCAGTGTTAATGAGTACGCGATTAGGTAAAAACTTAACAGTGTACCATCCTTTTTCAACTTTATTGAGTTCTAGACAGTATCTGAAGCTAAATTCTCCGTCTTCAAATTTCACGAGATCTAGACCATCTTTCTTTAAACATTGATAATATCCACCTTGAAGTTGTTCGGCCTTCAGGTAGCGTTCCTCGAGTAAAATCTGACCGTTTGAATCAATTAACCCGTACTTATCATGGCGCATAAAATAGGCCAAGCCGAGCCGATCGAAATTACCGAGATCATGGATGTCTTTTGGCAAGAGAGATCTAGCTCCATCCGAATACATAAACCACTGACCGTCTTCAATTCCAACTAAAGTCGTTTGTGCATATGTACTGGATATCGAGCAAACTAATATGGCGATTAAGAGACTTCTCAAGACTATATCACAACGTTCAAATGATCCATGATATCTGCCGGAGATGACAATTTAATTCCCGTTTTCTTAAATGAAAAGGTGTATTCTTGTCCACTGCCGCGAGATCTAATCTCATCGAAACCTTTATTTGAAACAGACACGATCTCATTGTTTGGTAAGATTCCAATCAGGCAATTTTTATCTTCAGGATCAAAGAAAAAGTTGTTATCTCCCTCAGAGTTACATTGAATAACTAGGTTTCTATCTGGTGCAATTAAGAACACAGTAATAAGCTTTTTACTCACATTCAATGGAAAGGAAAAGCTTGCCATTACACGTTGTGGATCCTCAAATTGATGAACACAATCCCAGTTGTAGGTTCCAAAATTGTCTATGCTTATCGAGCGAACAACTTCGCCTCCTGCAATATCCTTGGTATACTTTCGCGTTTCTGCGAGATCGGCATTCATCTCTTTTCGAAACCCTTTCGAATCAGCTTGTGCATCCTTCATTAAATAGGGTTCAACAGGATATTGAAGAATTTCTTTCGCCGCAGTCCTTGCTTCTAATGTTAAGCCGAGTGAGTCTGTTTTAATCAAGCGTATAGCAGAGCTTTTTGCTGCTAATAATCGCTTATCCATTGGCGATAAAGCACGTTTTGAACGCCAAGCAACAATGTCAAGCCCCTTCAATTCAGCAAACTTTCGTGTATCTAGGGTAACATCTAACAAATTTGGATCTGCAGGCTTAGTTGACTCGGGAGCATCCACAACGTCTTCTTCAGTTTCGATAGGAGTACTTCCTTTTGTCGTTTCATAGGACCAATCACCTGATTTTTCATCTAACTCGTAAAAATTATAGCAAGGAGTATCTTGAATTGATGCCAAGTTTACTTCCACAGACTTATTTGGAGCAATGTGCACTGGACTAGAGCCTTGAGATGCATTAATCGTGAACATACCACCTGAAACAAGGTTGTTTGCAATACTTGCAGAATCGTACTTCATTGGAATTCCAGAGAGCATAATATCACCTAGGCTGTGAAACTCTTGCCATTCTACATCAACTTCTCCCTTCACAGGATTACCATTTCCATCAACAAAAGCGTCCTTATCAAAAACGAGAGTTCCACCTCTTTTTATTTTGATTACTTCAGGATGTTGGGCATTGACCTTGTAAATAATTGGTCCATTTTCCACGCCATCGAGATGGATTGGTTGAATGACTGATACTTGATTTTCTGGATTACTCGTGATTTTCTCTATTGCCTCCTGAGGAGAACTGCATGCAAAAAACACTAGTATTAATGCTGGAAGAAGGTGCTTGAATCTCATAATTAGTTGTCGTTGGTTCTACTACATAATGTTCTGAAACTAAAAAGGTAACGGAAAAAAGTAGAATACAAACGATAATAAAATCAAAAACCCTCAATCTTATCGCCTTCCAGTGCGATTTCTAAATCGATTATTTCTTATTGGAGAATCATCTGGGTCTTTGCCATTTTTATACTTGATAGATTTCATTATCCCAACGATTGCGGCGGCTACTCCCCCACCAGCTAGAATCAATAAAATGACGTACATCAAATCAAAGGTCGAGTTGAGCGTCCAGGGCTTTGTGCAATTCCAATCCGCGAACTTCTCTTCCAGAGGCGACAATTTTTCCTTCGCCATCAATTAAAAACGCAGTTGGAATAGATCTAACTCCATACTTTGTAGAAACAGCACCATCTTTATCCCATCCATGGAATTTCCAGAATAATCCATCGGCCTTAATTCCTGCCTTCCATGGATCTTCTGTTCGATCTAAGGAAACACTGAAGACTTCAAATCCTTTCGCGTTCTTGAATTTTTTCTTGTGGTATTTGTTGTAGACTTCCACCACATTTGGATTCTCTTTTCGGCATGGTCCACACCAAGAAGCCCAAAAATCGATCAACACCATTTTCCCTTTGAGTTTCGAAAGTTTGACTTTCTTTCCTTTTGGAGAAATGAGTTCAATATCAGGCGCTTGATCTCCTTTAGCGGGAGGAGCAGATACTCCAACAGCACTAAGCAATCCAAATCCGAGTAAAATTATGAGAATCTTCATTAGCCTATTCTTCTGATATCTGCACCAAGATTGCCTAAACGAATGTCAATATCTTGATAACCGCGATCAATTTGTTCTATATTATGAATGACACTTTTCCCTTTCGCAGACAGAGCCGCGATTAATAAAGAGACTCCTGCACGGATGTCTGGTGATGTCATTTGAATACCTCTCAAATCATATTTCCGATCCAATCCAATTACCGTTGCACGGTGTGGATCACAAAGAATAATCTGTGCTCCCATGTCGATCAATTTATCCGTAAAGAATAAGCGCGATTCGAACATTTTTTGGTGAATCAAAACACTTCCTTTCGCTTGTGTAGCAACAACGAGAATAATTGACAGTAAATCAGGCGTAAATCCAGGCCATGGAGCATCAGCTATAGTCATGATTGATCCATCAATAAACGTCTCAATTTCATAACTCTCTTGCTTTGGCACAAAGATGTCATCACCTCTTCTTTCGAGTTTAATCCCAAGTCTTCTAAAAATGGTAGGAATGATTCCAAGATTATCCCAACTCACGTCTTTTATCGTGATTTCCGATTGTGTCATTGCTGCCAAACCTATGAACGAACCAATTTCGATCATATCTGGAAGTATACGATGGTAACACCCCTTCAAGGATTTTACACCTTTAATCTTTAGCATGTTTGAGCCAATACCTTCAATTTTCGCGCCCATTGAATTGAGCATGCGACATAATTGTTGTAGATATGGTTCACAAGCAGCATTGTAAATTGTTGTTTCCCCTTCCACAAGAACTGCCGCCATTACGATATTCGCGGTTCCTGTAACAGAAGCTTCATCCATATGGATATATGCGCCCTTTAATTTCTTTCCTTCGACTGCATAAAAATGTTCTCCAGCATCGTAATTAAACTTAGCACCAAGACTCATCATCCCGGCAAAATGCGTATCCAATCTTCGTCGTCCAATTTTATCTCCTCCTGGCTTTGGAAGGTAACCAACACCATATCTCGCCAATAATGGACCAACGATCATGACCGACCCACGAAGGGATCCGGCACGTACTTTGAAATCCTCAGATTGCATGTAATCCAGGTCGATTTCCTTAGCTTGGAATATGTATGTTCCTTTTTCAACTTTCTCGACTTTCACTCCCATGGCCTGCAGAAGTCCAATAAGTTTATTGACATCCACGATGTCTGGAATGTTTGAGATTGTTACTTTTTCAGCAGTCAACAATGGAGCGCATAGCACTTGCAACGCCTCATTTTTTGCTCCCTGAGGAACTAGTTCACCTTTCAACGGTTTCCCGCCATGAATTTCAAATGAAGCCATTCAGTTGCTTATTTTTTTGATCTATTCTTATTATTGTTATTGTTGTTGGATTTCTTATTCCGATTCTGACCACCACCTCCACGACGATTATTGTTGTTATTGTTTCCTGGAGGAGGATTATTCAAACCAAGTGTACGCAACAACTGATTGGTGCTCGTCAACTCTTCTGGTTTTTCTAGGGTAAGTTGTCCTTGAGATAATTCATTCAACTGCTCGGCGATCACGGTATTCTCAACTGCATTATTATTGTGCACTAGGAATTGCTTTTTCATGAAATTACCCATAGTATCAGTCAAGTACTTTCGCTCATCCTCATCCTTCATTTCTTTAGAGAGTTCAAGCATTTTCTGGGTGTACTGACCAAAGTGTCCAAAGCGAATCTTTCCTTTTGGATACGTCATGATTTTCGGTCTTTCCGTCAGCGTCTCTCTTGTGGGAATTTCAAATGGCGAATCAACATCCAATTTGAAATCAGACATTACGAACAAATGCGTCCATAATTTATGTTTAAAATCATCCACATCTCTAAGGTGTGGATTCAATTGCCCCATTACCTCAATGATTGCTTGTGCTGCGCTATTCCGAATATCTCGCTCCGTGATTTCCATCGCGTGCTGAATCATATTCTGTACATTCCTTCCGTATTCTGGAAGCCTTAAATCTCCACGTGCCGTGTTATATTCCATAAATTGGTTTAATCCGCCCCGAAAGTACTAATTTTCAAGGTGCTTCGCAAGTGCATTATTGTACGTGTCCTTTGCCTCCTGTATGAAACCGAAGTGTTCATCGTCAATCATCAACTTGCCTTTTGTAACATGTCCTAATAGAGTGAAACTCACAGACGAACTTGCCATACGTTCTATAAATTCATCTTCGCTATCTTCATTAACGGTAACAATCACTCTTCCTTGTGCTTCTCCAAAGAGGAAAGCATCTTCACGAATTTCCGAATCTGTTACAATGTCAAACCCAAGATCTCTCGGCAATGACATCTCTACCAGGGTTACAAAAAGTCCACCATCTGAAATATCATGTGCTGCATTAATCAAATGATCTTTAATTAAATCGCTTAATGATTGATGCATAGAAAACTCCTCTTCCAAATTAAAATAAGGAACTGGAGATGCTTTAATTCCATGATATGACGCTAAATATTCTGAAGAATTAATGTCGTTATGTGACGCTCCTAAAATAAAAATTAGATCACCTTTTTGTTTGAAGTCCAACGTCATTATAGCTTCTTTATCCTCTACGATACCAATCATTCCGATTGTTGGTGTAGGGAAAACAGGCACTTCAATTCCGTTTTTAACTGTTTGATTATAGAACGAAACGTTTCCTCCAGTGACAGGAGTATTGAATTTGAGACATGCTTCAGACATTCCTTTAATGGCTCCAACAAATTGCCAAAAAGATTCTGGATTGTATGGATTACCAAAATTTAAGCAGTTCGTAATCGCGCTTGGTGCACCTCCTGAGCAGGTAATATTTCGAGCTGCTTCAGAAACGGCAATCATTGTTCCAATATGTGGATCAGCATTCACGTAACGTGAATTACAATCAACTGTCATTGCAAGTGCGCGATTTGTTCCTTTTATATTTACGATGGCAGCATCCGATGGTGCATTCGTCACCATGTTTCGTGCTCCAACCATTGAATCGTATTGTTCGTACACCCATCGCTTAGAAGCAATATTTGGATGTGCCAACAATTTAAATCCTA
>JBLHON010000072.1:0-13865 GCA_047621865.1 Crocinitomicaceae bacterium | reverse complement strand
GAAGCATTTTACAGCTCAGCATTATTCGTTTAACCATCACATGGGTGCCTGTCCAGAATGTGATGGACTTGGAGTAAAGCTCAAATGTGATCCCGATAAAATAATTGTAGACCCAGCAAAATCGATTTTCAATGGAGCTGTATCTGCGAATAAGGCAATTGCATACTACGCTGACTTGAACGGTCAGTTTATAGCAACATTGGAAGTAGTTTCAAACCAACAAAAGTGGAATTTAGACAGTCCTTGGTCAGACCTAAATGATGAAGTCAAAAGAATCATCTTGTATGGCACAGGCGAGACGGAATGGGATGTTACTTGGGAATTTACAACCAAATCTAGGTCTGGTTCGCAATCGTTAACTGCCAAGTGGCTTGGTTTCTGCACTTCTATTGATGATGAATACAAGCGAAAGCTTCATACTAAAAACACAAAAGATCTAGAAGATTTATTACATGAAATAGAATGCCCGCTTTGCAATGGAAGTCGGTTAAAAAGTGAATTACTGGAGACGACCTTTCTCGGGAAAAATATTCATGAGATCTCTAAGATGAGCATAGACAAATGTCTGTCTTTGATCAAGAATTCGCAGAGTGAGAAAGATGCTACCATCAGTGCAATAGTGAATGTGGTTCTTCCCACAGTAGAATCTTCTTTGCAGACAATTTCTGACCTTGGTCTAGGATATTTGAGTTTAAATCGTTCGACGAATTCACTTTCTGGTGGAGAACGGCAACGAATCACTCTTGCAGGACAGCTGTCTACCCATTTATTTGGTGTAACCTATGTGATGGATGAACCTACCATTGGCTTGGATCCCGAACAAGTAAAGGTCCTTATAAAGGCTTTAGCGCGCATCGTTAAGAATGGAAACACAGTAGTTGTGGTTGAACATGACGCAGAATTTATTAGCAGTGCTGACTATATTATTGAGATGGGACCTGGGGCTGGGAATTTGGGTGGAGAAGTAATTTTTCAAGGTGAATTACACGAGCTAACGAGCAAACATAACTCAGTAACGAGCAAATTATTAAATGCCAATCCAGCAGTCAAAGGGAATTCGAAGCGAATAAAAGGACAGTCATTTGGCGTGAAAGGTGCCAAAGCAAATAACCTTAAAAGTATTGATGTAGAAATGTATTCAGGGCGATTAACAGCTGTCACAGGAGTTTCCGGTAGTGGTAAATCAAGCCTGATTAAGGATGCACTTTACAGTTCTTGGTTGGCAAAGAGATCAGTTGGTTGTACATCTGTTTTCGGGCTAAACCAGTTCGAGGAGGTGTTGTTAATTGATCAGAAAGCACTTGTTCAAAATAGATTGAGTACTCCTGTAACGCTCACAGGAATTATGGAAGAGATAAAGACCATATTCTCTAAAACAGAATCTGCGAAAACTGCAGGGTTCAAGAAAGCTGATTTTTCATACCAAAGTAAAAATGGAAAGTGTCAAACATGCTCCGGTCATGGGAAGATAAAGACCAGTATGGATTTCATGAGCGATATCTGGTTTCCGTGTGATATCTGTGAAGGAATGCGCTACAGTGCTGCTCTTCTAGGCGTCAGCTATAAAAATCGTTCCATTGGCGACGTTTTACAAATGACAGTTCAAGAGGCAATGGAACATTTTGAATCCGGTGCAATTATCGAGAGTTTAGGAGTTCTTAAGAGGGTAGGCGTAGGTCATATTAATCTTGGTCAAGCAGCAAACACTCTGTCTGGTGGTGAAGTTCAGCGTTTGAAATTGGCAACTTCAATCATGAAAAAAAGAAAGGGGGCTGCACTGTATCTATTCGATGAACCCAGCACAGGGCTTCATTATTTCGACATTTTAAATCTTCTTGAGGTATTTGAATCGATTATAGAGCAAGGTGATACAGTACTTTTCATCGAACACAACAGCAGTATGATTGAAAGAGCAGATGATGTTATTCGTCTAGGACCAGGAAGTGGAGATCTTGGTGGAACCTTGGTAACAATCTAGCTAAACCATATTTTAATCCAGTTTAGGTTCTGTTGGATGCATAATTTGATTAAAAAAATCTTCCGTAAAGAATTCGTCCAATTTGCTGTAGAACTGGATCATTAACTTTCGTTTCGAACTCAATTCGCTATAATTTTCTAGCAATGAATCAAAGCCAATTTTTGGCAAGAATAAGTTCTTTGCGAATGAATTGAAATCGTTTTCTAACGATGAAGTTGCATATTCATTTATGAAACCAATCACATTCCATTTCGTATCAAATTCCTCAGAGTTTTTATTCTCTTTTAGCGCAGTTACTCCTCCGTCGCCATACTTAAATTTAGCCACATTGTTTTTAGACCACTCGAGTTCATCAAAATATTTCTCATTATTTCTTAAGAGAATACTTGAAAATTCTGCGTGGAAAAGTTGCTCGAGGTAAAAATCTGAATACCCTTCTTTTATCCCTTCATTGGATAAGTAAACGTTTGATTTAGAATTTGTCCCACCAAAAGATTGATCGTAAAAAGTTATCTTTTTAAGGATGTAAATAACTTTTAAATTGCTCTTTATCAAGTTAATTGGATACTTTTTTAGAACAGCAGTGATCATTTTTTCGCTCCGAGTATATTCACTCGTATCAAGTGAGATTCCTTTTGCCTTCACTTTTGCTGAATACCAGCTATCAGGAAAAATCTTTCCTTCAGCTGTGAAAATTATTTTCACGCCTGTGCTCTTATCGACTATGGTATCTTGAGCCATTGATACCACCGAGTAAATTAAAGCTATCGATAACGTTATTAATTTCATCTTAATTCATATTTACTGCACGCGAAATCTTAAGTCTAAATGTTGTTTAAAGATAAGAATGATTTTCTACCGAGGTGTATTTTGTTCTGATGTCCAGCATAGTAGTTAACCTTCGTAAATTTAGAGCACGTATTTTTATTCTATATTTACCATAGATTTCATTCATTCTTGAAGGACAAATTTGTCTTGACTAGCTAAGATTTTGGAAGTCTGTAAAACAAAAACCTAACCATGAAAAATACGAAGAAATACATTTACGCGCGAATGAAATATTCGGCATTGTTATTCCTCGGGGCACTAATGCTCAATGCATGCCAAACTGAAGATCTTGATGTCATTGAAGAAACCTCTTCCATTAACACTGTAACTGATATCCAGGGCGAGTACATTTGCACAGGCGAGTGTGTTGAGACGAAGGATGGCCAGAGGTCGATCATAGAAGTATCTGGAGAGACTGACCTCATACAACATTATCAGGGAGCTCAGCAGGAACTATATCAGGTTGTTATTACTGGTGCCGACTTTAAGGAGCTTGAAATTGGGGCACTAAATGGCCTCACCTTAAGCACGGCAACAGCGGAAGTCTCTGACGGACATTTTCCAGTTCTTGAAGAATATACCTTCGAGACTGATTCATTCGGCAAAGCAATAGGCTTCACGAAAATCGTTCGTAATCCCAATGCTGAATCATTTAAAACGTGCGTGATATATGGTAAGAAGGTCGTGAAGTAAACATACTCTATGACTTAGAATCATTCTTGGGCTGGCGTTTTAATGAATGATTTATGCGAGAAGTAAAATGCCGTTGGTTTTAGCCGAGTCAACGTTGCAAGTACTTCTTTTAAAAAGCAGGGAGATTTCATCTTCTCCACCTTTAATGAGGGGCAAACGCCAATGACTGATTGATACCATTTTCGTTCAAATGAGATTACATTTCAAATATCAATCTGGTGTTTTCCAAACTTTCTTCGGGTCGCACTAGTGTTAGAATATCTCCAATTCTAATTCGGGTATATCCATGTGAAATAATGTTTTGATCTTTTCTTTTTACCGAGAGTGATAATAATATCACTTGGTATTCGAATATCTCTCAATGAACTGCCATGAAGTGTTTTGTCCTGAACTTCAATGTCAATTGTTTCTTGACGTTGTTCCATTCCTAAAAGAAGTGTTGTCGCTGCGGGAGAGCGCACAAAGTGATCCATCAGACTAACAATTGCAGTGGTTGGATCCACGATTAACACACCAAGCTTATGAAACTTATTAAAGTTCGATCGTTTGTGTAGCCTGACCACGACGTTTTGCGTTCCAATGTGCTCATAGATCAATTCACACAATTTATAGTTCTCATCATCAGACAACATCAAAATAATTGATTCTGACTTTGCTGCTTCCAAAAGTTCAAGGCTTTCAAGGCTGATTTCATTGATGAAACGAATATCAACATCCCCAGACTCTTCAGTATCCACCTCACGTCTGAGTGTTGCAAGTTTCACCTCCCAACCATGATTGGCAATTTGGCGTGCAAGGGATAAGGAACTGTCCTCATGTCCAAAAATGATAGCATCTCGAATCCCGTCGTGCTGTGGATCTGCCTTGAGATGACTTTCCTTTACTAAATTCAATGCCCATTTGAAAAGAGGTGGTCCAAGTATTTGATTGAGAACAATAACTGCAATCACTAAAGTTGCGAATTCATTCCCCCAAGCACCATATTCACTACTCACTTCAATCGCAAGTCCAACTCCTGCTTGTGTAACGTAAGGCATCCAACCAATTTGCTTGTGTAATTTATCATCACCAGCTAAAGTTGACCCAACATAAGCGCCAATAATCATGGCAACCAATCGAACGCCAAAAAGCATCAGAGCAGTACCCAAAATTTCGGCAAGAACATCAAGTGACATCATTACACCAGTTAATGTGAAGAAGGCAACATAAATAAATGGACTTGTATATTGAATTACATGTTGAAATTCAGGTCTGAATCGAGATCTATTGGTAACAATAAAACTGGCGAGAATACAGACGAGTAGTGGTTCGAAATGCAGGTCAATTCCAACGATTGCTTCACTGTTCATTAATGATTGCAATTGCAGAAGACGGCGAACGAGCAACGAATATTGTTGCCATTAATAACGAGACAGCAACTTTGGAAGAAGTCGTCATATCTTTCATGAACTGAATATTATCAGCAAGGAGATAGATCGTAACTGCACTCAAACTAAATGTAATCACGAGTTGACCGATCGTGTTCCAGATTATGCTTTTAATTCGACTCCTGATTTGCTTCATATAGAGTTCGGTTCCAGCAGCAAAGGCAATGAAGGCCAATGAAAGATCATTTATAAACGTGAGATGAGGAATTGCATCTTCATTTATCAAGCCAATTGATTGTGGGCCTAATGCATCCCTAAAAGGAGAAATCCAGTAATCAAAGGAAACCTTAATTTTTGAAGGTACTTTCCAAAATAGTCAGAGGCGAATAATACACAAATAAAGCCAATCACGTATATGACTACCTCTCTTGTATGATCAAAACTTGATAAGTCAACTTTTAAATTCATTTAAGGTGAGTAATGGAAGGTGCTGATTGCCTATACTGAAAGCCAATGCTAAGTGCCTATGCTAAAGCTTCGACAAAAGCATGAAAATATGATGCAAGGTGGGTAAATCGAATCTGGAATCAAATACGGCTTGATTGCATCCAGTAAACATTGTTTAACGATAGTTGTTTTCGAGTAGGCTAGTGTTACGAAGCATAAATGGAGCAGCTCCATTCTCCATAAAATTGCTTCGCTCGTATTTATAAAAGAAAGACTACATTAGTACTTAATCTCTAACTAATAAGAACTACGAGGTGCTTTGGGCAAAATAGCGCTTTAGTCACGTCGAATTTTCTTATTCTATTAAATAAATTATTATGAGTAAGATTACGGTAATTGGAAATATGGCTCTCCTTGTTTTGGTATTGGCATTTGTTTCCTGCAAGAAAGAAGATCCAGTTTCAGTTCCAGTGATAACAACACCAGCTTCAACTTCAGCGACCTCGTCACCTCAATTTACTGGCTCAATAGATGGGATTGTTGTCAATTATCTAAATGGATATGTTGGCTACAGCTCTGGAGGGACATTAGGAACAGGTACGCCAAGTGACTTTCGTTATGGTGGGGTACTTTTGAATGGAGCTACTTTATCTGAGGTTCTTAATGTTGAAAAAGGGAATTTGAACCTGCCGAGTGGCGGGTATGCGACAAACGCAGAATTTGGCAATTTTTTTCCGTTAGGTAATTATGGTTTTGATGCTTCTTTACTTAATGGAATTGTTTTGACTTATTATTCTGGAGGTACAGAATGGTCAACGTCTCTTGGTAGTGGGGATCAAACAGGCTCGACATTTACTGTTGTTGATCGATTAGAAACAACAGTTGCAGGAGATTTTGTGGTGAAATATAAAGCAACTTTTAACTGTAAAATTTATGATGGCTCAGGTGCAGAGAAGCTAATTACGAATGGTGTTTTGGTAAGTGCATTTTCAAATATATAGACTTTAGGCTTGACATCATTTAATGCCATTCATCAAGTACTTGATAGTCTAAATTATGCCTATTAAACATTAATTGTATGGTTTCGAGATTTGGAATTTTCACTCTAACAGCCATTACCACTAACGAGAGGCTTCGCAAAAACCTCTTTATTCTTTAAAAAAAACCTCTATTTTCGATAGTGGACTTGCAACAAAAAAATGGACACTAGGTTAAGATCATGCTGCTAGATTTTGGTTATTGATTTCTAATTCAAGTTCATTAATAGTTTTGTAATTCAAGGCTGAGTGTCTCCTGTTCCTGTTGTACCAAGTCTCTATCCACTTAAAAATGGATATTTCAGCATCAGAATATACATCGTAATGATTTTTGTATACCCATTCGGTTTTTAAGCTTTTAAAAAAGCTTTCTGCCACTGCATTGTCCCAACAATTTCCCTTTCTGGACATGCTTTGTTTCACATGTTTCTTATAGCTTTTGAGTATGTTTCTGAAAGTTGTACTAGCATACTGAGAACCTCTGTCTGAGTGGAAAATTAACTTTCCGTTGATAGGTCTATTTTCAACAGCTGCATACCAAGCCTTGATAATTGTGTTTTCCGCCGTCATATCTTCGCTTAGCGACCATCCAATTGCTTTTCTATCAAATAGATCAATGATTACTGTTAAGTAAACCCATCCATTAGTTGTTTCGATATAAGTAATGTCAGAGACCCAAACTTGATTTCTTCTTTTCACTGAAAAATTTTGATTCAACAGGTTTGGAGAAACTGGATAGTTATGATTTGAGTCAGTTGTGTTTTTGAACTTTCTCGTTCTTCGAGCTTCGACACCTAAAGCTTTCATCATTCGAGCAGCTCGTGGTCTAGATACTTTATATCCACGCTTTTCTAACTCCAATGCCATCCTTGGAGAACCATAACTTTGATGACTTTCTTCAAAAATGTCCTCGATCAGCTCAATGATTTTTCGATTCTCTAACCATCGATCAGACGGACCAGACTTTAGCCAATTATAGTATCCACTTTTGCTCACATCAAGTGTTTTTGACATCATCTCAACAGGGTATTTTAATTTGTGTTGTTTCATGAACCCAAATTTTTGCTGTCGTTCGTGGAGAAGATGCCGATCGCCTTTTTTAAGATCTCTGCCTCCATCTTTGCATCTCGTCACTCTTTCTTTAAACGTGTGATCTCTCGTCGTTCATCCGTAAGCTTTGCTTTACCATGACCTGGAAAACTGTTGTGTTGATAATCATCTTGCTCTTTTTTCCAGCGATGGATCAGCTGAGCACCGATGCCCAGCTCACGCGCTGCTTTGGCAACATTACCCTTTTCTTCTGACAACTTCACTGCGTTCCGTTTAAAGACAGCGGTTTAACTTCTTTTCTTTTTTGACATTTTGCTAATTTAAGTTCTAGCAAGAATATCTTAACTCACTGTCCAGTCTAATGTAGCACTTCCAGATTTGGTTTACGATGAAAATTATAGAAGAAGAAAAGTAGAATTTTAGTTGTTTTTCAGCTCAGTTCTATGTTATATGCATCATTATTTCTGAGTCTGCTATTATAAAACATTTCGTATCAAGTTGTTAGCGTTTAAAGAGTCAATTGCGCTCCAATTACTATTCCCATACTATTCGCTGAGCGCAAACTATGGGTCTCTCCTGGCGCGAAGGGCGCGAAGGGATCGCTACCACTAATGAAATTAAGTGGCGCATAACCGTCTGTTCGAAAAAGCTCAATGAATATTTTTGACGCTTTTTTGTACTGTACAGAAAGCCCTGCAACTATCTGGTTTTGACGCTCCCAAGGAGAACCATCAGCTCCAGCTCTAAAATTGGAGAACTCTCCAGAAATCGAATAAACGTAATCCCCGTTGATATTAAAATTATATTTCGCGCCAATATCCAATGAGCTAACTTTCGAAGCCTCATAGATATCCAATGGCGGATTTGGATTATGAGTCCCTTTCCAAGCCTTGAACGTTTCAGCATAGCCACCTTTGACTTCAATTCTGTTAAATAGTTCAACTTTTGCATAAAAGGTATAAGCAGGGTTGTTTTCTCCACAAGCCGCGAAGTGAGTCACTGGGAAGTCCTGACAATAAGCACTGCCGTGCATATAAGAAGCTCCCAATTTAAAGGTGTTCTTCTCTGAAAATTTCAATGTATAATTGATGTCAGTAGCAAAATTGTTCAATTTCGATGGTACGTTTGTAGAATCTCCAACTGGCATATGCATCGCTCTGAATTGTGCTCCTCCCTGAACGAGCATGAATGAACCATTTATTCCCCATTTATCAAAACCAATTTGAGCGCCATATCCGAGTCCACCGAATGCGTGCCACATAGTAGAATTAGTAAAAGGACTTACAGAACCAGTCTGTCCGAAAGGGGCATCCATTTTACCAATTGCCCCATAAATCGGGAATTTATTAAGATCACCAAATAGAACAAATCCTTTACGTAGTTGAAGTTGATTTCTTCCGAGAGCTGTAATTGTTCCTGCTCCAAAACTTTGTTCAGGGTTGTACAAAATTTCACTATGCAAACCAAGCCAACTGTTAATTTGACCTGTAACTGACAACTGAAAAGAATGAACAACTGCTTCGCTAGCCTCTTTACCTATTTGATTATTAGAAGTAGGGTGCCTCATTAAATAGGCGAATTTGGAATCTGTATTTGATTTTTGATAATCAAAAATTGAAATTAGTGATGTCCCGATAATAAATCGTGTATTAGCAGAACTGTCTTTCTTCCTTTCATTAATTAATATATTAACCTTTCTCAGGTTTTGATTTGGCTCTAGTAGTTTATACGAAAGCTCTGAGTCAAATTGAACGATTCCTTGAGTTGTCTTTGAATCTTGCCCAAAAGCACTGTGGTTAAATAAAATTAGGCCTATTAGTAGTAGTTTTTTCATATAACGCGAATATAATTATTCAATCAGTAATTGCATATAAAAGGAGGTGACAAAATTCGTTGCCGTCCAAAGGGCGGGTATAATTTTTTAGCGCGCGTTAGCAACATTCTACTTTAATTTTCTGTAATCAATTTGAAAAAGAGGAGTTCGTGTGAATTAAGCCATGTGAACTGTTCCTCCTAACTTCAATTGATACCTTTTAAATGTCAGTTTACAAAACGGATTGAGGTATTCATAAATCGCTTTTTCATTCAATGCCGGAATAGTGTAAGCTTGTAAAAACAATTAAACAGATTTTTATGAAAAGACTATTAGTAAGTATTATTACAATTACAGCATTTAGCTTTGGAGTAAATGCACAAAATGTAAATATCCCTGATGTTAACTTTAAAGCATACTTAGTTGGTAATGCAGCCATTAATACTAATATGGATACTGAAATTCAAGTTAGTGAAGCAAGTGCATTCTCTGGTACGATAGATTGTAACAGTTTGAGTATTGCTGATTTGACAGGTGTTGAAGCGTTTACAATTTTAACTCAATTATATTGCTATACTAACTCATTAACAAGTATAGATGTAACTCAAAATACTGCATTAACTAGACTGTTTTGTGGTGAAAATCAATTAACAAGTCTAGACCTTTCTCAAAATTTAGCTTTAGATACTCTGAATTGCTTTACTAATCAAATAACGGGCTTAGATGTTTCTCCGAATACAATGCTTACAATAGTCTCTTGTGGAGATAATCAATTCACAAGTTTAAATGTTGCAAATGGAAACAACACAAATTTCACACTCTTCAATGCTACAAGTAACCCTAATCTAACTTGTATTGAAGTTGACGATATTGCATGGAGTACTTCTAACTGGCCTTCTCCTAGTAATATAGATGCAATAGCAAGTTTTAGCGAAAATTGTTGTTCAATCGATCTTTCCATTACGGAAAATGCAAATACAATTACAGCAACTTTATCTGGAGCAATGTACCAATGGGTAGATTGTGACAATTCAAATGATCCAATAATAGGAGCGACCAATCAGTCATTTACACCAACAGCTAATGGAAATTACGCATGTATTATAGATGATGGTAACTGCTCTGATGTGTCTGCTTGTACGGCGATTACTACTGTTGGCATCAACGAACTAAGCACAACAATGATAAACATTAGCCCAAACCCAGCATCTGATCAAATTACTATAGATTCGGAAGAAGAGATTGAAGCAGTAACTATCTTCAACATGTTTGGAGAGAGAGTTCAGCAAGAATTTTCAAAAACATTCTCTATTGCACCATTATCAAATGGGGTGTACATTATGAATATCCAAACGAACAACGGAATCGTAAGAAGCCGTTTTATTAAAGAGTAAGTAGTTTTTTTCATAGAAGCCGATCTCTCCTTATTGGAGAGATCGGCTTTGTCTATTCTGGGCATTCTCGAATTTCACATTTCGAGGGTAAGCGCCGTTGTGCATAACGGCTGACACTAGGCGTAGGCATAGCTTTCAACCAAAATTGTTTTATCGAAGATAAGAATAGATTCTTATACTTAATTGATCACACGAAGAATAGACCCTATGCTTACGCTTAGTGTATGTGGCTGTTGCACAACTAAGTTGTGAATAACCTCTCATAATTCCAAACAAATCAAGTTTCGATATTTCGTATCTTGGGTTATGCAAGAAGAAAAAGCATTGCTTTTGAAGACTAAGCGATAGCGCCGAGAAGAAAGACTATCAGGAAAAACTCTTCGCCAATTTTCAGTTGAGTCAGCGTGTGCCAGAACAGAACTTTTATCGACGATTGTCAGAAGTGATAGGATCAATTGCTGTTGATTTATTATAAAATAGTGACACGATTACTTCTTCTTGTTTCTCATCCAATTTAACGCATGAAACACTCCAGTTTTCATCAATATTTAAGACAATTTTGTATAGGTCTTCTGGGCTCATCCTTTTTACGTAAAAATAGGTGTTCCATAAGAAACATAGTAGAACCATTTCTATAAACACATTCCATTTTTAAGGATTTAAAAAAGCTTTCTGCCACAGCGTTGTCCCAGCAATTTCCCTTTCGACTCATACTTTGAGTTATTAATGGGTTTTTCAATTGATCGTTAAATTCTGTACAAGCATATTGAACTCCTCGGTCTGAATGAAAAATCAGATCATTCATAATAGGTCTGTTTGTCGTCGCCATTTTCCATGCTGGCACCACTGTTTCGCTAGCCTTCATTCCTTTGCTCATAGCCCATCCAATCACCTTTCTGTCATACAAATCCATTATACTAGTCAAGTACAACCAACCTTCTTTTGTCTGAATGTATGTAATATCCGAGACCCACTTTTCCCCTTTATGATCAGCATGAAAATTTCTATCTAAAATATTCTCAGCAACAGGATGTTTGTGCTTTGAATCAGTTGTGACTTTGAATTTTTTGGAATGAACAGAGCGGATTGAATGCTTTTTCATAATACGCGCTACCTTGGATCTTGATACTGAAATTTGCTCAGCTTTAAGCTCCGAGAATATCCTTGGACTTCCATAAGTTTTGTGACTCTTTGCATAGATGATCTCGATAAGTTCCAATAAACACTTCTCTTGATTCTTTCTTATGCTGGAATCGCCATTATTCCAGGAATAATAGGCACTCTGACTAACCTTGAAGACCTGACACATCTTTTCAACAGGAAATAGATTTTTGTTCATCCTTATGAATGTAAATTTTTAGAGATTTTGGCAATGCAAAATAGGTAACATCTTATGTTGGACTGGCTCCAGTAGAAAGATCTTCAGGAAGTAGTATTCGAGGTAGAAGTTATATCAGTAAGAAAGGAGATCCAATGCTAAGACATCACCGGTTTATGTGCAGTTTCACTGCTTGTCAAAACAACCCTCAATGCAGAGCTTTATACGAGCTAATTGCAGCGAAAGGGAAGTCTAAAAAGTTGGCACTGATATCAGTTTGCAATAAGTTGATTAAGCAAGCCTATGGAGTATGCAAGAATGATTTGGTTTACGATGAAAATTATAGAAGAAGAAAAGTAGAATTTTAGTTGTTTTTCAGCTCATTTCTAAGTTAGTAACATCTATTTTGTGGATGGGTTAGTTTGTATTGGCTTAGGTAGGTTTACAGGAATCGAATTACTCATTTTTGCGAAAGCTAAACTTAAGTTTCCCTCTCTAATGTCATCAAGTAACCATTGACCATCGGTGTATTCTAAAATCCAGATTTTTTCCTCCTCCTGATAGCCTCTACGACCATAAACGATCTTTCCAGTTGTACGTTCGACGAGAAAGTCCTCTATGTTACCCGTAATTGAAAATGCAATTCTAGAGCCCTCTAGAGCTTCATGATCTGTAATTTCTAGATGTAGAGGTTTTATCTTTCCAATTTCTTGGAGACGACATATGTTTTTTAAGTTTTCGTCTTTCCATTTATCAAGCACAACCAGCTGTTGATTTTGCCAATACCAGCTACTGACGTATCTAGATACGTTTTCCATATTTTCATCTTCCCATGCGACGTGAACTCTGCTATAGACGTTCCGAACATTTTTTTCTAAATTCAACCAGCTAAAGTCCTTATTTACAAGTCCCAATTTAGAAAGTGACTTTGTATTTTTACGCACGGCTATGTGTTCTCTAAACTTAATATAGAGAATAAGCGGCAAGAATATTAGTAACAGAGCAAACAACAATATCTTCCCCCACCAGGTCTTAAATAGTCCTTTTGCAACATATCCGCCAGGACCTGCAAATGCAGGTTCAACTATGATTAAGACAATTACAACCAAAAGGGTTAAAGCGAGAATCTGTTTTCTCTGCATAAGAGAGCTTTTTTTATGATACCGTTAAATTATTTCCTAAAAATACTAATGTCTATGGATTTCTACGCAGCCAGTCATTGTTACTAACGTTTCAGGCTAAAATGTCGTGCGACATTCTAGTGTGATTAAGTTTTGAACTAAAGATAGTTGTTTTGGTTCTATATGAATGTTAGTGGGTAAAGATAAAATTCGAATCTTTGCTTTATGGAAAACAGCTCATTAATTTTTGAATTGGCACTTGGTTTATCAAAAGGTAAAATGTCCGACAACTCTTAGATTGATACGTAAATGGTTGCGAGTGCCGATACAGATCAATGGCAAACTGCAAAAGAGAAGAAAAGGCGTTCCGCAAGGTTCACCATTAAGCCCGCTATTGTCCAATATTCTACTCAATGAGTTAGACAAGGAACTAATGCTCGCTCTTCAAAAGCTGCGCTTTTTCTTGTTTTGTCCACTACACCGACGATTTTAGTATCTACACCAAACGAAAGAGTGATGCAACAGCAACGATGAGCGCAATCTCAAAGTACCTTAAAACAAAGCTTAAGCTCACGATTAATCGAGAGAAAATTGGCGTAAGGAAGCCTGTTCAATTTACCCAAGGGATATCGTTTAAAGATCTTGATGCTCCCGCATCGGCTTGTGCCAACGTACAAGAAAGGGGATAAAGGGCGTAGTTTAGCCCCCAATAAGATCGGAGTGATATTTTAAATTTCAAACTAATACATTTGAGATATGAAATATAAGAAGTGGAGTTTAGCACAGAAGTTAGAAATACTGTCAACTTCTGATAGCATT
>JBLHON010000071.1:0-13886 GCA_047621865.1 Crocinitomicaceae bacterium | reverse complement strand
TGTGACTTTCGCATAACCCCACTCTGGATTTTCAGGGATAAATCCTCGAAACCGTGGATTTACGTTTGGATCTAATGAATACATCATTTGTCCTGTAGCCTTCCCATACGATTTTTGTCCAACGATCAGTGCACGATTATAATCCTGAAGTGCAGCCCCTACAATCTCTGAAGCAGATGCAGAGGACGAATTGACAAGCACGATAAGTGGTCCTCGATAAATCGAACCTCGGTTAAAATCTTTGTAGGTATAAATGGTCTGTTCCTTGTCAACTTCAAGAATAATTGGACCATAATTGATGAAGATTCCTACTAAATCTATTGCCTCTTTGATCGAACCACCACCATTATTTCGAAGGTCGAGAATCATCCCATCCATGCCTTCTTTTTGTAGGCGTAATAACGATTTTGCCACGTCATTTGCACAACCAAGTGAAGAAGTATCTGTCCAGTCAGTATAAAAATCAGGCAGTGAGATATACCCAATGTTTTTGTCTCCCTTCAAGAGCGCTGATTTGATAATATCTTCATCACTATACACTACACTTTTAACGAGGCTAACCTCATTTTTTTTCCCGTCTGAATTTAAGGTAAGAACGATTGAGTCAGATTCTAGCCCGAAGAAGAAATCACTTACTTCAGCAGGAGTTGCCATTGTCACATCAATTGACTTCCCATCACTTGAAGTCAAGAACAGCAGTTCATCACCTGGTGTGATTCCATCTGCGTACCATGCTGAACTTCCGGGCATGATAGAGGTGATTTCTATGGTTCCATCAGTCGTCTTTTGGTAAGTGATTCCAAAAAGTTCCCGTTGCGAGCTCAATTCTTCTGAAAATTCCTCCTTGATATGTTCGTTGAAATAATTCGAATGAGGATCATAACATTCGGCAATGCAATTGATATAGGCCAATTCAAAATAATCGTTTGTTCCAAGCAAGTAATCAAATTGCCCTTTTAAGGAAGAACGAACAGCTTTAATCGCTTCTTCACAGCGTGCAGTCAGGTCAATATTTTGAAGTGTTTCATCTTCTTCGAGGCTCTCGAGAATCTCGTCGTGAATTAATTTTGCAACTGTCTCCGTCCAGCGTTTCTCGAATTCGTTTTTGTCTGCAGAAAAGTTGGTAAAGTCTTCATATTTCCCTTCAATTTCCAGAGCATATATACCTTCGTCGAGTAATTCTGATGTATAGATCTTAGCCTCCTGAACACGTTGAATAAGGATCTTTTCAAGCAGGAGAAGATGGTCAATTCGTTTTTCTTCAACTTCGGCAAAGAGCGAATCTGCAGAGGCCAATAATACCTCAAAATCAGATTGATAAAGAAAAAACTTCGAATCGTCTAAATACTCAACAAACAGTTGATTTACGTCCTGACCGAATTGTGCATCTAATGTTCTTGGTTTGAGATGATATTTCTCAAAGAACTCTACTAGCCGTTTTGCCCTGTTCGCTATTCCTTTTTCATCCAAGCTGAACGCACCATTGCTTAATAGGAGCGAGGTAAATAGGAGTAGAAAAAGTCGAAGTGTGTTATTCATGTTTTGTTATTCAAGGCTTATACCACGTTTTGAAAGGAATCGTTTAACCAAGACCGCGAATAGTGCCAGGTAAGCAAAGCAAACAGCAGCAACAATAAATGAGTTTTGAGCTCCAATAATATCTACGAGTTTCGCTTGAATTAGTGGAATTACACCTCCTCCAAGGATCATCATTACCAAGAATGCAGAACCTTGAGTTTGATATTTTCCAAGTCCAGCTAGTGAGAGCGAGAAAATACACGGCCACATAATTGAACAAAATAATCCTGCACTTAAAAATGAATATACGGTAATCATTCCTGTAGACATTAATCCAACGACCATCGCGAGAAGTGCCAAACTTGCAAAAACTGTCAAGGTCAATGCAGGTTTGTCTTTCGTTAGATAGAAAGCTACTATTTGAACCAATACACAAACTATGTACCAGTAAAGAAGTGTAACATCATGCCCAGCTAGAGCAGTTAATAAAAGAATAATTCCGAAAGCAACGAGCGGGACTACAAAGCGCAAAATTTGTTTCGTATTCATTTTTAAATCGAACACGTTTATTGCACCTGCCCAACGTCCAATCATTAAACTCCCCCAGAACATGGCAACAAATGGTGCAATCTGTGATGAATTGTAACCGCCAAATTGTTCTTGAGCAAGTAATTCACCCAAGTTACTTCCCACAGCAACTTCGACTCCCACATAAACGAAAATCGCTAGCATACCAAATGTGAGCTGTGGATATTGCATTGCTCCCCAACCTTCCTTGGTCTTTCCTGCAATCTTTGTAATTGATAGGAGGCCAATTAATATCACGAGAAGTGCTCCAGATAACCACATCATTCGCCAATTTTCTATAGGTCTTTTCAGTGTAGTGGTTTCCGTTTGAAGAGCTACAATTGGTGCATTTTCAGCAGCAAAATTTGATTCTACAATCTTCGTACGTTCAGATTTTTTCAAATCCTCCATGTTAATCCCAGAAGCTTCAATTTGCTTGTCAATGCTAGCATTCATGTCACCTATCTGAGTCTCATTTGCTGCAATTTCCTTTGCTTCATCTGTAGTGTAACTGCTAAAAACAGGAGAAAAACACGCGATGAGAAGTCCAGTAATAACCAATAGTGATACAACAGCTTTTTTCGCAGGTTCCTGTTTTCCTTCATTTTTTCCAGCTGGAACTTTCTTTGAAAAGCCAAACAATGCTGCAATACCAAGAAATAATACGCCGACAAAAGCATAAAGAATAATTACCTTATTGAGATCCAAATTGGCAATATCTTCAGCGGAAACGGCTGCAGAAGTTCCAAATAATGCCAGTGCGACAATCAAAGGACCTAATGTTGTTCCCAAGCTATTAATTCCTCCTCCTAGATTGATTCTACTCGACCCAGTTGATTCATCACCTAAGGAAATCATAAATGGATTTGCCGCCGTTTGCTGCAATGAAAAGCCAAGTGCAACAATAAATAGGCCTATTAACATTCCTGAGAATTGATTTGCTGACAAGGATATTATCATGGCTCCTGCTCCAAGAGCTGAGAAGATTAGACCAAAGACAATACTCTTCTTATAGCCCCAACCTCCCACGAGATCACGACCAGTTTTTGAACCGAAAACGAACAATCCCAATGCACCTAAATAATAGGCTCCATAAAATGCAAAATCGATAAGCATTCCTTGGAATTGATCGAGATGAAAGTAGTCGCGACAGAACGGAATAAAGATGCCGTTTCCAGCAGCAATGAATCCCCAGAAGAAAAACACGAGTGTTAATGTTGATAGGGCCCCGTAATTTGTTTTTTGTGGTGAAGTATCAGTCATAAATTTAGCTTTCAAGTACGCAAAATAAGGAGAATCTTTAGATGATGGACAGAAGCTTCGTTTTTGATTAATTTAACATGAATTAATGTGCATCATGTCCGCAATTAAAAAAGGTAGCATCATAGTCATTAGGCTGAATGAAATCCTTCGTAGATATTTTTAGTGTCGAATCCGAATAGACTTTTTGCATGTAGTAACCATAGACAGGTAATGCCATCCTTGCACCCTGTCCCCATGACATTGATCTAAATCGAACCTGCATTTCATCTGCTCCAGACCAAACTCCAGTAACTAAATCAGGTGTCAACCCAATAAACCAGCCATCTGAATTTCCTTGTGTTGTTCCTGTAATTCCTGCAGTAGGCACTTTAATCCCTCCCCATTTTGGAGACCATTTTAGGCTGGTAGAAGTTCCGAAATCAATGACTCCTTTCATTATTTTTAATTGCTCAAATGCCACTGTTGAATTGAACACTTCTTCAAGATTGGGTTGAGCTGCATAGATTTCATTTCCTTCTCGATCTGTAATACGTAGAACTGTTTGTGGCTCTACATAAATTCCATTATTAACGAAAGTGGCTTGCGCGGAAACATTTTCATAGAGCGAGACATCTGGAGTTCCTAGACACATTGAAGGTGTGACCATATCATAGGGAACCACAATATTCATACGATCGAGAATTTTCGTTAGTGTTTGGGGCCCAGAGCAAGCTCCCATTAGTGACATGACTGGTACACTGATACTGCTTCTAGACACGGCAAAATTGCTCTTAACATTTCCAATAGCACTTCCGCTTGGGC
Source organism: Crocinitomicaceae bacterium (assembly GCA_047621865.1). Classification (GTDB taxonomy): domain Bacteria; phylum Bacteroidota; class Bacteroidia; order Flavobacteriales_D; family Crocinitomicaceae; genus UBA4466. Next base: position 9,737 of record JBLHON010000071.1, on the reverse strand, counting down.
ACCACCTTTTCCCTCTTGGCTCACAAGGTTCTACGCAATAGGTTCTCCCAGAAAACTCCGTGCAAGGTTCTATGACGCCCATAGACATGGCTGAGGCATACATAAATGATTTAATTGTTGAACCAAACGGTCTTTTGTTGGTTTTTACACGATCGAATGGAAAATGATCAAAATTAATACCACCAACCCATGCCTTGACATAACCAGTAGATGGTTCTATGGAGAGTAAACTTGATTGTATGAAATTTTTCACATACAAAATGGAGTCATTTGGTGTTAAAATCGTATCAATCTCCCCTTCCCAAGAGAAGACTTTCATTGCAACTCGTTCATTGAAACGTGCATTGATTTTTTCCTTGGAAATTCCCGCTTTAGCCATTGCCTGGTATCGCTCTGACTGCTCTCTTGCACGTTTCATAATGCTTTCAATATCCTCTGTCTGCATTCGATGTCCATTGTAACTATCACTGAAAGGGATATGCTTTCCTTTAGCGTTATTCTTCGTGAATGCAGGTTGTAGGTCTCCCATTAAATGTTTTTGGATTGCCTCTTCTGCATACTGCTGCATGGTTGGGTTAAGTGTCGTATAAATAGATAATTCGTCTTCGTAGAGGTCATATGGAGTTCCGTCAACCTTGTGATATACGTAGTTGCCCTTTGCATCTTTCTGAGCTAATAATACCTTGATGTCTTTTTCCAGAGAAGCACAGAAGTAAGGGGCAATAATGAATTGATTTTCTACATTGGAGAAGGTTCCCAAAATGGTCGTATCATTTTCAGCATAGACAATGGAAGGGGGTAACTCTATCGTTTTCCCTATCGTAGTTGTACTTGAACATGACTGAAAAAGGATCATAACCATTCCTACTGCAATCGTCAATGATGCCGACAAGAGGGAGTGATGAATGAGCTTGTTGTTTTGCATGGACAATTTAGTTTATTCTCAGTAGATGGTTTGACAATGGAATAAAGTACCACAAAAACTGGAACAATTGGCTAATTTAGCGACAAATAAAATAGGTGGACAAGAAGCTTCTAGCAGATATTATTCAATGGGATATTAAGAATTGGGGAAAAGCAATTCCGTTCTGGCAACCATTCGTGGATTCCATAAAAAATGGAAAAGCTGCTGCATTTGGGGAGCGAGAAGGTGGATTGTCTCTCTGGTTAGCATTGAATGATTATCATGTTCAATGTTCTGATTATAATGGAATGGACACTGTTCCTTTGGAATTGCATGTGAGCCATAAAGTAGAGGAGAAGATTACTTATTCTAAACAGGATATCACATCAACTTCTTTCGAGGATAATACCTTCGATATTGTTATGTTTAAGTCTGTAATTGGCACGCTCAACAGTAAAGAGAGGCAACAACAAGCAATTGATGAACTCTATCGAATTTTGAAACCTGGCGGCTATTTATTATTTGCGGAAAATCTCGAGGCAACAGGAATGCATCGTTTTGGGCGAAAAAAATTCACCAATTGGGGACATCGTTGGCGCTATTTGAAGTGGAAAGAAATGCCTTCAATGCTGTCACAATTTGAAACAAGTAAAATGAATTCGAGAGGATTTCTGGCAACATTTGGTCGTTCTGAGGGGCAACGAAAATTTCTTTCTGGAATCGATTGGGTCTTGAATCCTATTTTGCCCAAGTCATGGAAATATGTGCTGTTTGTAGCAAGCAAAAAACCAATGAAGTAAGCTAAATCAAGGATTTGTACTTCTCTCGTTGCGTGTGAAAAGCGTACGTAAAACTCGTCGAACGCAGGACTTCTATTTTTCCATTTGAGCGTTCTTCAATTTCTGTTAGTAAATCTGGATCTGTATAATAGGAGTGGAAGACATTGAATCCATGCTGCTGTACACTAGAATCTTTACTCAGCAATTTCCGAGCAATCAATTTTGCATGGATTGACGTCAATAGTTCTTCATGTGTGGAGCAATGATACTTTTCCCCATGGATTCCAACGCAAATCAAACGCTCGTTTGAACTAATTTCATCGGCAACTTGAAAGGTCATGTCGCTCACACGATGGATCGTGTCGTCATCCATCAATCGATGATAAGAGAATCGTTTTGGAATCGTTCCCTTCACCAAAAGATGCAAATGAATATAGTCCATCTGTCTTGTTTTAGGTGAAACTTCTGTACCATCTTCAAATTGAATTCGAGCTATACTTGACAGTGAAGTGAGTACTATTTTTGAGGATGAAATGTCCTGATCACCATCTTTAAGTTTGACTATACAGCCTTCTTTGGAGAGGATGATTTCATCAATGTGCGTATTTAATCGAGTTTCTAGCTGATGCTCTTCTACCTTTTCAAGCACGCGCTCATGGAGTTCCAAGGCGCCACCTTTTGGATAGAGATATTTACTTGGGAAGAGTACAAATCGTCTCGCGGGAGAAGTCATTCCATCGCGTAACAATCGAAACTGAAAACGAATCAATCTTGAAACCACGTATTTCCCCGTAGACAAATTCATCTTTAAATCGTATGGAATAGACATTCCCTTTTTGATCAGTCTTGGGGATGGTGTGAGGGGTTGCAGGTTTAACTGAAAGAAGTTGGTGAGAAATGCAGTTGCTACTTTTTCGACCTCCCAGATATGGCATCCAATTTCCACGGTTGGAATGCCCTCATGTGAAACAGTTGTCCATGCACCACCAATAATTGATCGATTGTCAATGGACAAAACTGAGTTACCCGCTACCTTCTGATAAACGGCTTCAGTGATTGCCAGTGGACTTGTTCCAACAATAAGTACATCGTATTTTTGCATCTCAATAGACATTCTTGCGCCCAAAGATACTAGAAATGGAATTGTTTGTAAACTTTACGAATTTGCAGCTTGATCAATGTCCTTAATTGCGAGATTCAGCATTGTTTTGATCAATTCTACGATTGCATTTTTGTCAAACTTACAATCACTCCAAAGTTCTTCTTGCGTTCCATGATGAACGTACTGATCGGGAATCCCAAGTCGAACTACCTCAGCCGAATATCTCTGATCGCTCATGAATTCAATAATCGCAGACCCAAATCCACCCATTAAACAACCATCCTCAACAGTAATAACTTTATCAAACTTTGAGAAGATCTCGTGTAGCATTGTCTCATCCAATGGTTTAACAAAACGCATATCATAATGTGCGATGGATGCTCCAGAAGATTTCAACTCTTCAATTGCAGCTTGGGCAAAATTACCTGGATGACCAATCGTTAAGATGGCAAGATCTTTTCCATTCGTGAGCTTACGTCCCGTTCCAACCTTAATTGCTTGAAATGGTGTTTTCCACTCTGTCATCACTCCTTTTCCACGAGGGTAACGAATCGAAAATGGCCCCATGTCTTCCAATTGTGCCGTGTACATTAGATTTCGCAATTCTGCTTCATCCATTGGTGCACTAACTGTCATATTTGGAATACAACGCATAAAAGATAAGTCATAAGCGCCATGATGAGTTGCACCATCTGCTCCTACAAGTCCACCTCGATCTAAACAAAGGACAACGTTGAGATTTTGAATCGAAACATCATGTAAAACCTGATCAAAAGCACGTTGAAGAAACGAGGAATAAATATTACAGAAAGGAACCATTCCTTGGGTCGCTAAACCAGCAGAAAATGTCACTGCATGCTGCTCAGCAATGCCCACATCAAATGCGCGGTCTGGCATGGCCTTCATCATATAAGTAAGAGAACAACCCGTTGGCATTGCCGGAGTAATTCCCATTATTTTGTCATTCTTTTCAGCGAGTTCCACAATTGTATGACCGAAAACATCTTGATATTTTGGTGCTTGAGGCGATTTTGGAACAACCTTCACGATTTCACCCGTGTCTTTATTGAACAATCCAGGTGCGTGCCACTGAGTAGGGTTTCCTTCTTCAGAAAACTTATATCCTGCTCCTTTTCGAGTGATACAATGCAAGATTTTTGGTCCTGGGATATGCTTTAGATCTTCTAATACTTTCGCCAAGCCAATTGCATCATGACCGTCAACAGGTCCAAAATAACGGAAGTTGAGCGATTCGAAGAGATTACTTTGCTTGAGCAAAGATCCTTTTAAAGCATTGGAAATTTTTGAAACAATGGATTGAGCATCAGGACCAAACTTGGAGATCTTCCCCAATAGTTGCCAAACGTCATCCTTCACTTTATTATAAGTCTGAGATGTTGTAATGTCTGTGAGATATTCCTTTAATGCCCCAACATTTGGATCAATGGACATGCAATTGTCGTTCAATACCACCAATAAGTTGGCGTCTTTCTCATATCCTGCATGATTCATGCCTTCAAAAGCAAGTCCAGCAGTCATGGCGCCATCACCAATCACGGCAATGTGCTGACGATCTTCTTCCCCTTTGTATTTACTCGCAACTGCCATTCCAAGGGCTGCCGATATCGAGGTAGAAGAGTGACCTACTCCAAAGGTATCGTATTCGCTTTCTGAGCGTTTTGGGAAACCAGAAATTCCACCCTTCGTTCTGTTTGATGGAAATGAGTCTTTTCGACCGGTAAGAATTTTGTGTCCGTATGCTTGATGTCCAACATCCCAGACCAATTGATCGTGTGGAGTATTGAAAACATAATGAAGTGCGACGGTTAATTCAACAACACCTAGACTTGCCCCAAAGTGGCTGTTTCCGATCTCTGAAATAACGTCAATAATGTATTGGCGCACTTCGTCGGACACCTTCGGTAAATCCTCGAGGTCAAACTTCTCTCGAAGATCTTTAGGGAGATCTATCTGGGAGAGCAACGATCCTGTTTGATACTTTTTCATAAAGCTGATCTAGACGAATGTAAAGTCATCTACCTTGAAAACATTTTTTTGGCTTCATTAGTATAACAAATGTACGAAATTAACACTTGTTGGAGGTTATAGTTGATATCAAACGTGATGAATGAACTAAAATATGCTCTTGTTGAAATGTATAGGAGATCTATCTAAATAGAATTTGTACGGCATCATCTGGATAGTGTAATTGGGATTTGATTGATTAAAGCTGATAAAAAGAAATTAATAGAGGCGTATAATCCATGATAGATTAGCTTTTATTGGGCGATAAACAGACATCTGCGTGATTACTTTAGAAGTCAACTATAACGTTTATGAAAAGAATATACCTATCCCTAATTAGTATGAGCACTGTTGCGCTCTCGTATGGACAAATTAGCACTTCAGTACTTGATTTTAATAATGTATCTGCCTATGTCACAGATGGCGGAATTTTGTTTAATAATCCAACAGGTCTACCTGGATATGAAATCCCCAAAGGTTCCAATTTACATGCACTTTATGGTGCTGGCCTATGGTATGGAGGGGAGGATGCGAATGGTCAATTGAAAATGACAGCAACAAAATTTATACCCGGTCTGGATATTTTTCCTGGACCTGTTGCAACTGCTACCATGTATACTACCCCAGCTTATTTAGCAAATTATTCTCCTGCAATTTGGTCTGTCACGCAAGCAGAGATTGATGATCATGTGCTCAATTATGCGTCACCAGGCTATATAACTCCTTCTTCAATTATGGATTGGCCAGGAAATGGTGATGTAGCAATGGGAATCTCTTCTCAATTGGCACCTTATCAGGATGAAAATTCGAATGGAATATATGAACCACTTCTTGGAGATTACCCAATTATAAGAGGGCATAAGGCAACATACATCATCATGAATGATGTGGCTCAATTGCATTTAGGGTCGGGGAGTGATCCAATTGGAATTGAAGTACATGTAATGTTGTATCAATATGCGACTAATGGTATTTTGAATGATGCTACATTTATTCATTCGACAGTATTCAATCGAGGTGCGCAAACACTTTATGGCTTTAGAAGTTCTTTTTATGCGGATGGCGACTTAGGTGATTATTCGGATGATTATGTTGGAACGGACTCGATTCGTAATATGATTTTTACCTACAATGGCACTTCTGTTGATGGAGAATATGGAATAAACCCACCGGCAATTGGTATTGTATCATTAAATCAGCAAATGGATGGCGGCGGCTATTTCTCAAGCAGTGCACCATTTCCATACAATGACCCATCGAGTGCGCCCTCCTATTGGAATATTATGAATAACACGTGGGCAGATGGAAGTCCTTGGGTTGAAGGAGGATTGGGGTATCTGGGTTCACCTGGTGCCAGCACTACACCATCGAATTATCTATTTGGTGGGGACCCTCTGAATGCGGCTGAATGGAGTGAATCGTCACTTAGTAACATCCCAGGAGATAGAAGAATGATTATGAACATGAAAAGTGAGACTTTTTCACCAGGGGCATTTAGATGCCTGGATATGGTGGTCGTCTATGGTCGAGATACGCTAGGACCATTATCAAGTGTTGCCGCTTTGCAGAATAATGCAGATTCTTTACAGGCCTATTATGATGCACAAAATTATATCTGTGAAGCAAATACTGCGGGAATCCCAGAAACGACTCCGAGCAATTATTTGCTTTATCCGAATCCATCTAACGGCGAATTCACGATTCAATTTGATGAAAAAGTGGATGGACTTAAACTGCGAATTGTTGATTTATCTGGGCGATTAGTAATGGATCAAGCTTATTCAAATACAGCATCAGTTTCTGTTAAACTGAATGAGGCTTCTGGCGTCTATGTCTTGCAAATTGAAACGCGCAAAGGAATTTATTCTGAGAGAATTTTAGTGAAGTAGTTTAATTCGAGTCTACGGAATTGGGGTGGTGAAAGCTGCCCCTTTTTTATGAAGTTGATTGAAAGCAATTCAAAGGAGAATCGTTTATAGGATTAGCGAGATTAATTTGAGCTTGAAATTCAAAATTGAACTATCTTGTTCACTTCTTGGATGACAATTTCTATGAAAAAAGTACTTTATCTTCTAATGTGTAGCGCCCTCTTTTCGTTAACGGGGTGTGATAACTTCGATGACTACTACTTCAAATTGGAAAATTTCGAGACGCCAAAGTACTATCATTATCAGGATGTCACAGATTCTACCAATCACTATTATTGGAAAATATCCTCTTATGTTGATGCAGATAGTTTAGTGACAGAGACTTTCAATCAAAAATTCGAGAAAACTGAACTGTTTATTGAGAAATTCGATCGCCAAGGATCATTGTTGATCACTTTTGATCGTTTCAGCAATGGAGATACTCTTGAGAGTTTATATGAGGACGGCTATGTCTATCAATGGTATGAGCGTAGACCCTATTCGTATAGAATGGACCATGTTGACAAGAATCATAAAGATGTGCATGAAACGAGCACGTATGAATATCTCAGCGAGGATAGCATTTTAATTATGGGAAAAATGCTCGGGTCAATCCAATATAAATGCGAGTACATCAGTAGGCGAGATCAAGAGGAATTTGCAACTTCCTCTATCAACTATTATACGCAAGAATATGGGCTCGTGAAGTACATACGAGAATCTGATCGCGATTCGTCAACTATAGAGCTTATCGAAATTCTAACTGAAACAGAATGGGAAGAACGTAGCGGAAAGGATGACAATCAAATCCCTTAAGATCCGAATTCTAGTCACCAAGTGATTACAATCCGCCCAGAATTATTCTACTCTCTTCATTTCTAGTATTGGATGAATCTCCAAGTGATTGGGAGCTTGTTTTCGTTTAATGTGATGATCTAAATCGATGAAAGCGACTCCAGTAACTTCAAGTTGATCTCCAAGTTCAATAAATGATTCTTCCTCCATACGATGAAACCATTTTTCATAGATAGGTCGGAATGGAGAATCGCGGGCATACTCACAATTGGGATTTGGAATTTCTGTGATCACGTGATTTCCATAGTCATCCGAGATTAAAATATGATAATCTCCATCCATGTAGCGCTTTATTTTGGTGACGCTTCCTCGCATCGTATATACTTTTTTTTCAGAGGAATGCCGAGGGGTCGTTCGTGAAACTTTGGGAACATCCAACTCTCCATATTCCTTAATTGAGATAAGTATGCGATTTGTATCTATTTCATGTGCCAGAGAATCAGCCAGCAATTTAATTGAGCGTCTCGCTTTACCATTGCACTTATTGTCACCGTTTTCTTGCGTATAAGCATCGAAACTTGAGAGGGAAATCAAGATAAAAATTGCCGTTAATTTTAAAACTTGCCCCGTCATTTATAGTTAGATTCTAGCTATCTGGATTTTCTTTGAACTCATGCGCCCATTTCTTCAACTGCGTTTGGTCGGCACTCGATAAAATTGCGTCTGTGTTTTTCGTCTTCGTGACGTCCTTTCCAAAGAGACGTTCGTAAAATAGACAAGCCGTTAAAAATGTGCCTTTCCGATTTGGATGTGCTCCATCTTGATGGTAGAGATTCACTTTTCCCTCTATGCTTTTCCAGAGCATCCCTACTGGAACGACACTCGCGTGGATCTGTTCAGAAAGTTTATTGTATTGGCTTGAAATAGAATCGTCCATGCCATGCGCACCTTTGTATTTCCACGTAGAATAAAGGAATACCTTTGATTGCTTGTTGACTGATTTAATGAGCTTATCCCAGCGATTTCCATAATCGAAGAATTCTTTTGTCTCCCGAATAGGTCCAGAACTGTATTCTTGTAAAATGACTTTGTCCCATTTTCTGGATTCAAAGATCTCCTTGGTTTCTGGATCGTCCCAATGCGTGTACAAATGATATTTCCCCTCAGCAGCTTTTGTAACGAATTCATCACCTGATTCAGAATCAGCGTTCAGTAAGGCAGCCAAATGTTTATCAACTCCATTGTTGCGATACGTATAACTATTCCCTATGAAAAGGATGTTCTCCGTTTTAGAGGAAGAAGATTTGCCAGTAGAAGTGCTGTTACACCCCGTTATTAAAACGAGCGAGACTACAAGGATTGCGGCTATTCTCATGGGGTAAAGATACAAGCATTCTTGAAATTCAATTATACGCGCTGAAGAATAGTGCTTTACACAAACTTAACTACTTTAGAATGGCCTAATTAGTAATAAAAGGACATCCCGAATTTCGAGATGCCCTCATTTTTATTTACCCTTGCGTGAGTCTTGTTCGTGCTTAATTTCTTCAACTTCAGTACTTATTTCTTCAATTCGAGCTTCTTTTTCTGTTACCTCAATATCGCTCATTTTTTTGCCGCGAAGCTTCAATCCAGCTTTGATCTTTCCAGATTCACCTTTCAATTTAGCCTTCTCAGTACTCAATTGCATGTCTGTCATATCTGCATAAGTCAATGCCGTGCTTTCTTCCGTTTCATCTTTTATAGGTTCTGCTTCTTCAGTAGCTTCAGTTGGATCCTCCACAACCTCATCTGGTTCAGATTTTTTTATCTGCCCATTCGATGCATTGCCCTTCTTAACTTCCTTCATTTCTGCATGAATTTCGTCTAGGCGATCTTTCTTTGCTTTTTTCCGAGTCTTAAAGTCAGTGCGCTCTGCTTTATTGAGCATGACTTTGGTCGTCTTCACAGTTTGTTCCTCTAATTCGATTTGCTCCAACTCTTTCTTGGTCTTTAGCTCTTCTATTTCTAATCCATGCATGACAATCTCATCCATTTCCATCCCTTCACGTTTCTTCTCAAATTTTGCTTCTTTCCGAGCTATTTTAGCATCAATTGTCGCAATTTTTTGTTCTGATTGTGCTTTTCGCTGAGCGGCCACCTCCTGAGGAGTCATCATTGGTTCAGCTACTTCTTCTACAACTTCTTCTGGAGCTTCTGAGCTTGATTCTTCTTCCTTATCTTTC
>JBLHON010000070.1:0-13937 GCA_047621865.1 Crocinitomicaceae bacterium | reverse complement strand
CAGATCAATCAACTGGCTTTGGAATAAATAACTGGTTATGGGATTTTGGCGATAACAATGGTTCAAATGTCCAAGATCCAATTCACGGGTATGCAGATGGTGGAGATTATGAAATATTCTTGATTGTGACTGACGCGAATGGCTGTGAAGACACTGTAAGTAAATTTATTACAATTGCATTACCACCAGCTCTTCCTACAGGATTCACACCAAACGGGGATGGGGAGAATGATGTGTTCATTATCCGTGGTGGACCTTTTAAAACAGTTGACTTTAAAGTCTATAACCAATGGGGCGAGCTCATCTACAATAGCAATGATGCTGCTGAAGGCTGGGATGGTACCTACCAAGGAGAACCTGCTTTATTAGGCGTGTACACTTGGACATATGTTATTGAATTAGCTAATAATAAAGTACTCCGCGAATCTGGCGATGTTACCTTAATGCGATAAACATGATAAAACGTTTATTACTTATACTATTTGTCGTCTCGGTTTCCTTCAGTGGGAAAACCCAAGACTCGCACCTGTCTCTGTATGACGCTGCTCCATTATTTCTCAACCCAGCCTTAACTGGTGTTTTTGAAGGAAGCTGGAGACTTCACGCGCAATACAGAACACAATGGAAAGCGGTGAACTACAAGCCCTACACGAATGCCTTAATCAGCTTTGATATTCCTAAAGGTAAATGGGGGTTTGGTGCACAGATCACGAACTTTAGAGCTGGAATAGGAAACTTCAATGCCGTTTCAGGATCTGCATCTTTGTCCTATGCAACACCAATTGACAAAGCAAAACGTCACAATATCTCATTTGGATTGCAAGCTGGAGCAACACAGAAATCAATTGAATATGGGCTGCTCTCTTATGACAATCAATACACGACCCAAAATGGTGGTGGTTTTGATCAGACTGTTACATCTGGAGAGGAATTCGCTGGGAACTCTATTATTGTTCCAGTAACGAATGCTGGTTTCATGTATTTTTATGCACGGCAGCAGAGTCGTTTGAATCCATTTATCGGTTTTTCAGCCTTCAATTTGATTAGTCCTCAGGAGAGCTTCTTCGACAAAGACAATAAACTTCCAATTCGCTTCTATGCACATGTTGGAACACGGATTAATATTACAGAGACCATCTACATAATTCCAAAGGCATTAATCATGCAGCAACGAGAGTTTAAAGAACAAACGTATGCCATTGATGCTGGGTTCTATTTGAAAGCAGCTGATCTCTACATTCTTGCAGGCGCAGTTTACAGAAACACTGACGCGATGATTGTCTCAATTGGTGCAAAGATGGATGAATTCATTGCAAAGGTTGGGTATGACGTAAACGTATCGTCACTTTCAACAGTTTCAACAGGGCGTGGTGGGCTTGAGCTTTCATTCACGTATATGCGCCAGAACAAGAAACCGAAAACGGAAAAGATTTGTCCACGACTTTAATGCAGTTGCACCTATGAAAACTCTTTTAGTACTCTTTTTATTGGCTCTACCGTTCGTTGGAAACACACAATCTCGAAAGGTTTGGCTCTATCATGCAGACGAATATTTTGGTCATGCTGATTATCATAATGCGCTCTTGAATTACAAAAGTGCCCTGAGCGATACAGTTGGAATGCAATCAATGATCATTCCTTATGAGGTAAGTACATCAAGTCAAAAATTAAAAAACAAAGGCACTGAGATTGATTCTGCGCGGATCGTTCCTATTAAAGACTATATCAAGCATCAAATTGCTGTTTGTTATCTCAGAACGTTTGATTACGCTCAAGCAGCAGTTCATTTTGGTCAGATGGAATTGCATACATCCTATCCTGAGGATCTATATCATCTTGGAATTTCGCAGATGAATATACGCTCCTATGAAGATGCTATAAAATCACTTGATGCGTATATTAAATCAGATACGTATTCTGATTCCTTGCTTCAAAGTGCTCAACTAAGTGTAACAGGCTGTTATTATGCTCTTAACGAAGATAATCAGAAGACAAAAGTAGTGGTCAAAATGGCTGATACGAGTGTCTTCAATCGTGGAACTTCAGCATTTGCGCCAATGTTCTTTGGATCAGAAGAACGAATTATGTTTACTGGAGCAAGAGATGGTGGAGTTATTCTCGATCCAGAGAAACAAGAATCAGCTTATCTGTGTGATTTATATTGGACCGAAAAAAATGGTGACTCTTGGGGTGATGCAAAAAACTTTGGGCGTCCACTGAATTCAGCACAGCACGATGCTTCCTCATCAGTTAGCAAGAACAATGTTATGTATTTCACACGTTGGAATGATGAAGATCGAACTGAGCAGCACATCTATCTTGCCCGCATGGTAGATATGAAGTTCTACGAATCATTCCAGCTACCACTGGCAGTCAATATGCCTGGGTATAGAAGTATCAATCCATATGTTTCTGACGATGGATTCACGCTCTATTTTTCAAGTAATCGTCCAGGTGGAGAAGGTGGAATGGATCTTTGGACTATACTCTTGGATGAAACAGGAAATGTGATTGGTGATGCTAAAAACATGGGCAGACCAATTAATTCTGAGCTCGATGAAGTAGCGCCTTTCTACCATACTGTTTCTCAAGCACTTTTCTTTAGCTCTAATGGAAACAACTCAATTGGTGGATTAGACATCTATAAGGCTTCCTTTAACATTCGAAACAAGGCATTTGATGCTCCTGTTAACATGGGACTTCCGATTAACTCAAGTCAAGATGACGCCTACATTATCTGGGATGCTATGATGCACACAGGATACTTTGCGAGTGATCGTGCAGAGTGTGAATCAGGGCATTGTTATGATATCTACGAAATAACAAATGAGCCCATCAAGATTTTTCTCGAAGGGATTGTTTACGATGATGATACACAAGAAGTACTTCCTAATTCAACTTTAACATTCAAAGATATTGACTTTCAGTTTCCCGATTTCGAGATTATATCAGACGAGGCTGGATACTACTCATTAGAATTAGATAAGAATCAGGAGATCTTTATTAAAGCGATTCGACCATCTTACTTTGCCGATGCAGGAAGTGTGAACACAAAACCAATTACAGAAACTACAACGTTGATGCAGGATTTTTATCTCCGTCCAATTCCTAAGGATGAGATCGAGATTGATGGAATTGAGTACGATTTCAATTCAGCAAAACTTCGTCCACGTTCAGAAGAAATCCTTGATGAATTGTACGATTTCTTGATCCTTAACAATAACTTAGTTGTAGAAATTAATGCTCACACAGACTGCCGTGGCACTGTTAAATACAACAAGGATCTTGCCGATCGAAGAGCACAATCGTGTGTTGATTATCTCGTAAAACAGAAAGGAATTCCAGCTAAACGATTGATTGCTGTAGGATTTGGTGAGAATCAACCCAATTACTTAAAAGATGCTGCTAAGAAACCAGTGTTGGATGAATCCAGAAAACGTATAGATTTAACAGAGGAGTACATCAATGCTCAACCACTTGAGGTAACGCGCGAAGATTATCATCAGCGCAATCGTCGAACTTCCTTTAAGGTAGTTGGTGAAGGATTCAATATGAACAGTCTTTAATTACTTAGCGGAAAGCAGAAGGTCATTGTACTTCTCGAGGGCATTGAGGTATTTGTCCTTCCAATATTCTGCTTCTTCTTTATCTGAATCGAATCTTTTTGGTGGCTCATGCAAGAGTTGATCGACCATTTTTTGTTTGTAAGTCTTCAATTCCTTGATCTCATCAGTGAAATCATGATGAATAATCTTCCCAATTTCAAGAATTAGATCCAGAGGAATAGTTGTCTTTTCAAAAAGTAGATACATCCACCTTCGACTCTTACCCAGTTTTATGGCAAGCTTTGTAATTGAATATCCACTTTCACGGATCCGCTTCTCGATTATTTCTCCCTTGTGTTGCATAGCACACAAATTTCGGGTCGATTGTGTGTAACTTAAATCACCTCTACTACTCAGTATCGTGCATTATTTGACCTTTTATGTGTAATTAAAGCACACTAATGACAATAAATCAAATGAGACTATAGATAATTACCAGAATTTACTTAGAAGTGAGCAGAAGTTCGTTGTATTTCTCAAGAGCATTGAGGTATTTGTCTTTCCAATATTCTGCTTCTTCTTTATCCGAATCAAATGTTTTTGGTGGTTCATGCAAGAGTTGCTTAACCATATTTTGCTTGTAGGTCTTCAACTCCTTGATCTCATCAGTAAAATCATAATGAATGATTTTTCCAATCTCAAGAATATAATCAACGGGAACATTTGGACTTTCAAAAATTTGATACACCCATCTCCTACTCTTGCCCATTTGTTTAGCAAGACGTGTAATTGAAAATCCACTATCGCGAATCGCTTTCTCGATTATTTCTCCCTTGTGTTGCATACTACACAAAGTTCGGATCGAATGCGTGATATTTGTTTCCCTCTAAGTGCTCAATAAGGTGCATTTGTTGTATTTTTTAACGCACTCCCTTCACACTTTATTATAAGCGACGGCAAACCTGCACATAAATATGTGCAGCACATTGATTGGGAGTAAACTTGGACAAAGATAAGTTAATCTGCTTGCCTTCCTGTTGATTCTATTAATGATACATGCAATTTCCAAGGCGTCAAAACACATATGTTACCGTGATAAGAACATGTAATTTCTTCGTGACAAGGTCCCAACTACGATTTTACTCATCGTAGATAATCAACCTGTATCTACCTTAAACTAATTTAATATTCAGCTCAGCAAGCTGCTCACTATTCAATGGAGATGGCGCATCAATCATGATATCACGGCCACTATTGTTCTTTGGAAATGCAATGTAATCACGAATGGATTCTGATCCACCCATGGTTGCTACCAAACGATCCAATCCAAATGCCAACCCACCATGTGGAGGTGCACCATATTCAAATGCTGACATCAAGAATCCAAATTGTGCTTCTGCTTCTTCTTTTGTAAATCCAAGTAGATCAAACATTCTCGATTGAACATCTCGATCGTGAATTCTGATCGATCCACCACCAAGTTCAACACCATTCATTGCCAAATCATATGCATTGGCACGAACTTTACCAGGATCAGTGTCAAGAAGATGTTCATCCTCAGGTTTTGGAGAAGTAAATGGATGGTGCATGGCGTGGTATCTTTCTGTTGCTTCATCCCATTCCAACAATGGAAAATCAACTACCCATAATGGTTTAAATACTCCTGGGTTTCTCAATCCAAGTTCGTTCCCCATGTGCAAACGAAGTTCATTTAATTGCTTTTGAGTCTTTTCAAGATCTCCACTCAATACGAGTAATAGATCTCCTGGTTTGCAGTTTGCAGCTGCAGCCCATGCGGCAAGATCTTCTTGACTATAAAATTTATCTACAGAGGATTTGAATGTTCCATCCTCATTGCAGCGCATATAAATAAGTCCTTTGCAGCCAATTTGAGGTCTTCTAACCCAATCTGTAAGCGCATCAAGTTGTTTCCGAGTATACACAGCACATTGTTCCACATTGATTGCTAAAACAGCTTCAGCATCATCAAAAATGGCAAATCCTTTACCTTTCGCGAGTTCATTCAACTTCACGAATTCCATTCCAAAACGAATATCTGGTTTATCAGATCCATACGTCTCCATTGCCTCAGCATAAGTCATTCGTGGAAACGTTTCATCAAGATCTACATTTTTCACGGCCTTGAATAGATGCCTGATCATTCCTTCAAACGTATTCAAGACATCTTCTTGCTCAACGAAAGTCATTTCGCAATCAATTTGTGTAAACTCAGGTTGTCGATCTGCGCGCAAATCTTCATCCCTAAAACACTTGACTATTTGGTAATAGCGATCCAAACCAGAGACCATCAACAATTGCTTGAATGTTTGCGGTGATTGTGGCAAAGCATAAAATTGCCCTTCATTCATTCGACTTGGAACAACAAAGTCACGCGCTCCCTCAGGAGTAGATTTAATCAACATTGGTGTCTCCACATCTATGAAATCTTCAGAGTCCAAATATTTACGTGTCTCCAATGCTACCTTATTCCGAAGGCGCAATTTCTCTTGTACTGGATTTCTTCGTAGGTCTAAATAGCGATATTGCATGCGAAGTTCTTCTCCTCCATCTGTATTATCTTCTATTGTAAATGGGGGTGTTTTAGATGCATTTAACACTGTCAACTGATCGACTTTGATTTCAATCTCACCAGTTGGAATGTTCATGTTCTTACTCGAACGTTCAATGACAGTTCCCACCACTTGTACAACAAACTCACGTCCGAGGGCTCTAGCCTGTTCGCAAAGTGCAGTGTTTTCCTCCAAATTAAAGGTCAGCTGCGTTACGCCATATCGATCACGAAGGTTGATAAAAGTAATCCCTCCCAAATCTTTAGAACGATGAACCCAACCCGAAAGTGTGACGCTTGTTCCTATGTGTGACGGGCGCAATTCGCCGCAAGTATGTGTTCTGTACATTTCTTAGCTTTTAAAGGTGCAAAAATAGCTAATTCTGTCTTCCTCTCTAGCTTGATTGATGGATAGTTTTCGTACTTCTTATTGAGCTTCTGAAAAAAGCATGCTCAAAGCGTGATAATCTCCTACACATCTTGTCAAAATAGGACGCTTTTCAAAATTTTACCGCTATTTTGCAACACGGAAAAAAATTCCAATTTAACATGAATTTCCAGCGTGTAAAAAGCTTTTTAAATGAAAACAAATACCTCTTGGTGTTTGCTGGAATTCTTGTGATCTATGCATTTAATCTTTTCATTGATGTGATGGATGTTGATGCAGCACAATATGCATCAATCTCGATGGAAATGTCTCAGAATGGCAGCTATCTTGAAGTGTATCATCGTGGGATGGACTATCTGGATAAACCACCTTTGTCCTTTTGGATGTCGTCAGCCAGCATTACGATGTTTGGCATTAATAATTTCGCTTACAAACTGCCCGCCTTCCTACTGGCGATTTTGGGCATTTATAGCACGTATAGATTTACCTGTTTGTTTTACAGTAAAAAGACAGGAATCTTTGCAGCACTCATACTGGCATCAACTCAGGCACTTTTCCTGATGACAAATGATGTAAGAACTGACACGAGTTTATTGGCATTCGTGATCTTTTCTGTCTGGCAACTCATGCTTTTCGTACAACGAAATTCGTGGAAAAATCTTATTCTAGGATTCATTGGGGTTGGACTTGCCATGCTCGCAAAAGGCCCCATTGGAATTGTAGCAATTGCTGCTGCACTTGGCACACACTTCATTCTAAAACGCGAATGGAGGCACATTTTCAAATGGCAATGGTTGGTTGGAATCTGCATAGCAGCTCTCCTTCTGATTCCAATGACGTATGGTTTGTATACCCAATTTGACCTTCATCCAGAAAAAATTGTTTACGACCTTCAAGGTCCATCAGGAGTTGAATTTTTCTATTGGACGCAGAGTTTTGGAAGAATTACGGGCGATAGTGCCTGGCAAGATGATTCTGGCTTCTTCTTTTTCTTTCATTCCATTCTCTGGGATTTTCAACCTTGGATTCTGTATTTAATTCTTGGGTTAGCGGCTACAATCGGTAATTTCCTGCGTAAGACAAAATCGAAATCAAGCGAGTTTATAACGCTTGGCGGCTTTGTTGTTGTGTTCTTTGCGCTCTCACTTTCTCATTTCAAACTTCCACATTACATTTTTGTGACCTTTCCCTTTGCCGCGATAATTGCCGCACGTTTCCTAGTGAACATCACCAATAAGCAGAAATGGCTCCTCTATGTGCAAGCATTCTTTAACAGTCTATTTTGGATCATTATTGCACTAGGGACAACACTGTTTTTTCCTATTCAAAATGTATTTCTACCAATCGTGCTTGTGCTTTTATTTTGCAT
This sequence comes from Crocinitomicaceae bacterium, assembly GCA_047621865.1. Lineage (GTDB taxonomy): Bacteria > Bacteroidota > Bacteroidia > Flavobacteriales_D > Crocinitomicaceae > UBA4466. Next base: position 6,066 of record JBLHON010000070.1, on the reverse strand, counting down.
TTCGTGGTATGCCTTTCTCAAGCAACGGATTTTATCAAACCGAATATTTCTAAGTGCAATCACAACTATAATTGCATTTAACCTGACCTTGGCGACCCATTTCTATCCTGAGTTAGTCGGGAATTATCAAGCTGGAGGAAATGCAGGAAGAATGGTAGTCGAAGAAGGCATTCCATTGGAGGATTTCGTTTATTACAAGATCCATGATCATTCTCTCGACTTTTATCGAGGGGGGATAGTTCAAGGGATTAACCTTTGGGATGTTGAACATCAGAAACCAGGCGTTTGGATCTACACGGATTCAGTGGGATATGACGAGATAAAAGGATTAAACTTGCCGATAGAACTCGTTGCGGAATTCGATGACTTTCCAGTAACACAACTCAAGATTCCATTCTTGTTTGAAGCCACAAGGGCATCGACCCTTTCCAAGGTGTACATTGTAGAACGTCGCTAATTACAATGGAATATTTCCATGCTTCTTCTTAGGAAGTGACTCAGATTTATTCTCCAACATTTTAAATCCAGCGACTAATTTAGCACGTGTTTCAGAAGGCAAAATTACAGCATCCACAATTCCAGCTTCTGCAGCCTGATAAGGATTCGCAAACATATCTGCATACTCTAACTCCTTTTCCTTCCACTTTGCTTCTGAATCAGCAGCCTCTTGAATCTCACGTTTGAAAATAATTTCCGCAGCTCCTTTGGCTCCCATTACGGCAATTTCTGCAGTCGGCCAAGCATAATTGAGGTCTGCACCAATGTTTTTCGAGTTCATTACGTCAAATGCTCCACCATAGGCTTTTCTGACAATCACAGTAATTCTTGGAACTGTTGCTTCAGAAAAAGCATAAAGTAATTTGGCTCCATGAGCTATTATTCCTCGCCACTCCTGATCCGTTCCCGGCAAAAATCCAGGTACGTCTTCTACAACGAGCAATGGAATATTAAATGCATCACAGAAGCGGACAAAACGTGCACCTTTACGCGAAGAATCAATATCCAAAACTCCCGCCATCACGGCAGGTTGATTAGCGACAACTCCAATTGTTCTGCCTTCCAAACGGGCAAATCCAACTACGATATTCTTTGCGAAATCTGCATGAACTTCTCTAAAACTGCCATCATCCAAGATCGCATCTAGTACTTTAACAACATCATAAGGAAGATTGCTGTTTTCTGGTAGGATGGAATTAATGGTTTTTAATTTCGAAGCATTGAAATCAAATTGCTCTGGACTAGGTGCAATCTCCTGTGCATTCTGAGGCATGTAAGTAAGAATGTCACGTACCTGCTTCAGGACTTCAACATCATTTGCTCCTGTAAAATGATTCACCCCAGATTTCTCTGCATGTGCTTTCGCCCCACCTAAATCTTCAGAACTCACTTCTTCATGGGTTACTGTTTTCACCACATTTGGCCCCGTCACGAACATGTAGGAAGTATCTTCCACCATGAACACAAAATCGGTCAATGCTGGGGAATAAACTGCCCCACCAGCACATGGGCCCATAATTACACTAAGCTGAGGAATTACCCCAGAAGCCCGGGTATTTCTATAAAATATATCTGCATAACCAGCCAGAGATACAACACCTTCTTGAATTCGTGCACCTCCAGAATCATTCAATCCAATAAGTGGTGCACCATTCTTCAAGGCCAAGTCCATTACACGACAGATTTTTTCAGCATGTGTTTTTGACAAAGAACCTCCTAAAACAGTGAAATCTTGTGAAAAGACATATACTTGACGACCGTGGATCATTCCAAATCCTGTAACAACACCATCACCCGGAAATTTCATCTTATCTAGTCCAAATGAAACTGACTGATGTTCAACCAGCCTACCAATTTCATGAAAAGAACCTTCGTCCAGCAAGAGAGAAATTCGCTCGCGAGCGGTCAATTTTCCTTTGTCGTGCTGACGTTGAATACGTGATTCACCACCTCCAGATTTTGAGGCTTCACGTTTTTCTATAAGCTGCTGATTTTTATCCATTATATCTGCTTTTCCTTTCGAATACAAATATAATTTATTCCATGGTTGAATCTTTCAGGAATGTAAAGAGATATGAACGATGTAAATGGTAAAAACCGAATCAACTATTCTCCTCAGCTCAGAGAATTGCTATTCTACATCACTACTTGCACAGTTCTAGAGTTGCAGCAAATCATTTAACAGAAGTTTTGTGAGTGACATTCATCATTGAGTAAACTGTAGTATCACAAGAGTATGCCGAATCTTCTATTATTTAGACATGTTTATAAGTCTCATAGATTTGCTTTCTTCCACCCGAGAAAAATTAGAACAAACACTACATTCACATATAACCAACACTTGTTCCCATGCGAATAATTTACTCATTAAGCTCGTTTGTATTTATACTGACATTCACCCAATCCAATGCTCAAGTGAACACTACAGTTCTAGACGAAAACAACATGGCAGTTACACTATCGGACGGAGGCGTGTCTTTTAGCCAACCCGAATATGAAGTGGGAGTTTTACTCACTGGCAATGGTTGCGAAACCCCAAAAGGGCTTGGAATCCATTCGCTCTCTGGTCTGTCGATGTGGTTCAGTGGACAAGAAAGCGACACAGGTCTTCCACATAGTTCCGCTCCAATGAATGAAGCATATAGACAACAATTTATAGGTCCATTAAATACTCATGGACATGCATTGGATTTTCAGGATCAATGGTTGCATTCATTATTTCCGATTACAACAGCAGAAATAGAAAACCATATTACAAATTTCAACAACCCTGGCTACATTATCCCTGAATCCATTTTATCTTGGCCTGCGCATGGAGATGTTTCTTTAGGGTTCAATTATTTCTTGGCGCCGTTTGTAGATGTTGATGGGGACGGCACGTACATTCCCTCCAATGGCGATTTCCCATGTATTAAAGGAGATAAAGCAGTGTTCATCATGCTGAATGATGTTGAAGAATACCACGGGTGTGGAGGAGTAGCATCAAATCAAGCCGCATTAGGCATTCAAATTCAAATGCTCTTTTATCAATATTCCACGCAAAGCGGATTAGAAAATGTAACCTTTTGCGATACAAAAATTCATAATCAGTCTGAACATGACTATGTTAACTTTAAATCTTCACTACATTTAAACACTATAATTGGTAGCTTCGAGGATGATCATGTTGGAACTGAAGTCCAAAGAAACACTATATATGCTTATAATGGTGATTCTCTAGATTATAGCGTGTCATCACCTGGACATCAAGAGCACCCCCCTGCTATTGGCGTTGTTTCATTAAATCATACTATTGCTCGTTCACGGTATTTTACACATCCTGCGAATTATCCCTATAACATCCCTGTTTATCCTCCAGATATTCGAAATATCATGAACGGGAATTTATTAGATGGCTCTCCCCAAGATCAAGACTATTTCTTCACGGGCAATCCATATGAGGCTTCTGGTGATTTAGATACGAATCAATATAACAGTTATCATGATAAGATGGTCTATACAATTGACGCCGGAACACTCCTACAAGGAGAGTCGAAACAATTCGATTTTGCCGTCGTCTACAGTCAAGGAATTAATTATAAGGAGAGCGTAAATGATCTTTTCAATGATATTGATGCAACTCAAACATTCTATAACAATCAATCAGTAGAATGTTTCTTGCAATATTTAAATGTTGAAGATTCACCTGAGATAATGGGTGTTACTATCTATCCAAATCCTTCGAACGGTTTGATAAACATAAAGCTAGACGACGCAATCCTAGGTTCTAGTCTCGAAGTATTGGATCTGTCAGGCAGGAAAATTCAACCAACGAAACAGCTAAACTATAATCATGAATCTCTTGCGCTCAAGCAACCTCCAGGAATATACATTATTCGGATTTCCAAAGGCAATATGTCTCAGTCATATCGTCTCATTATTGAGTGAGACAATTAAGGAACGATTTTCATCGTCGTTGTCGTGTTGATTGATTTGTACAAGTCAGTAACATCAGCTCTTGTAAGGGAGATACAACCAAGCGTCCAATTTCTCTTAGAACTGATGAGGTCGTCCATCCCTTCTGGAACACCATGAATTCCAATTTCACCCCCAATTGTTCCACTAGGTTCAATGTCACCATTGGCCTTGCGTTCTTTAAAACGTCGCCATGATTCCTTATTCGGGTAATCTACCCAGATAAAATACTTCCAGCTTGCATGCGCATACATACTTCTGATCTTAAACTCGCCCTCTGGAGTGCAGCCATCACCTTCTTGGTGTTTATCGTCAATGGCATTGAAGCCGTAAACACATGGATACGTAATCAACAAGGAATCTTTGTGGAATACTTTTAGGGTATATTCCGATTTATCGATGAGAATTAAGAGGTCCTTCTTGAGGAATTTACCATTTCGCGTTATTTCCTGAAGTGAGACTTTTGGTACAATTGGTTGAATTGTATCGTCCTCTATTGTACCATCTTGAGCGCACCCATAACAGGAGATCAGGGCCACAAACATTAGTATAAGCTTATTCATCTATGATGTATTGTTGTAGGTATATAATGCAAATTCTGACAAAAGGAACAAATTCCAGCTCAAAATCAGCTAATCACAGTCCAATCTACTGGATTTCTGGTTAAAATACGACAAATATCCTGCCGAAATTAGTGCCCCATTGAGCAGACATCTAACTCGACTGGAAATCTGTGATTCCATATGTAACGAATAAATTGTAATTTGCGCCAAATGATGACGCATACATGATTTCAAAACTGTCTATTTTAATTCCTGCATACAATGAAGCTGCTACGATTCATTTGATTTTGGACAAGGTCAAAAAGGTTGTTTTGGCAGATAATATTGAGAAGGAAGTCATTATTGTAAACGATTTCTCTTCAGATGAAACAAAATCTGTTGTTGAAGTTTACATGGCTGCAAATCCAGATTTCAACATTCGTTTCTTTCATCAACCAAAGAACTTGGGTAAGGGGGCTGCGATTCACAAAGGAATTGAATTGGCGACAGGCGAGTTTTTGATCGTCCAAGATGCCGATTTAGAATATGATCCAGAGGAATACAACGAGTTGCTTCAGCCTGTTTTAGATGGCTTTGCAGATGTTGTTTATGGGTCTCGTTTCTTGGGTAATAAACCACATCGAATTCTTTTCTACTGGCACTCACGCGGAAATAAATTTCTGACGAATCTCTCGAATATATTCACGAATCTGAATCTTACAGATATGGAAACGTGCTATAAATTGATTCGAACAGACATCGCCCAAAATCTTTATTTGAAAGAAAAACGCTTTGGGTTTGAACCTGAAATCACTGCCAAACTTTCTCGAAACAAGAAATTGCGGATTTATGAAATCGGGATCTCTTATTACGGAAGAACGTATGAAGAAGGCAAGAAAATTGGCTGGAAAGATGGCTTTAGAGCAATTTTCGCGATCGTGAAGTACAATGTTTTTTCTCGACGAGCGACTAAGAGGAAGTAAAGTTCGATTACTCGATTGTTCGAACGTCCGAATATCCGAAACTCGCTTATTTGTAATACAATAGATCTTATGAAGGTGGAATCGATAGGCAGATGCATTCGACGGTTTTGGATCGTTTGATTATTCGATAATGTCAGTTCGTCCCGACAGCAATCGGGAAGAGTTCTGCTCATATCGAGAACGACATGATCTGTATTATTAGATGAAAAAAGCTACCACGAAGGAACAAAGGACACAAGGATGATGATTGTGGTGAACACTAGGTTCACTTAAAGTCGAATTTGATCACACTGATACGCTTGCTTCGAGTTGTCTAGTCCTCGATACGCTTGCTACTCGAACTGTCAATGCTCCTTCGCTGAAGCTTCAGAGCAAGCGTTCGAGTTTAAATCGATCCTTTTGCTTTCAATTCCAAGTACTTATTAATCGTATTGATGGAAAGATCTTCTGGTAAGGTTAGAACAGTTTGAATTCCGTTTTGACGAAGTTCACGCGCAATTTTGGATTTCAATGAAATCATTCGTTCTGCAACTGTAGCTTGATAGACGTCTTGAATGGTTTTCGATGGTTTGTAGGCCAACTCCTGCAAT
>JBLHON010000069.1:0-13969 GCA_047621865.1 Crocinitomicaceae bacterium | reverse complement strand
AAAATCGTATCCGTTTTCAGATGTTTGCGCAACGTGCGAAATGGATCTATCCACAACAACTTTGGGAGATACCACTGGTATCAATGTGAATGGGGAGTACGTCCTCTTCAGAAGCCCACTTAATGCTGTTAGTAAAGAGGAAGAAGCGAAAATTTTATCTGCTCACCCTGTGACTGTTTGGCAATACGAACAATTCCAGATTGATGTGAGAGATTCTATTGCCACTGAGCTAATTTATAGTCGGCTAGAAATGGATGAGGATGCAAATGACTTCATAAATTGGACTGATCCTTATACCAATGAGTTTGGTGAGACTATGGACTTCGACCCAAACAGTCGTGGAGAAAATGGAAGATTTTTCTCTTTCAACAGAGATCGCACATTTTATTATGGGGATCCAGACCTTATCCCATGTATCAATGATATGTATTTGCCAGCCTTCGAACGATTTTATGGGCAAAAGGAGTTCGATAAGCGGAAATGGAATTATGTTTATAAGGAGAGCTTAGTTCCCAATTCACCACTTGTTCGAAACAGTGTTAATGTAATAAATGATGATTTTATATGGGCTCGACAGGCAAAAGATAATAATGATGCTTTTGGAATTCTTGGTCAACTTTATAGTAAAGGACTTAAAGGGAATCCTGTTATTGGGTTAATCGGATCGCAAGCTGCTGCATATTGTCATTGGAAAGAAGAGCAGCTTCAAGAAGAATTCGATCGAAAAAAACTTCCCTATACTGTGGTAGTTACCTTGCCAACAAGTGATGATGTTTCTGCAGCACATGAATTGCATGACTTTGTTATCAAAGCACGGGATTATTCAAATCAGTGGAGAATTTCAAATGATGAATATGATCATTTTATTGGTGTTGTTCAAGATTCAATCATTCGAGAGTATTTATATGATCACCTTGAAGAACCAGATGATGCAAGTTACTATTTGGATTGGGATGATATTTATTTTGACGAACCTGGCATGGAATGGAAGGAGTATGATCCTACTCCTAGATCTCGAGTTCGGGATCTATTCCCATTAAATTACGATGCGAAAATTGACATGAAAAATGATGAGGTTAGAAAACTCGTGGATGAATGTTACGGGAAGATCAAGAAGAATCCAACGTTTGTCTATTACCAATACTTGTCAATGAATCGATCCGTTTTTGGAGAATTTGAAGAGTCATCTCCTGAAAAAGATGATGAGTGTATGAACATGAAACTCAAACCTCAGTCAGATGAGTCTGGAGGGGTTCCGCTTGGCTATGATGTGAGTTTAGGTAGATGTAATTCTACAGGACAATCATCAGGCGTTCGAGGGCACAAAGACCTTTCTAAATTCATTGAACGGCATGAGGTTTCTCTGGAAAGACTCTATGAACATCGTGTTGTCCCACCAAATGAACTCGATCTAGCCTTGGATGTCAGCTATGAGCAAGCACTTGCTTTTTATCATTGGTTGTACCCAATCAGAACGTTTAGTGACGACGACGATTGGCAAAATTTTGTCTACCCATCAGAGGAACAATATGAATTGATTCTAGCTGGGAAATCAGTTGTCGTTCCTGAGAAAGTCATCGATTATCCGAGTCCAGTATTTAGATATGTGGTGCATGTTTATGGGAAGTAGGAATTGGATTGTTAGATCATTGGATTGTTGGAAAGATTATTTCATACGAATGTAAATGTCCTTCTCGATATGCTTATGCCGTAGCTTCAGCATAGGCACTACATCCCGCCTCCAGTGTGACTCCCGATAGTTATCGGGACGAAGTGACATTTCCGAGAAGGGCATTTAAATTTAATTCTTTAACTTGGAGTTAATTCGTAGTTCTGAATAATATTGTACACGATGAAGCACCTTCTTTTATCTCTTAGTCTTGCTGTGCTGGCTAATTTCGGGCAGGCACAAATCTCTAAAAAGCACCAAAAAAAAATTGATAAAATTGTCGGCTCATGGAGTGAACATTTGCCTGTACAGAAATTGTATCCACTTTCTGACGTTTGTGCAGAGTGTGAAGTGGTCGCTTCATCAACAAATTTTGGCGATACAACGGGTGTTACTTCTGCTGGAGAATATGTGCTGTTCAGAAGCCCAATTCATTACACCACTCATGAGGAGAAAGCTAAGCTTATATCGGAATATCCAGTGGCAGTTGAGGAATACGAGCAATTCCAGAATGATGTGATAGATTCTATTGCTTGCGAGAAGATCTACTATTGTCTTGAAGAAGACTGGGTAACCAAAAATTATTTGAATTATTCGAAAGTTTTTATGAACGATGATGACGAGCTTGAAGAATTTGACCCGAGCGATCGTCGGGCAAACAGATTAATTTTCCCGCTGAACAGAGATCGTAAATTTGAGTATGATGATCGCAACTTAATACCCTGCTTGTCTGAGATGTACTTAATTAGATCGGGGCAATTTTATCGGCCAAAGGAGTTTGACAAGCGAAAATTGAATTACCTCTATACAGATGTCAATGAATTAAAAACTGCCAAAATTGATAAAACTCAAGCTCGTGGCTCATATAGTAGAGAGTGCTACAAGGCAAAAGCACTCGTCCTTCAAGAGGTCAATGTACTGAACGATGATTTTGTGTGGGCGAGGCAGGCAGAACATGATAACGATGAACTTGGAATTTTAGGACAACTTTACAGCAAAGGACTAAAGGAATCTCCAGTTATTGGTGTGCTGGGAACTCAAGCAGCTGCCTTTTGTCATTGGAAAGAAGAGCAACTTCAACGCGAAATTAATCGAAAGAAACTTCCATATAATGTCGTAGTTACCTTGCCAACGAGTGATGATCTCGATTCAGTACATGAACTGCATAACTTTGTGATCGAGCAACGTGATTATACAAATCAGTGGAGAATTTCAAATGATGAATACGATCATTTTATTGATGTTGTTCAAGATTCAATTATTCGGGAATATTTGTATCATCACCTGGCAGAATTCGATCATGCCGATAATTATTTAGATTGGGATGAGATTTATTTTGACGAAGGTGCACGAGAATATGTGGAGTACGATTGTTCCGATCGAAGCCTGAATCGCGAATTGTTTGCCCTTAATTATGATTCGAAAATAAAGATGAATAATTATGAGGTAAGAGGACTCGTTGAAGAATGCTACGAAAAGATCAAAAAGAATCCAACCTATGTCTACAATCAGAATTTGTCCATGAACAGGTCCGTTTTTGGAGAATTCGAAAAGTCGACCCCCATAAAGAATCATGAATGCATAAACATGAAGCTAAAGCCTAGATTAAACGAATCAGGTAATCTTCAACTGGGTTATGATCTGAATCTAGGATCGTGCAATTCACTTGGACAATCTTCAGGAGTAAGAGGACATAAAGATCTTTCTAAATTCATTGAGCGACACGAAGTTCCATTGGAAAGACTTTATTCACATCGTGTTAATCCGCCAAATGAATTGGATCTTGCTTTGGATGTCAGTTATGAGCAAGCATTAGCCTATTATCATTGGTTGTATCCAATCCACAGTTTTGGCGAGGGTGATGATTGGCGAAATTTTGTTTTCCCTTCCAAGGAACAATATGAATTGATTCTAGCTGGAAAATCTGTTGTTGTGCCTGAGAAAGTGATCAATTATCCAAGTCCAGTATTTAGATATGTGGTTCATATTTATGGGAAGTAAGAGTGGAGGATTATTAGACTATTGGATTGTTGGAACGCTTTCGCCGAGTCCTTCACCAGAGGCTACGACCGCCGGAGAAAGCTTCTGCTAAGGAGCATCATGCTCCCTGATTAAGTCCTTGGTCAGAGAGAGAGCACAAAACATTTTGCTGAAGGGCTAAATTGTTAAAACAACAAGCCCGATTAGCTAGTGCTAGTCGGGCTTGTTTAGTAGTAGTAGTGTATTCCGTTTATTCTATAATTACTTCTTGATAAATCTCAGCGTTGAAACGTTATCTCCATTATTGAGCGATAAGATGTACATCCCACCTTTTAATTCAGAAAGATCTAAGAGAGATGAATTTACCCCTTTCTCTGCGGAAATAGTTTTCGTTATTACAACTCTGCCGAATAGATCAAGCACATTAATTGCAACAATTCCACTCACTTCAGAGTTGAAGAGAAGTTGTCCTTTTCCGCTTACTGGATTAGGATGAAGTTCGAGAAGGTCTGTTGGTCTTGCAATGTCAACTGCTACTATATCTGAACGGGTAAATTTACCATCAAAATCAGTTTGTTTTAAACGATAGTATGAAAGACCAGTTATTGGTTCACGATCAACTGTACTATATGTATTGACCATCGTTGAAGTTCCAGCACCTTTGATGTTTTCTATTCCTACAAAATCAACTCCATTTGCAGATCTCTCAATTGTGAAGAAATCATTGTCTGTTTCAGCGGATGTATTCCAATCTAATTCAACTTCATTCGTATTATTTACCTTTGCGTCAAATTCGTTTAGACTAACTGAAAGTGGAGTTGTTGCACCAACAAAGAATGGGCAGTGCTGAGTGTGTGTGCACGTCCCCGGTACAGTAAATGTATAACAGAAGACATAATCGTTACCGATAACGACAGGGGTAAAAGTCAAACTTGCTAGAGTTCCACTCTGGACTGCCGCTCCACATGAAGGGCTGTTGTACAAATTCCATGTGAGGCCTGTCACATTACCACCTCCACAATTTGAAGTAATAATTACATTGAAATCTACACTCGTTGCAGTAGCAGTAAAGCTGTAACAAAAAGTATGAGTTGAACCTGCGGCCAATTCAGGAACAAATGGTGAAGTTTGACAGTCTGCAACTACAGTGGCAACAGCTGGATTTGTCGCGTAACCACCTGCCGTCCCGCAAGGAGTTGCACATACATCACATGGTGGTGCAGGAACCCCAACAGTAATACAGTAGTCAGCTTGACCACCATTGCCACAAGGGCCACCTGGCGAATAACAAACCTGTACGTAATACGTATTTCCAATCGTTAATCCTGTTAAAGCATGCAAATCGTCTAATGGTGCACCAGACTGACAAGAAATCTCAGCTCCAATACAGCCTCCACCACCAGTTGCCGCATATACATTTGAACTGATGTGACATCCATCTGTAGCTGTAACGCTTATATCAACAAACATGTCTGTTCCAGTAGCAACAAATGAATACCACGAACATTCAGAGCCGCCATATAAACAAGAGCTCGCAGATTGTGCTCCACCATCACAAGTAGTTCCATTAATACATGAAGCACCAACAGTAAGTGGAGTAGCGGCAGAACATAAGGTGTTCGTACTCGACGGAGAGCAGGCAGGCATTTTCTCCTGAGCAAACCCAATCGTCATCAGCATTAAACTGATCGTACTCGTAATTAGTTTTAATCTAAGATTAGTCCTCATATCGATATTTTTCTAGAGGTACAAAATCCTCTGCATTAATAGCTGTAAACGATAATACAATAATCCTAGCATACTCGCCAAGTTGCATTTGTTGTGTTTTGAATTCATCACGCATATTGTTAATTGCGTGTAGAATAGCGTCGCTTAATTCTGGCTCCACCATTCTTTCATCACTTAAGATGACTTGGTAAGTGCCGTCAATAACAATATGATTGATTTCAGTTGATGCAGCCAATCCAGGCAACTGTTCGTTGCTATTCTGACTAAAGGAAAGCCCACAAATTAATGTGAAAGCTACCACCATGAGATAGTTTTTTGTTAAAAACATAGATATGTTGTTTTAGACTAAACTTGGTAGCATTACAAAGATACTTGTAACGTGCCCGCAATCAAAGTAATATGTTCGACGGGAGATGCAGTTTGTACATTGTTAAGGTAGAATCAAACAAAAGAAACTAAAACTAGTTTCAAATGATCAGTATTTCACAGGAATTCACTTTCTAGCGAGTAGGTTGTAGAGTTTACTAATTCGAGAAGAAATAAAATATTTTAATAGAAGGCAGATTACGACCAAGGTGCGATTGAAGATGTCACTCTCACGCTATCTTCCTAGAATTCAATGTCTAAATTGAAGGTCTTCTTCAAGGTATGCAAATTTGGATTTTTCCGTGCTAAAGCTGCAAATTTATCCTTCCCTGTCTGGAATTTCACCTCTTCATCAGGGTTGTTGGTGATCTCTAAGTCAATGTCAATGTTATAATTACCAAGTTCTGAGCGCAAATAGCCAAGTAACTCTGAAAGTTGAAGACGAATTGTGTCGACTTGAACTTCGTTGTCGACTTGAAGTAGGAATTTATCCTCTGGCTTTTGAATAGGATCTCGCTTGATCAATGCATTGTAAAAGGTTTTTTCGCCGTTGTCTTTTAGAATATGAGCGAATCGTCTCCAAGCCATTTTAAAATCGTCAATGGCGTAAGCACGCATTGGCATGTTTCGCAAATCCAATTTTTCTCCATCCTGATCAAGGTTCGCGGGAGCCATCATTTTCTTGATAGAAACTGTTGAGGCATATTGCTTCCCACTAGGACTTTCCATCACTTTTGGCTGTGGACGATCTAGTGCACTTGGTGTGATTAATTTTACAGCTGGTTTTGCCGCTGGTTTTTGTGCTTTTCCACGAAGTTCTTGACTTGGAAATGGAATGATACTAACTGGGTCCGTTAGTCGTTTTTTTTTTCGAGCTCCTTATTGATGGAACACAGTTGCATAAGAGCCATTTCGACCAGCAAGCGCTGATTCTTGGCAGCTTTATAGTCGACATCCGTTTTACTCAGCACACCTAAAGCGCGCAATAAATAATCGCCTGGAATTGCCTTGGATTGTTCAACGTATTTTTCTTGGATGGAATCACTTACTTCTAAAAGAGCTGCAGTTCGAACATCCTTGCAAACAAGAAGATCGCGGTAATGTTCAGCTAGACCAACCACAAAATTGTGTGAGTCAAATCCTTTTTCGATAATGTCGTTAAGTAATAAGAGATTGGATGGAATATCTTCCTTAAGTGCACTATCCACAATTCGGAAGTAATAATCGTAATCAAGAATATTTAGATTCTCAAGTACTCCCTCATACGTGACTTTATCGCCAGAAAATGTCACGATCTGATCAAAGATAGATAGGGCATCTCTCAAGGCTCCATCTGCTTTTTGAGCAATGATGTGCAATGCATTAGGCTCTGCAGTGATTCCTTCTTTTTCGGCTATAAACGCCAAATGACTTGCAATGTCTTTTACCTTGATTCTACTAAAATCAAAAATCTGACAACGCGATAATATCGTTGGGATAATCTTGTGCTTCTCTGTTGTTGCGAGGATGAAAATTGCGTGCTTTGGCGGCTCCTCAAGCGTCTTTAAGAATGCATTAAATGCAGCTGTTGAGAGCATGTGGACCTCATCGATAATATAGACCTTATGCGTTCCTAATTGTGGGGCAATTCGCACCTGATCAATTAAACTGCGAATGTCTTCCACGGAGTTATTCGATGCAGCATCCAATTCATAGACATTCAAAGATGCACCAGAATTAAATGATTCACATGAATCACACGTATCACAAGCTTCAATCTTTTCAGATCGATTAAAACAATTGATCGTTTTTGCAAGAATTCGTGCTGTCGACGTTTTTCCAACTCCACGCGAACCACAGAACAAAAAAGCTTGCGCCAAATGCTCACTTTTGATCGCGTTTTTCAACGTAGAAGTAATCGACTGTTGGCCAACAACTGTATCGAAAGTCTGGGGTCTATATTTACGTGCGGAAACGACGAAATCGCTCATGATACAAATATAATTGATTTTAAGCGCTAGCCGGCAATCTGTTGATAACTCTACTGAAATTGGTGAAAATTAACGCTTGTGAATGACAACAAGCGAGCCATTTGAAGGTGTCCAAAGTTCTAGACCAGTCGCCATTTCGAATCGAGTGCTCTCTGTCAACTCCTCAACCTCTTCAACATTTTCATACAAAATTGTGCGTAATTCAATCTTCTCCTGATCAATAAAAATCCAATTCACTTGATTAACAGCTTCAGCATTTCGCGTCCAACATTTGAGATCATCAGCTGTCCTGAGTGGTGCTCCCCAACAACCTTCCCCTGCATAGACGATCCCTAGAGAATCATTTCGGATAAATCCTTCCTCAGATCCAAGTGCATCACTCGCTAGGATTGGCCAGGTAACTTTGCACGTATGGGAATCGTTTTCTAAACACAGGCGTACATTATCAGTCTTCTCGAAAAGAGGCAGGAAATTTTTATACTGCGTTTTCATTTCTTTCTTGTGCTTAACATGCGGCCGAATTGGACGATGATATTGCGGGAGTTGCCAATCAAATGAAGCGTGTTTTTTCAATGTGCTTCGTAAGAAAATCTTCTGTCGTCCATATTTAAGGATTTCTGAATTTAAGGAGATCACATTAAGCAGGCTCCCTCCAAAGATCACGTTGTAATAAATTCGTTTGTTTGGAACATCAAATAAGTTGACTATTGATCTATTAGTAATCTCGTGATTTCCTCGCGTAACGACTAAGGGTGTAATTCGCCCATCTGCACTGATTGAATGTTCCCAATCTTCAAACCAATCTACCCATTGTTTTGGGGTGTCAAGACCTGTAAAATCTCCGTTAAAGAGCACGGCATGTGCCTTCAATTTTGCGACCAACTTATTTCCCTTTGTTCGAGTTACACGCAGATCACGCGAGTCTCCTCCAGCAATAAATGATAATCTTTCAGTGGGAACATCAGGCACTGTCGAGAAGTAATAAATTTTTGAGTATCCTTTTGAATCATGAATACAGAAGTAATAGCGTTTATTTGGTTTTAGGTCGCGCAATTTCACGAAGTAATTGCTCATGTTCTTTGCTTCAGTAGTCCGATGAACTTTTACTGAATCACTAAAATTATATTCGGTTCGTTGCAAGGTATCAAAGAGCACAATTGGACCAGTTCCTTCTAGTTGATTCCATCCAATCGTTACTTCGTAGGATGCGTTCGTGTTAAACATGACGCGCACAAAATTCACGTTAGCTCGACTTTGCAGGGCAGAGAGGAGGAGTAATAATAATATAAGAGCTGATTTCATTTGATTTTTTTCGACTTCCAAAGATAGGTTAATCTAATTCAAGCGTTAATAATTGTCATTTTTTTTGTATTCTTAAGGAATGATTAAGTGCTAACTACACAAACAAAGAAGTATGAAAAAGAAAGTTTTAGCCATTGCGGCAATAGGATTAATCGTTGCTTCGTGCGGATCCTCAAAAGGGGATTTCGATGAGGCGGCGACAACATTGTGCGAATGCATGGCAAAGAGTACTGACGTAGATAGTGGGCCTCTAGACATGAGCGTTAATATTAGTCTTTGCTCATTGACTATGAGTGTGGATCTCAAGGATCCACAAATGGCAGAATCTGTCGCTGAAAAGTGTCCAGATATTAAGGATGCCTTTGATGATTATGTGAAAGATATGTAGATCTTGCTGAAAGGATCAAGCCCTTTTAGTATTCTTTGGAAGGAATAGATGACATTAAAAAAAGGTGACCACATTGGATCACCTTTTTTGCTGAATGGGGATTAATGAATTTCGTTAATCAACAATTGAGATGCTAACAATTGCATCACCTTCGCGGATTTCGTCAACTGTATCAACTCCATCAATTACTTTACCAAAGCATGTATGAACACCGTCCAAATGTGCTGTGTTATCTCTAGAATGACATACAAAAAATTGTGATCCTCCTGTGTTCTTTCCAGCGTGAGCCATAGAAAGTACTCCACGATCGTGGTACTGATTTTCTCCACTTAACTCACAATCAATCTGGTAACCTGGTCCTCCAGTTCCAGGCTGACCTTTAGCACCTTCTTTTGTGTTTGGGCATCCTCCTTGAATTACAAAGTTAGGGAGTACACGGTGGAATTTTAACCCATCATAGTATCCATCCTTCGCCAATTTCGCAAAATTCGCTACAGTTTTTGGTGCGTCGTTTACATACAGCTCAGCTGTCATATCGCCTTTGGCTGTCTTAATTATTGCTTGCATATTTCAAATTTTAAGCAAAGATACGTTCTATGGTTGTTTTATGCTCACTTTTGTTTTGTTAGTTACCTTTGCATATGCAGATTTCACATATTGACCGAAAGAAAACGGGTCTTTTTTCTGAGCAACAACAACGATTGGTATACGATCAAGAGAGCGCGCAGGAATATATTTATAAGGTATTTTCAAAAGATGCGCTTAAAGAGCAAATGGCACTAAAGTCTAAGCAGTTTTCTGCTGAAAACCGTGTGATTCTTGTGAATTCGATCCAAGACCAATACAAAGGTTTGTCGCATGATGCTGTACAAGAGAACATTGAATCACTCAGAGATTCAGCGACATTCACAGTGACAACAGGTCATCAATTAACACTTTTAGCAGGGCCGTTCTATTTCGCACTAAAAATCTTGCAGGTAATTAAGCTCGCTAAGGAATTGACGGAACTTCATCCTGATCAGCATTTCGTTCCCATTTATTGGATGGCATCTGAGGATCACGATTTCGAAGAGATTCAGTCGACAACCTTATTCAATAAACTCATCTCCATAGATTATAAGCAACAAGGTCCAGTTGGACGATTTGACTTAACTGCACTTGACGCTTTTAAAGATGAGATCAAGGAATTTTTTGACGAAGACAAGCATACTGAAGTCTTCGAATTACTGAGTGCATATTCAGGAAAAAATCTTGGAGAGGCTACACGAGGATTGGTACATGCTCTTTTCGCAGATTATGGATTGGTGATCATTGATGGTGATTATCCAGCATTGAAAGAATGTTTCAAAGGAACCATGCGCGCCGAGATTTTGGACAAAGCTTCTGAAAAAATAGTTCTCACCACCAGTGAAAACCTGAAATCAGATGGATTCAAGGTGCAAGTTCATCCACGTCCAATTAACCTCTTTTACATTGAAAAAGGCATTAGAGAGCGAATTGTGGAGGAAGATGGATCGTACAAGGCTGGAGCAAAGTCATGGTCAAAAGACGAGGTTATTACGTTACTGGATCAACATCCAGAGAACTTTTCACCCAATGTTGTGTTACGTCCAGTTTATCAGGAGACAATTTTGCCCAATCTTGCATATGTAGGAGGGGCAGGGGAGATTTCATATTGGCTTCAGTTAAAGGGTGTGTTTGAGCTTTACAATGTTCAATTTCCCTTGATCCAAGTGCGAAATTCACTTTTCTGGATTGATAAGACTTCGCTAAAGAAAATTGACAAAACTGAATTGCAGTGGGAAGAAATTTTTACGGCTACTGATCAGCTCAAAAAAGAATACGTAGAAACACATGCTTCAGATACACTCGATTTTGAACTTCTCGATGAACTCAAATTGAAACTTGGGGATGAAATGCGAAAGCGCGTTTTGGCTGTCAATCCTAATCTTGGGCAATTTGCAAGTGCAGAAGAAGCTCGATTGGAAAAACAATTGGATGGAATCAAGGGGAAACTTATTAAGGATTCTAAAGGAAAGCACGAGCAGGCAATGAAAGATATTGAGTTTATTAAAGAGCGTTTATTTCCGAATGGAGGCCTTCAAGAGCGCTCTATAAACTTCCTCTCCTTGTGTGCAGACGGGCAGGTTCAGGTTCGTTTGAAGGGGATATATGATGCACTTGAGCCTTTTGGAAAAGACATGATCGTGATTTTGGAAACGGAATCGTGAAATAAATCACACTCCCTTTCGTTTGTTGAATTACATTTACACGATGCGTCAAATACTAGTAGTACTTATAGCCTTTATTACAACCGCAAGCTTTGCTCAAGAAGTGACGGCTGTTGGTCGATGTGTTGACAGATCTAGTAAACCTATTAGCAACGTAAAAATCTATTCTGAAGATGCAATGGCCGTAGCATATTCAGATTCTGCAGGCCGTTTCGAACTTGTCTTTTCTAGGCCCGATACTGTTACAATCAAGTACAGAATTTTGGGTGAAGCATCTCGAATCGACACAAGTCAAGTTGTGATCCTGACCTCAGGGAACAATGAGATTAAAGATCTTCGGTTTCCATTTCAACAAGAGAAAGAGATCATCATTCTAAAAATGCTTGACGATCCATTTAAGCCACCAGTTCTAGGTCGAGCAGATTGGCAGTTAATGCCAAATGGCGGAATTGAGCGCTTCTTAGTATTGACAACTGCAGCAAGTTCTAATAATGAACTCACAACAAATTACAATGTTCGTGGAGGAAGCTATGACGAAAACTTGGTCTATGTCAATGGATTTCAAATTTACCGTCCATTTCTAACACGTTCAGGACAGCAAGAAGGAATGAGTTTTATTAATTCTGCGCTCGTCAAAGACATTCGTTTCTCTGCTGGAGGCTTTGACTCTCAATATGGCGATAAGCTTTCTTCTGTACTGGATATAGAATACAAACGGCCAGATTCACTGAAAGGATCTGTTATGGCATCACTACTTGGTGTAGAATCTCACATTGAGGGACGCCTTGGCAAGCAAAAGCGTTTTGATTATCTAGTTGGAGCTCGTTATCGCTCGAATGGATATTTATTGAACACTCTTCCAACACAAGGATCCTATAATCCTGTCTTCTGGGATGCACAATTTCTTACCAATTTCTTTATCACTGAAAAGGTGAATTGGTCAATTATTGGACATTTCTCATCGAACAATTATCGATTTACGCCCGTTTCTCAACGCACAGATTTTGGAACAGCAAATGAGGCTTATTCATTTGTCGTCTATTATGAAGGAGAGGAACAAACTCGATTTCAGACACTCACTGGTGGTACTTCAGTGAAGTGGAAGGCTACAAAGAAGACCAATTTAGATTTTTATGCAACTGTCTTCAATACAGATGAGCGCGAGTATTTTGATATCCTAGGAGAATATTACATCAACGAATTGGAGACTGATCCTAACAAGGAAGAGTTTGGAGATTCTATCTCGACATTGGGAGTTGGGGCATTTAGAACACATGCGCGAAATCGCTTGAATGCAACCATCATGAATGTCTACCATAGAGGGGATCATACCTTTAAAAATGGCTTCAAAGATACGGCTAGATTGTTGTCTCGAAAGCATGAATTGAGATGGGGTGTAAACTTCCAAGTGGATGATTTCTTTGATGTTTTAAGTGAATGGAAAGTGGTCGATTCTGCTGGCTATTCGCAACCACAGAGCACAGGAAATGATCTTGTCTTACTCGAAACAATTAAAGGCAAGCTGAATTTGAGATCTCAGCGCTACACGAGTTTCATTCAGATGAACTCTTCTTGGTCGAACAACAAGAAGAATAATGTTGTTTCAGTCACCAAAAAGATCAAAGGGAAGGATAATAAGAAGTTTGAGAAAGTATACACAGATACAATTCATGAATCCCTTGCTAAATGGCGTTTGAGTTATGGTGGTCGTGCTGGTTATACTTCAGCAAATGACGAGTTTTACATCACACCTCGAGTTTCACTGACGTATTCGCCACGCATTTACATGGTGCAGGATGGCAAGATTATGCGAAGAAATGTGAACATCCGTTTTGCCGCAGGAATGTATTATCAACCTCCATTTTACCGTGAATTTAGAACGTTTACTGGAGAGCTTAATACGGATGTTAAGGCTCAGAAATCAGTGCATGTTGTAACGGGTGCAGATTTCTACTTTAGTATGTGGGATCGAGAGGTTCCATTTAAATTTTCGGCAGAAGCCTATTATAAATACCTGTGGGATGTGAATCCTTATGAGATTGATAATGTTCGTACACGCTACTATGCAAACAATGATGCTGTAGCATATGCATATGGTGTGGACGTTAATCTTCACGGGCAATTCGTTGAGGGAATAGAGTCTTTTTTCAAAGTTGGGTTTCTCTCGACAAAAGAAGATATAATTGGAGATTACTATTATGATTATTATAATGAAGGAGGTGAGAAGATCATCTTTGGCTTCAGTGATGATCAAACTGTGACAGATAGCGTTCGTGTAGAACCTGGGTTTATTCCTCGACCAACTGATCAGTGGATTAATTTTGGGGCAATGATT
>JBLHON010000068.1:0-13975 GCA_047621865.1 Crocinitomicaceae bacterium | reverse complement strand
CAGTAGCTGTCTAGATATTTCGTTTCAGCTGCATTAAGATTTTAAACGCTTCATCAATATCATCCGAATTTACGATTGCAGTAAACTCATTTGAAGTGGATACAACCTGCTCAATATTTATCCCTTCCCAAGCTAGATGCTTTAGAATATAATAGTAAACTCCGTAGGTTTCCGTATTCGTTTTTGGAAGCTTAACAGTGATTGAGGATAAATTCTGATTGTGAGATTTTAAATTTTCCTGAGAAAAGAAACCACGCGCGTCAGTCGCATATTTTGCATTCAAAATGTACGTTGTCTCTGTAATTCCCTTACATAGTGTGAAAAAACAATCTTTGTCGTCAGCTAAAAATTGAATGAGTTGACTCTGCGCCAATTGAATGGATTCAGAATTTTCGAACGTAAAGTCGATTAAATCGCTTCGCACTAAGAAATCGCCAATCCCACCAATAACGTTGTTGATCTTGACATCTACTTTGTGATAAATTCCTGGCGCCATCCGTTTAATCGCCATAACAATCGCGCCCTCCTTGATTTCCTTGCTAGTAGCCTTTTCAATTTCAGGTTTGATTTTTCGCGCTAGAGCAGAAATATTAATCAGATCTTCCGTCATAGCTTCGCGCAAGAATGGACTTCTATTGATAATGTCTTCCGTTACTTTGCTGATAGAGCTCATAGTGAATTGAGTGAATAAGTGGTCAATGTAATCAAAAAAATCGTGAAAAAACCAATCTTATGTTATTTAATTAACATAAACAATATTAAGCGATGGAAGTTAGTGCCTTCTCTACTAAATCGAGTGCTTTTCCGAGCTGTTCTTCTCTCGATAAATCAGTATTGTCGATCACAATTGCGTCATCCGTTTGAGTAAGTGGACTTTCTTTTCGAGTACTATCAATATGGTCACGACGACTTAAATTTGCCCGAACTTCGTCACGTGTAGTTTCAAATTTTCGAAAAAGTAATTCTTGATAACGGCGTTCGACGCGAACTTCCATATCTGCAGTAATGAATAGCTTTAGTTCTGCGTTTGGAAATACAACTGATCCAATATCCCGTCCATCCATCACAATCCCACCGGTCATTCCCATTGAGCGTTGTTCTGCCACCAATTTGGTTCGTACTTCCTTAATTGCTGCTACAGGTGACACAAATGACGATACTTCTGGCGTACGAATTTGTTGTTCAACATTTTCACCATTCAGAAGCAATTCAGGAGTTTTTGTATCAGGGTTGAGTTGGAATTTCAATTCAATTTCAGAGAGACTGTGAATGAGCATTCTCCGATTGATTTCTTTGTTGACAATACAGCCAGTTCTAATGGCGTGAAGAGTGACGCCACGATACATGGCTCCTGAATCAATGAAAACATAATGAAGTGACCTTGCCAATTCTCGTGCTAACGTACTCTTCCCACAGGAAGAAAAGCCGTCAATAGCTATTGTAATCTTGTTGCTCTGATCCACTACACAAAGAAAGGAATAAAATAGGTGATCACAAAAAAAAGGGTACTCGAATTAACGAGTACCCTTTTTTAGAATGTGTTTTCTGCCTCTTAGAAGTAGAAAGAAATTCTCAATGAACCAGTTGGTCCGAACATACCTGAGTTATCAGTTCCCAAGTTGAAAGTAGATCCTTTAGCACCAGTTTCATTAGTTGCATCTTCAAGAGCAGTACCTGCAGCATTAACCTGAGTATTTACTGATGTTGCTTCTCCTGTTGATGTGAATCCAAGACCCCATCCGAACTCACCACCTATTGCCAATTTAGGCAATACGAAGTACTCAGCTCCAATAAATCCTCTCAATCCGAACATGATACCACCTTTTTGAGTAGTACTTACAACATCCGTAGTAAGATCAACTGCACTAGTCAAGTTGTTTGTAACTCCAAAAACATGGTTGTTTCCGTACGTGTATTCTTCTTTCGTACCACCACCGAATCCAAGTCCAAGTTCACCACCATAGTAACCTTGTAAACGTGTAGATCCTTTTCTGTACTCAACACCTCCTGTAAGGAAGATTTGGTTTGTTGAAGTTTTCTTCGAATCAATAACATTCTCCTGAGGCGAAATAGCTAGGCCAGTAACTTCATCAAGTCGGTCAGTGTAAGCGTTCTCAGTAGTTGAAGACATTCCGATGTTAATACCACCTCTTATTGCCATTTCATCTGACGTGAAGTATTTACCTGTAATCGTATTGTTACCATTCAAGAAAGACCATGATCCTGCAGATGTACTGCCATTTGATCCAAAGATACCTTGGACATATCCTAAAAGTGGTGTAGCATCAATAGATACTGACCAATCTCCACTTTCTGGCAAATAGCTTTCACCTTTCTTAGACGTTAGGTCTTGAGCGAAGGTCGCAGACGTTCCCAAAAGAACCGCAACTGCTAAAATTGACTTTTTCATAAAAATTATATTGTTTGGTTTGTGCTAATGTACTCATCTTTTTCGGAAAGGTTTCAAAAAAGAAGTGAACATGGGGAGGTGCAAAACAAAAAATCTATGGGGATACTAGTGTTTACTGACTTACTTGCGCCATTTAGAGAGGTTTGAGGACAGTGTTAAAATGTTGTTAAATCCAGAACGGGAATAAATAATGAAGCCATAATCAAGGCGAAATTTGCTGAAATGAAGCCCCAAACCAAAGGAAAAACCTGCCGCTCCAGGCCGCGATGAAAGCGCCAATTCCTTGCGTCTATGATAGTCAAAAGCCGTTCGTATTCGCAGTACTTTACCTAGATCCATTTCTAACTGATACGTGAAATGATGACCTAATTTTTCAAAGAAACCAGCACGCTTAACAGGGATGCTGTCTCCAGTCAATGGATCAATTGTTGGCACCAAGTTAGGATCATTGTAAGTAATGTCCCATTTGTTCAAATGATGAGCAAGTAATGTAAAGCGAAATGGGGCGTGAGGAAGCTTGTAGGCTCCTGCTAATTGAAATTCTACGGGAAGTGGTGCTCTGTTACCAGTTGTATGCGCCTTGAACTGATAACCAAAGTTCTTCACGTGTGCAGTGAATAAATATCCCTTTTCATCATTTCTAATCGTTCCAGCCAAATCAACACTGGCGCCAAATGACGAGTAAGTCTCTAACTGTGAGTAGATCAAGTTTGTTTTAACGCCAACAGAAATTCGTTTATTTATTTGCTTCCCATAGCCAGCCCCAGCAATCATCTCAAAAGGACTGAAGGTGCCTTCTCCTAAACCATTTGCCTCAAGCCGATCCATCTTGCCATAATTGACATACTTAATATAGGCGACCATTGTCCCTTGATCTTTAATCCCGAAACCATAATTAAACATCCCATAATTAATTCCGCCAGCTAAAAGAGATTGATTGACGCTTACCATTTTGTGCATTTCTGGATTTAATAGAGATGGATTGCTCACACCCATATTTACATCATCGCCATAGCCAGTCAGATAATCCCCACCCAAGGATGCCTCTCTTGCATTGTACATCAAATCTAGAAACGGAAATGCATTTAGTCCACCAGTTTGAGCATCTGCGAAGGAAGTCGCAAGTATAGAAAGAAGGAGAAGTATAATTTTCATAAAGCAGTAACGCAAAGTAAAGTGAAAAATTCTATTTAGTACGATTTTTCCGTTGGAGTTATGATAAATCAATTGAAATCGAGCAATTATTAAAAATATTCGATGAATGTTCAATCTCTATATCTATATTAGCATCAGTCTACTAATTCTGAAACGCATCTATTTCCGTGAGTAATTTTCTAGCTACCATCCTAAAAAACTCTTCGACAAGAGTAATGTTCGTGATTTATCTTCTCACGATAGGTTTGTCTACCTTTTTTCTTCTTTTCGGGTACTTTAATCAGCTAGCTCTTCAAGAAAAAGGCCAGTACGATAAGTTGAGTGCAGTTGTTGGTTCAGTTGCTATCCAGATTGATGGTGACGAAATCGAGCAATTAATGCTGAATAATAAATTCGGTTCAATCACTGATGTTGATTCAGATAAAACGTATCAGAAGTACAATGAGATCATGAATAAGGCAGTTAAAATCAACACGATTAACTCCCCAATGTACATGCTCACTTATGATACTAAGAATGATGTTTTTCTCTATGGTATTCGATCCGGGGACAATGTTTATTTCAAGGATTCTTATAAAGAATACCCAGAGGTGCTGAAGACGAAAATGAAAGTTGGTGGTACTATTCCTCGCTATGAAACCGAAAATGGGATATGGCTCTCTGCTTTTTATCCAATCCAATCAAGTGATGGTCGAGTAGTAGCACTTCTTGAAGCAGATGAAGATTTCACTTCATTTATCGCAGATGTTCGTTCTGAATATTTAACGAACGCACTCGGAATGTTTGTGATCATATTGGTAATTGCACTAATTCTGACACTCTATGCACGGAAGATTTTACGGGAGGAAGATGCACAGAAGAAGCTCTTGCTTGAGCAAAAGCTCATGATCGAGGAAAAGAACAAGAGTATTAGTGATTCGATCGATTATGCACTGAAAATTCAATCTTCACTCTTGCCTTCTGATGGGAGTTTTGATAGCAATTTCAACGATTATTTTATTTTCTATCGACCAAAAGATGTGGTTTCTGGTGATTTTTATTGGCTCGAAAAGTTAGGAGATGATGTCTTTATTGCAGTTGCAGATTGCACTGGCCATGGCGTTCCTGGAGCTATGGTAAGCGTTATCTGCTCGAATGCTTTGAATCGTGTAGTTAAAGAACTTCAATTGCGAGATCCAGGGGATATCTTGGATCGAGTGGCAGATATCGTCTGTGATAGATTCACCCAAGGCAATCAGAAAATGAGTGATGGCATGGATATTTCATTCTGTAGAATCAATTTGGAAACATTGGAATTAGAATATTCAGGCGCAAATAATCCAATTTACATTTTATCGAAAGATGATTTTCAAATTTTCCCTTCGTCGCGCCAACCAATTGGAGTTTATCACGAGCGGAAAAAGTTTGAGAAGATTAGTCGTCAGCTCTCTAGTGGAGATGAAATTTTTCTTTTCTCTGATGGTTTTGCTGATCAATTTGGAGGAGAAGGCGGAAAGAAATTTAAGTACAAACCCTTTAAGGATCTTATTGCAACCCTCAGTGGTAAACCAATGAAAGAGCAACATGATTTACTTGGTGCAGCATTCGACAATTGGAAGATGGATCATGAGCAGGTAGATGATGTGTGTGTGGTTGGAATTCGGATCTAACTAAACTCGCTTGCCCAATTCAATGACTTCCAAATCATGCAGACGATCTTTCGTAACTGAAAATCGAAGTATTGTTTTTACTTGATGAAAGCCTTTGTATCCGCATGCCCCAGGATTCATCCATAGCATCTTATGACGAGGATCTTGTTTAACCAGAAGGATATGAGAATGACCACAAATAAATACGTCGGGTGAGCCATTCAACAACTCTTCATAAGCTGGTTTGCTGTACTTCCCAGGTTTCCCGCCAATATGGGTCATCAGCACATTCACTTCCTCACATTTAAACCGTTGAAATTCTGGAAATTCCTGTCGAACTGTCGCGTCATCAATATTCCCGTAGACGCCAATCACCGGCTTAAATTTTCGTAGTTCATCAATCACAGTGACCTCACCAACATCTCCTGCATGCCAAATCTCATCCACATCTGCGAAGTATTCATAAATTTTTGGGTCTACAAAACCATGTGTATCAGACATTAATCCAATTCGTTTCATCTGTACCTGCGTTTTTGAATGAATTCATATACTAGAATGGAGGACGTGACCACGATGAAACTGAAGACTATTATCTCAAAATGATAACTCCAATTATCCAAAGATCCTCGCTCAGAACTACCTTTAATTATAGAATAAATGAAGTACGAAGGTAGAAGAGAAATTAGATATGTTACCCCAATCTTTTTTAGCGATTTATTGAGTATCCACCAAGTTAGAACGAATCCTGAAGCAGTAATTAAACTCAAGATATACCAGTCCACTGTTAGATACCAAGTCATTGCCAAGCTGAATAGAGTGTAGGTTAGAATCAGAATTCGATTGAGCCAAGTCAATTCCCATCTACGCAGATAATACTTACAGTTCTCATAAATGAAGATGGAAGAAAATGGCGTGACAAGGAAAAAGAGAATTTCTTCGAACGGAACGATCGCAACATTTGCTCCTCTACAATGAACAGGATTTAATCCAAGGATTCCTTTCGAAGTAAAAATGATTCCTAAAATCAGAAATGTGCTTGCAATCACTGTAGAGGCCAGAAGTGCACTTTTCCAATTGCTGAAAAAATGAACATGTTTGTTAGCGCTAAACAGGATTGGAAGCGTGATGATGGATAAATCGAGAAGCAGATAATAATAGTTCATTTGTTCTCTTACTTGGTATGCTCGGCCAAAACAGTTTTAACTCGATCAAAAATCACTTTGAACCAAATCGTATAATCGTCTGGAGTCTGCTTGATGTTTTCTTCAATCTCCTCCATTGATATATAGCGCCAGTCTTCAACTTCCTCGGGGTTTAAATTTGGTGGTTCAGAATAGTGGCCAATCAATACGTGATCAAATTCATGTTCTGTTAATCCATGATCTAACTCGGCTTGGTAAATAAACGAAAAAATAAAGCTGAGATCTGTCGTAAATCCAAGTTCTTCTTGCAAACGACGCTGCCCTGCATCTCTAATATTCTCTCCAATTCTTGGATGGCTGCAGCATGAGTTCGACCAAAGTCCACCTGAATGATATTTTGAAGATGCCCTTTTTTGAAGGAGAAGTTCATTTTTCTCATTGAAAATAAACACTGAAAAAGCACGATGTAGCATTCCCTTTTCATGGGCTTCAAGCTTCTCCACCTCACCAATGGGTTGATCTTGTGCATCTACAAGTATTACTTTTTCCATAATTTAAGATTGCCCGTCGTGGGACGAATGTTATTTCGTTTTCTAGAACGTGAAATTGCTAAGCAAATTATGAATATATTTCTATTTGGACAATAGAATTATCTTTGAATTGGAATTAAAGGACATGAAGGAGAAGAAAATCGAAGAATGGATCAAAAAGAAACAGGACCGTCGTTCACGAATGACGCCTTCTGAAATTTTTGATGGAATTCGATCTGGCGAATCTGCTGCACTGAGTTCGGGAATCACATTGGTCGAAAGTCAATTGAGTGAGCATCGTGCACTCGCCAATGAATTAATTCAACTCTGTCTTCCTTTTTCTGGAAATTCTATTCGTGTTGGAATAACAGGTGTTCCTGGTGTTGGGAAAAGTACGTTTATTGAGTCCTTCGGGAAAGTACTCTCTTCCATGGATAAAAAAATTGCAGTGCTTGCTGTAGATCCCTCAAGTGGCGTTTCTGGTGGGAGTATTTTGGGTGATAAAACACGCATGAATGAACTCTCTGTAGACCAAAATGTTTTCATTCGACCATCAGCTGCAGGTGATAAACTTGGTGGCGTAGCAAGAAAGACACGAGAAAGTATTCTGCTTTGTGAGGCAGCCGGCTTTGACTATATTTTAGTCGAAACTGTTGGTGTTGGACAATCAGAAACCATGGTCAAATCAATGGTTGATTTCTTTCTTCTTCTCATGCTTTCGGGAGCTGGAGATGAGCTACAGGGAATCAAGAAGGGGATTATGGAAATGGCAGACGCACTTGTAATCACAAAAGCAGATGGTGACAATGTCAAGAAATCAAAAATCGCAGCACGAGAATACAAGAATGCAATGCATCTGTTTCCACCCAATCAAAATGACTGGATTCCAAAAGTCTTCACGTGCAGTGCAATCACGGGAGAAAATATTAAAGAAGCAATTGAGGTAATCGATTCTTTTTCGAATCACACGAAGCTCATTGGATCATTTGAGATGAATCGCAAAGAGCAGGATAAAATGTGGTTGTCAGAGACCTTAAAAGAATTAATTTTGAGTGATTTTTTCGGAGATGAAACCCTTCAGAAGGAATTGAAATTAAATGAACAAGCTGTATTGGATGGAAAGATTACTTCTTTTCAGGCAGCGGAGAAAATCCACGAATGTTACAAGAAGAAACATGGCATATAAAGTTGAAAATTTTAAAATTGAAGGTGAACATATTGAGCTAATTCGTCTGCTCAAAGTTGTTGGTATAGCTGAATCTGGAGGTCACGCTAAGATGATTGTCTCGGATGGCGAAGTGTACAGAAATGGTGAAATTGAATTGCGAAAACGCGCAAAACTAATTATTGGAGATCGCATAGATATTGGGGATCTCTCTTTTATCATGGAATGATTATCGAAAGTCGATTATGGTGCCGAATTCTCAGTTTGCCTCAGGCTGATATAGCCAGTTAAGGCATTATCCGGGATACATTTACTTTTTCCTTTTACCATATAATCTCCCGAAGTGATTAGAAGTTCGAATACTGTACCTTCAGGAAGTACTAGTGGCAGATGCTGTGTGCGCTCGTGATTTGGTCCACGAAAATATACTGGGCCCAATTTATTTGTAGCTAAATCAGTCATGATTTCGCCATTGATACTTTTAAGAAAAACTCTCACTACATCCGCTTGTACGTACCCATTATCATCCTGATATATTCCTTTTGATCCAATAGATTGTGAAAAGATATTCACGATTTCCCATGAACTCCCTGCTGGCACAGTGAATTTCGCTGTTGAATTTGTAAACTTAATAAGCTTTGTCGTTTCCTGCGCGAATAGTATAGACGAAGACAGAAACGTAACGAGTAGTAATAATGTTAATTTTCTCATGCCACTAAGTTAGAATAAATCTTGAAGCTCTTTCTTGAGGACATCAACAGCAATCTCTGTTGGCATCGTTCCAACTTCCGCAACTATTTCGAAGATTTTCGCGGATAAATCTAACGCCATGGACGTTTCGCTCATTTGCTTTCCAGCAAGGTGAATGATCTTAATCGTCTCCTCCTTGGATTTCTTTACAAGTTCCCATGCAGGCAACGAAACAAAAAGCTGTTGTGCTATATTGTGCTCGTACTCCTGACGAATAGATTCTAACAATTTCACCTGCATTGCCATGGCTGGAAGTCCTGGGTTTTGATGACGCATCACTAAACTATTCGGATGAATCCGTTCCATCAACAATACTGATCGTTGGTAGGCCTCAACTCTGGATGGTAAGAAAAACTTCTGACGTTCTCGCTTCAATTCAATATGCGCGGCACGCACTTCTTTTTCTCCAGATTTTCGCAGAAATGCCATTGCCATAAGCAATACAGCACCAGCTGGAACAATAATTAAGACTATTTGTAAGATGATATTTCCCATGGATCTAAATTGTTGATACAAATATAGAATTCTAACTCGCACAAAAGTAACAGGATGGTTAATTGGATTGTTGGATCATTGGATCGTTAGATCATTGGATAGATTATTCGATTGTCCGAATTCAGACTGTCAGTTCGTCCCGATAGCTATCGCGCGCCACATTTTTATGGGGTGTATGCTCCTTCGCTGAAGCTTATTCTTTCGCCGAAGCTTCAGCATAGGAGCTCGACGAAAGCGTTCGAGAACATACAGTCTCAAATTAACGAGCGATATCTATCAAACCCCATTGAATCGAAACGATTCAGTCCTTGAGCACTCCATCATGGGCTTTGTGTTCTTTGTACCCTTGTGGTAGAATCTTTTGCCTTCTCTTCTCCCTGTATGTCCTGTCCTTTCTTGCTTTTCTTTTCATCTCTTCTTTCTCCTTGGACGATTCATATTATCCAACTCCCTTTTTAAACCAACATCCAACAATCCTTCTCGCATCCCAATCTTCCTAAAAAGAGTACATTTATCAGGTAAAATAATCAAAATGACAGCTGGCCTAATTCTTACCGTGCTAATCGCCTACTTTGCAGTACTTCTAGGGATCTCCTATTTTACTTCGCGCAAAGCAGATAATGATGCTTTCTTTACTGGAAATCGGAAATCACCCTGGTACCTCGTTTCTTTTGGAATGATTGGAGTTTCTCTAAGTGGAGTAACATTCATTTCAATTCCTGGTTGGGTTGGAGATGAAGCCAATCAATTCAGCTATATGCAAGCTGTGCTAGGCTATTTTGTTGGTTATTTTGTTGTTGCCTACGTTCTGCTTCCTCTTTTTTATCGCTTAAAAGTTACCTCAATTTACGAATACCTAAAAGATCGGTTTGGGTTCTGGAGTCATAAAACGGGTGCTTCATTCTTTATGGTTGCGAGAATACTTGGGGCCTCTGTTAGATTGTTGCTGGTAGCTAAAGTGCTTCAATCAATTCTGTTTGAGGAGTGGGGAGTGCCATTTTGGGTAACTGTTGTCATCTCGATTTTGCTCATCTGGATTTATACGAGTCGTGGTGGAATTAAAACAATCGTTTGGACAGATACATTGCAAACTGCAGTAATGCTAACGTCCGTGATCGTAACAGTTTGGTTTATCAGCGATGCACTGGATTTGTCTGCGGGTAAGGGGTTGGTGAGTTCCGTGAGTGAAAGCAAGTACTCTCAAATTTTCTTTTTTGATGATTTAATGAGTAAGAATCATTTCTTGAAACATTTCTTTGGTGGAATGTTTATTACCATTGGAATGACAGGTCTCGATCAGGATTTGATGCAGAAGAATTTGAGCTGTAAGAACACAAAAGAAGCGCAGAAGAATATGATCAGTATGGCCACTGTGCTCGTGGTTGTTAATCTGGTGTTCCTAGTTTTAGGGGCACTTCTGTATATGTATGCAGAAGCAAAAATGCCAGAAGTAATTGCGGGAATTGAAAGCAAAGCAATCGGAAGTGATTATCTCTTTTCGTCAGTTGTAATGGGTGAAGGAGTAGGACCAGCACTCGGAGTTTTGTTTCTGTTAGGATTAATTGCCGCGGCTTATTCGAGCGCTGATTCTGCCTTAACTTCTCTTACAACTTCATTTTCCATTGATTTCCTTGGCTTGAAAAGAAAACGCAGAGCTGAACAGGAACGCACGCGAAGAACTGTACACGTAGTAATGTCGATTGTGCTCGTCTTGGTGGTACTTCTTCTGAAGGAGTTTACTGATAGTGCTGCAATTGGACTGCTTATGAAATTCGCAAGTTTCACGTATGGACCGTTAATAGGAATGTTCTTCTTTGGAATCCTTTTTAGGAGGGGAATTACTGATATCTATGTACCAATTGTTTGTTTGATCTCCATTCTTCTCACCTTCTTCATGTGGTACTTCTCATGTGGCGCTCCTGGAGTTGCTGAAGGGGAGCCTGGAATCTTTGGAAACTACGTTTTTGGGTTCGAACTAATCGTTTTGAATTCATTTATTACTTTTATTGGACTATTAATCGTCTCGAAGAAACGATTGTTAGAAACGAATTAAACAATGGTTATACGACTTGATGATGGTTCTAAGTTGATGGATTTTTATCCATTAACACTTACGCGCCCAATTGGGAATCTTCGCATGGGAATCTTTACCAATGATGAACGTTGGCAACTGCTACTTCCTGAATGTACGATCGCGTGGGCATCTGAGTTCAATAACAGCTCTGCTAAGTTTGCAAATAGCGACAAAGGAATCCGCGTAAATGCGTGTGTTATTCCTAATCATGATATAGTAGCTTCTCTTAAGAATCTTGCTTCCAATGCTAAATTGATGCGCGGAGATCTCTGGATCGCGACGAATGGAACTGGATTAGATGGCACTATTGAATATGATGGAGCAGACTTCACATTAATTGATCAACGTTGGGACTTGTATAAGAAGAATGGGGAAGTACTTGTCAATGATTTTAACTTGATAAGTGCAGGTAGAGCATCACGACAACTGTCAAGCTCTAACACGCTAATTGGCGATCCAACTCAAATTTTTATTGAAGAAGGAGCAAAGGTAGAGGCTGCAATCTTGAATACTACAGATGGACCTATCTACATTGGCAAAAACGCCGAAATTATGGAAGGCTCCATGGTTCGTGGCCCATTTGCTATGTGTGAAAATAGCGCATTGAAGATGGGGACGAAAATATATGGTCCCACCACGCTTGGACCACATTGTAAGGTTGGTGGAGAGGTCAATAACTGTATCTTTTATGCGTATTCGAATAAAGGGCACGATGGCTTTTTAGGGAATTCATTGATAGGGGAGTGGTGTAATTTGGGAGCAGATACAAACACATCTAATCTCAAGAATAATTATGGTTTGGTGAAAGCATATTCCTATAAATCGGGGATTGAAGAGCAAACTGAAGTGCAATTCATGGGCTTGACAATGGGGGATCACTCGAAATGTGGGATCAATACCATGTTCAATACAGGAACAGTTGTAGGTGTGTCGAGTAACGTATTTGGTGCCGATTTCCCTCCTAAATTTATTGACTCGTTTACATGGGGAAGTGAGGGAGATAAGTATGATTTCGATAAAGCATTGGTCAGCGCAAATAATATGATGACTCGTCGCGGGATATCACTTTCTGATGACGAAATTGCAATTCTCAAGAGCATTGCTGCCAAATAAGCGACAAAATTGCAGAGATTGACAAGTGGCACATGCTTTGAACAAGTTAGTTTCACAAGATTGTTGATCTTGAAATGACTTTTCGTAAAGAAAGTCTGACACATTGACGTAGAACACTGTTAGGATAAGATATATGAGTGATTTTTTTGATAAAGATACATTAGAATTTACGGCAGAGATAGAGGCGGACGCAGAATTTATACCTCTGATTACAGCCGAGGAAGAGGAGAATATGCACAAGCAAACATTCCCTGATGAGCTTCCAATTTTGCCGTTGAGAAATAATGTTCTCTTCCCAGGAGTTGTGATTCCAATCACAGTTGGACGAGATAGATCTATAAAGTTGATTCAGGATGCGAATAAGGGCTCCAAGATTATTGGGGTTGTTTCGCAAAAAGATGTAAGTGAAGAGCGACCAGAATTCGTTGATTTGAATTCTGTAGGAACAGTTGCTCAAATTATTCGATTGTTGAAAATGCCTGACGGAAGTTCCACTGTTATTATTCAAGGGAAACGACGTTTTGAGTTAGTTCAACCACTCGAGACTGAGCCTTACATGAAGGCAAAAATCAAATTGCTCCAGGAATCTAGAGTAGATGAGAAGAATCAAGAAATGAAAGTAATGTTCAAATCGATTAAAGATTTGGCATTACAAATTATTCAAGACAGTCCAAACATTCCATCTGAAGCTTCTTTTGCGATTGGAAATATTGACAGCCCAACGTTTCTTGTAAACTTCGTTTCATCTAACATGAACGCAGACGTTGCCAAGAAACAGGAAATGTTGGAAGAACTCGACATTCGAAAACGTGTGATGATGGTTCTTGAGCATTTGACGCTCGAAATCCAGATGTTGGAAATGCGTAATGATATTCAATCGAAAGTTCGAAAGGACATGGATCGCCAACAGCGCGAATATTTCTTGCATCAGCAAATGAAAACGATTCAGGATGAACTTGGAGATAACCCCCAGGAATCAGACGTAACTGAAATGCGCACACGTGCAGGTAAGAAAAAATGGAATGAAGTCGTTGAGAAATTATTCTACAAAGAGTTGGACAAGCTCGGGAGAATGAATCCTCAAGGAGCTGAATATACTGTACAACTGAATTACCTCGATTTAATGCTCGACTTGCCGTGGGGAGAGTACTCGAAGGATAATTTAGATTTGAAACGTGCCCGTAAAATTCTAGAACGAGATCATTATGGCCTCGAGAAAGTGAAAGAACGAATTCTTGAATACTTAGCTGTATTGAAGTTGAAAGGCAATATGAAATCGCCTATTTTGTGTTTCTATGGCCCTCCCGGAGTTGGGAAAACATCTCTTGGGAAGTCGATTGCTGAAGCATTAGGACGGAAATACATCCGAATGTCACTGGGAGGATTACACGACGAATCTGAGATTAGAGGACATCGTAAAACGTATATTGGAGCAATGCCTGGGCGTGTGATCCAGAGTATCAAAAAAGGGGAAAGTGCCAATCCAGTTTTTGTCTTGGATGAAATTGATAAA
>JBLHON010000067.1:0-13990 GCA_047621865.1 Crocinitomicaceae bacterium | reverse complement strand
CAAGCATGTCGCTTACGGCAAGTGTTGATGGACCTGGTGGAAACCTTTTCAGTGAAACGGTAACTCTTCCAACTATCCTAGCTGGAGATAGCATGGATGTTGATCCTTCACAGGCAATCAACTTCTCACAATTCTCATCTGCAACTTACCCAGCTGGTGTTTATACGTTAACGTATAGCCTTGCTTTGGATAGTCTTTCTGATGATTTTGATTCTGATAATGAGCTTATGACTTCATTCATGGTAAGTGATTCTATTTACACACTTGCGAATCTTGATACGTTGACTGGACTGCCAACTCAGAATGCTGGGTATCGTCCTTCTACGAATACATCAACATTCTCAACATGTATCAATTTCGACAACGCGAATGGAAGTCGTCTTGGTGTTGAAGGTTTCTACTTCCACGCTCTTGGTAGTGCAGTAGATTTAACGGGTGAAGAGATTGCACTATACGTTTATCGTTGGGAAGATGTCTTTACAGATTTGAATGATGCGGCGATTGGATTCAATAACTTGAACCCAATTGGAAATGGTTATTACTACTATCCTTCAGATCTTCAAGGAGAAACTGTTTATGGAGCTTTGAACTTCCCTGTTCAATTAGAAGATAACCAACGTTTCTTATTCTGTGTTCAAACTGTAAACCTTGATGTATTCCTTGGTTACAACACGAACATGAACTACTTATGGAACGAAGGACAATATCTTCAGCCACTTGGGCCTGTAGAGAATGATGGTGTTTATACTGCATCTGGATTTGGAATGGATTTGAATCCATCATTAGCAGCTAGAGTTGGAAACGTTGATAGCTACTCTTATGAGGATCTTGATGAAAACGGAACAATTGAAGGTATTGCTTATCCAAACCCTGCAAAAGATATCGTAACTATTTCAATCGAAACGACTGAAGGTGGAACGATCGTTGTTACTGATCTCGCTGGTAAAGTAGTTATGACTGATGCACTTTCATTTGCTAATGGAAATGCTGTTGTAAATATTGCTGATCTTGAATCAGGACTTTACATCTTCAACGTAACACTTGATAACGGTTTATCTTCTCAGTTTAACGTAGTAAAAAATTAATTCTGATCTGGATCGGAATCAATAATACCTATTAAAAAAGGGTGATGGAATTGTTCCATCACCCTTTTTCTTTTCCTATGATGACATTAAAAATTGAGCGATAAACCAAACGTCAAAGGATAAACTTCTAGTGTCTTTTTCGTGTCAAATAATGGCAATAAGCTATAGTTAGCGAAGGCTCCAAAGTTGCCATATCCCAATCGAACAGCTGCGTCCAATTTAAAAGGATTCAATGCATAGGTTCCTTTTACCTTCTCTTTGAATTCCTTGCCCTCAAACTCTCCAACTCTCTTTGTTTTTGATGCAATTCGAACTCCACCTACAACTCCTGCTGCGAGGTAAAAGCTTTTACCTTCATCACGATTTGTCATGAACTCCAACATTAATGGAACAGTAAGGTAACTAGCCTTTAACTTATTCTTCGAATAGCTGTTTACAGTGTCTATCTCGGCAAATAATGTGTCTGCATTGGTCGTAAGTAAATAATTATCATTAAAGCCAACAGACGTGAAGCTAAAGCCCAATCCAGTCGTTAATCCAACGAATGGTGTCCCAAAATTGAATTTATGTTCGTACACGTTTAAATTGAACACGAGAGATTTCGCGATGTCATTTTTCCAATAGGGGTGATCAGTAAAATTGTTGTCCATATTCGCATCCATTAAGATACCAACTCCCAAATCAACTCCTGCCCAATGTGCTTCACTATGCTTAGATTTCTTTTCTTCCTCCTCTATACGTTCCTCTGTCCATGGCAACCCATCCTCTTCATCTCCTACACCATTATTCTCGATAAAGATTAGCGTAGTCTTACCTAGATTAATTCTAGTTGTATCTGGATCCAATTTTTCCTCTGATTCTATTTCTGTTTCTGTTTCCGACTGCTCTTGTGCAAATCCAAATGGACTTAACATTAATGCTGCTAATAATGCGTAAAATAACTTCATCTCTTTTGTTTTTAATTTCTTGCTGCTTTCACATCAGCTTGTTTTGTTTATTGTAAGACTTACAAGGGGGGGAAAAGTTACAGGAACTTTTCGGATCGTTGGATTTTTGGATTATTAGATCGTTGGGACGTTGATTTTGAGTTGTTTAAAAATTGAAAAACTTTCGGACTGAAGGACTGAGTGGTTTTGAAAGATGTCCAGATTTTAAAATAGTAAGACTGAAAGACTGGGTCGGGGGAGTGTAGGTTGTTGGGTTTGAAAGATGTCCAGATTTCAAGACGCGAAGACTAAAAGACTGGGTGGGAAAAATTATTAGACGAATAGCGAATGTGTCAGTTCGTCCAGATAGCTATCGGGAAGAGCTTTACTCATAGTGCGTATGCTGAAGCTACGTCATAAGCGTATCGAGAACTAGACATTGAAAGGTATTAAGGCTGTATGTGGAGGAGGAATATTTACGTATCGACTGAGTAGATATTAATCAATTATATTACTAATTAAAGAACGCTTTCGACTTATCGAAACTTTGTGATCACCATTTGCGATTTCAATATTGCGCTCTTTGTGCTAAAAAGGCCATCACTAAGGCACAAGCCTTGCCCAAAAGCAAGGACACAAGTAAGTGCTTAGTAATGCTAGGTGTTGTACACTAGGAAAGTGAATATAACACTAATTTCTGTTTGACTTTAAAGTCAACCTTGGGTGAATTAATTAGCAGTAAGCCTGAATTGATACTACATTCAACTTATACTCTAGCACTGACTTAATGAATCCGATCATTCACGGAATCGTTTGAATTTCGTCAAGATTTTCGTTCGTAAAATCTACCTAGTGCACACCACTTAGCCCTTCCTTGTGCCATTTGTGCCTTTGTGGTAGCTCTTTCTTTGAAATAGTTTAGATCATTGAATTTGATAATTCCGGACGAACATTGACTCTGAATCAATGGACCTTCCGATTCTCCTTAGTATTGATTATTGATCCAAAATAAAAACGAATCCAAGCTCCTATGCTGAGTCCTTCGCCAGAGGCTTCGGCCGCCGGAGAAAGCTTTGGCGAAAGAGATAAGCCGTGTCCACTCTTAGTCCTCCTCATCGAGCCAATCCTCCATAAAACCATCCAAGTCGCGGCGATCTTTTTTAGTAGGCTTACCAGTTCCATGCTGTCGATAGGTCGATTGGGCTAGCGAATAGACTCTCAATTTCTCCCGCTCCTCGTCAGGGGTTATATCCACAACATATTCAGGCGCAAGTTTTGCTCCAACTCTTCGCTCCAATAATTGGATCACCCTAAATGTAAATGTGGCCGTATGTCTGATCACTTGGACTTCATCACCCAACTTCACATCCCGAGCGGGTTTTACATGCTGACCATTTAATCGGATTTTACCTTTCGAAACTGCGTCTGAAGACTGAGACCTCGTTTTGGCCAACCGAACACTCCAAGCAAACTTATCAATTCTATACCCCATCTCGTAATCGTTTAGGGAGCGATTTAACCACGAGGTCATAAGAATGGTCAACTAACTCAATAAAGAGAAGCTCAGGCACATCAGAATCTACACTGACAGAATTCCATAGCCGTTTGTTCATGTGATAACCTGACTTTACGCCATTATATGTTTCACGAAGCTCAATTGCACGTTCAGGATCGCACTTTAGATTGACATATTCGAAGAGTTCAATGCTCGCTAATGCGAACATTTTACCTGCAACTTTGAAAACCAATGTCGTTTTATCGAAGGGAAAGCCTTCGGTCACGCCTGATTTGCTCAGACAATGATCACGAAAGGCCTCTATATTCATTTTATTACCTCCGTAGGAACCGGAATCATGTCTTTTTGCCCTAGTCTATACAACAATGTAGCATGTTCTTTTAATGCACCTCTGAAGGTTTCAAAAGAGTAGTACGGAATGTTGTATTCGAAAGCAGTGTCGCGAACAATTTCCGAAATCTTACGGTAATGTACGTGACAAATATTCGGGAAGAGATGGTGCTCAACTTGATAGTTCAAGCCACCTACATACCACGAGAAAAGACGTGCTTTTGGTGCAAAGTTTGCCGTGTTCAACAACTGACTAACTGCCCAATCAGATTCAATATTCCCAGACGGATCTGGAACAGGAAAATCTGAACGTGGTAGTACGTGAGCTGGTTGAAAGATTAAAGCAAGAGTTAACCCAGCAACGAAATGCATTGCAAGAAAACCAAGCACTGTTCCCCACCAAGGAAGTGGTGAAAACAAGATCGGAAGTGTGATCAAAGTACCTAGATAAAGGACTTTACTAAGGATGATTGTGAAAAGCATCAATCCCGGTGTAATACCTTGTGTCTTGATCAATCCCATTTTCTTGTAACGTGAAAACTGAGAATAATCTTTTGTGGTACACCACATAATTGTCATCATACCATACAAGAACCAAGCATATAAATGCTGGAATCGATGTGCTTTGTATCGTTTTTGATTGGGCGAAAATCGCATAAGAACACCAGTGTCAATGTCCTCATCAACATCGTCAACATTCGTATATGTATGGTGTAACACGTTGTGCTGAATTCTCCAGTTCGTATCACTTCCACCTATTGTGTTCGTTAACTTTCCAATAATTTTATTGACAGTCTTATTCTTTGAATATGCCTGATGATTCGCATCGTGCATCACTGAGAGACCAACTCCAGCAGTACCAAATCCAACCAAAATCCACATCAGCATAATGAGCCAAGTTGATTCGAAAACAGTAAGGATTAGGATAAAAGGTACCAGGTACAAGCTCAACATGAAAATGGTTTTGAATACCATATTCGCATTCGCATGTCTTGACTTGTTGTTGTCTTTAAAGTACGTGTTTACGCGTTTACGCAATACTTTATAGAAATCTTCATGTCCTGGTTTTGTGTAATTAACTTTTTTGAGTTCCATGCATTTTAGATCTAAGGGAAAGACAAAGATACGTGTATTTGGGCTCAAAGTTCCAATAACCATGCAAGTTTTATACTTTTTTAGTAGGAATGTACCGTTCCTAACTGCCTTTTTGAGGTCAATATTCGCTATTTTTGTTCAGTT
Source organism: Crocinitomicaceae bacterium (assembly GCA_047621865.1). Lineage (GTDB taxonomy): Bacteria > Bacteroidota > Bacteroidia > Flavobacteriales_D > Crocinitomicaceae > UBA4466. The sequence continues at coordinate 8,894 of JBLHON010000067.1, read as the reverse complement.
TTTACTTGATTTCCCGAACAATGTCTTTAGAAAATTTACCTCCATATTGCGACGATTATTCGAATCGAAAACGCTTCGAAACCCGAGCTGTACCAGTTGGAAATATCACTCTTGGAAGCACCAATCCTATTCGTGTTCAATCCATGACGACCACAGATACGATGGACACAGAAGGTTCCATTGGGCAATCTATTCGCATGATTGACGCTGGTTGTGAAATCGTCCGATTAACTGCTCCCAGTAAGAAAGAGGCAGAAAATTTACGATTGATTAAAGCTGGACTGATTGCCAATGGATATACTACACCCTTGGTCGCTGATATTCACTTTACCCCAAATGCAGCAGAAATAGCGGCAGAAATAGTTGAAAAAGTTCGGGTTAACCCAGGTAATTATGCCGACAAAAAGCGTTTTGAGGAAATCGATTATACGGATGCATCCTATCAGGCAGAATTAGAGCGCATAGAAGCCAAATTCACTCCTCTTGTACTCTTATGCAAGAAACACGGAACGGCAATGCGAATTGGAACCAATCATGGCTCACTTTCTGACCGAATATTGAGTAGATACGGTGATACACCTGAAGGAATGGTCGCCTCGGCCATGGAATTTTTACGCATTTGCATCAAAAATGACTACCATCAAATTGTTTTGTCAATGAAGGCGAGCAATACCCTTGTCATGGTTCAAGCCTATCGATTACTTGTGGCAACCATGAAACACGAGGGCATGAATTACCCTTTACACTTAGGTGTAACTGAAGCTGGTGATGGAGAAGATGGCAGAATCAAATCCGCAGTTGGGATTGGGGCACTTTTAGAAGATGGTTTAGGCGATACGATTCGCGTTTCTTTAACCGAGGATCCAGAAGCTGAAATTCCCGTGGCACAAAAACTCCTACTCAAGTTTGAAGATGAGAACGTGCTTCTGCTGCCTCCAAACAAAAATCAATTGAGCTATGACCCTTTCAGTCATGAGCGCCGTGAAACAAGCACTATACTCACTTTAGGTGGGTCACAAGTTCCCGTTGTTGTAGCAGATTTAAGTGCAATTGACCTAATAAAACCTGCCCATCTTTTTGGATTCGGGTATTTGTACTCTGTGCCATTGGACAAATGGAATATTTCCGATGCGGCAGCAGACATTGTTTATATTGGAGAGAAACAGCTCACTTTCGAGACTCCAGGCACGTTAAAAGTACTTTGCACCTATGAAAACTGGATCAATAATTACAGCACTAAAGCAGGATATTTTCCATTAATTACCAAACATCAACTTGGTGAACTAGAGGAAGATCAACCCTTTTTTTTACTACATCCAGCAGAGGATTTAGACACTGATTACCTACTAAACTACCCGAAATGTATTCTTATTTTGGAGACTCAATACTCCAATAAAGCACACTTATTTCGTAATATTCGATTAAATTTCGCGGAAAAACACATAATTAATCCCATAATCCTCGCTTCAGGTTCGAACTCAAATGATCCAGAATCATTTCAACTTTGGACTTCATCAGATTTGGGCATTTCTTTCATTGATGGTTTTGGTGATGGAATCTGGCTAAAGGGACAAGCTTCAACACAACTCATAAATTCGACCTCATTTGGAATTCTTCAGGCCACTAGGTCAAGAATCTCAAAGACAGAATACATTTCTTGTCCATCTTGTGGAAGAACACTTTTTGACCTTCAAGAAACCACAGCTAAAATACGTCAGCGCACTTCACACTTGAAAGGATTGAAAATCGGAATAATGGGATGCATTGTGAATGGTCCAGGCGAAATGGCTGATGCCGATTATGGATATGTAGGAACACGCCCCGGCAAAATTCATTTGTACAAAGAAAAAACAGTCGTTCGGAAAAATGTTCCAGAAGAAGAAGCAGTAGATGCATTAATCGAACTGATCAAAGAACATGGTGATTGGGTAGAAGCAGATTAGAGCAAAGAGGATTGTGCTCCTTCGCTGAGTCCTTTCACTTTCGCCGAAGCTTCTGCGAAGGAGCATTGTTAGATTCCGAGTTAACAACTGCGCACAAAATTCGATTAGTAAGATTACCCTCATGTCGTTCTAGATATGCTAATGCCGTAATTTTAGCATAGGCACTAGATTTCTCAAAAAGAGAAATACTCAAACTGACATGAGTATAGAATATCAAACGTTTCATGTCAGTTCGAGTAGAGCTCGGCTCGTATCGAGAACGACATGGTCTAAAAAGGCCTAAAAAGACTGAAACCATTGAATTTAAAGGGATACAGAGCAAAAAATAAGCGCCTGCTTAAATTGACGATCTCATAATCCTAATGTAATCCCTCATTCAGGGAGATGAAAGTAGCTTAAATCGCTTTTAAATAGAAAAAGTGGTCGGTTTATAGAAAACAGACCAAAAAAAAGTGACAATAAGGTATAAAAGTGGTGGTGAATATTAATTCACGCTAAAAGTCACGACACTCATCAGAGACGCAACTAAAATATTATCCAAGAAAGTACTCTATGAAATTATCGTCCAAGGAAAATCAGCAGGACAGAAACATCACTTGGAGAGACTCCACTAATTCTTGAAGCTTGTCCAATAGTTGCTGGTTGAATCTCCTTCAGCTTTTCTTTTGCCTCAGTACTCAAACTAGATAGTTTAGAAAAATCCATATCCGCCGGAATTTTCACTTCTTCTAATCGACCCAATTTATTAGCAACATCTTCCTCACGAGTAATGTATCCCTCGTACTTCAGTTGAATTTCAGTTTGAGAAACAATATCCTGATGCTCGGCAGTTAGCTCGACAGCCAAACGATTCGAATCGGCTCCCATTTCCAAAACATCAACCATCGTTAATCGAGGACGCGTAATTATTGAGCTCAACCTTACTTTCTGATTGATTGGCGCACTATCATGTTTCAATAGTATAGGATTCGCAACTTCTGGAGTTACTCCTTCTTTACGAAGAGACATTTTCAACTTGTCTGTTCCCTTCAACTTTACATCAACTCTTCTCAATGCTTCGTCATCTGCCAAACCAATCTTATGACCAATTGGTGTCAACCTCAGATCTGCATTATCTTGCCGCAATAAAATTCGATATTCGGCACGGCTCGTAAACATACGATAAGGCTCATCTGTTCCCTTTGTAATAAGGTCGTCAATCAACACACCAATATATGCATCACTTCGTGTCAATATAAATGCCTCCTGCTCCTTAACTTTGCGACTCGCATTTATTCCAGCCATCAATCCTTGACAAGCTGCTTCCTCATATCCAGTTGTTCCATTAATCTGACCTGCGAAATATAAATTCTCGACACGCTTCGTTTCAAGTGTATGCTTCAATTGTATTGGAGGGAAATAATCGTACTCGATTGCATACCCTGGTCTGAACATTTTCACATTCTCAAACCCTGGAATCAATTTCATTGCTTTATACTGAACTTCCTCAGGCAATGAAGTGCTAAATCCATTGACATAAATCTCAACGGTATTCCAACCCTCAGGTTCAACAAAAATTTGGTGACGGTCTCGATCTGCGAAACGCTCTATTTTATCTTCTATACTCGGGCAGTATCTCGGTCCAGTTCCTTTAATCGCTCCATTGAACATTGGAGATCGATCAAACCCTTCTTTGAGCATTTCATGCGTTTCCGGATTCGTATAGGTAATATGACATGACCGCTGTTCTGTTAATGGTTTCGTGTCAGTATAACTAAACTTCGAAGGGTTCTCATCTCCAAATTGTTCTTCCATTTTAGAATAGTCCAGTGAACGACCATCCACTCGAGGAGGTGTTCCTGTTTTCATTCTCCCAGTTTCAAAACCAAGTTCAATAAGCTCCTCTGTTATTCCAGTAGCAGCTCTTTCTCCAGCTCTTCCTCCACCAAACTGCTTTTCTCCAAGATGAATCAGACCGTTTAAAAAAGTCCCATTCGTGAGGATGACAGATTTCGCTTTAATTTCCACGCCAATTGCAGTTCTCACTCCAACCACCTTTCCACCTTCAACGATAATTCCGTTGCACATGTCCTGCCAAAAGTCCACCCCTAGATTTCTCTCAAGCATCAACCTCCATTCTTCTGCGAACCGCATTCGATCACTTTGTACTCGTGGCGACCACATAGCAGGACCTTTTGATTTGTTGAGCATTCGAAATTGAATTGCACTCAAATCACTTACAATTCCAGAGCCTCCTCCAAGAGCATCAATCTCTCTCACAATTTGTCCTTTTGCCACACCACCCATTGCTGGGTTGCAACTCATTTGAGCAATTGTATTCATGTTCATTGTAATCAATAGAACAGAACTCCCCAACTTCGCAGCAGCATTTGCAGCTTCACATCCAGCATGTCCGGCACCAACAACAATCACATCGTATTCTCTCAGCATCACTTTTGTTTCACGTGGAACAAAATTACAACACTTTTAAGGAAGGAGGAGAGGGAATAATGGATTATTGGATTATTAGACTGTTGGTTTGATAAATTGACCCCCTCATTCTAACAAAAGGATCAAATATTAGACTACCACATTAGAAGAGAATCACCCAAGCACAAGAAGACAAGCAAACAAGGGAAAACAAAACTCAAAACACACTCTAGAGAAGGTGGAACGAAATGTTTCACGTGGAACAAACACATCCAATGCATGCTTTTGAAAAATCCTAAACGTAACCAACTCTAGAAAAATGAACTATGTTTCACGTGGAACAATCAAAGCCAAAGCAGCACTTTCTCTTTCTCTCATTTCAACCTTTTCCTCCACTGACTTATCCCTGTATCCAATCAAATGCAAGAGACCATGAACCACCACTCGATTACGTTCCACATTAAACAATTCTTTAAGATGATCGGCATTCTCCTTAACACGTTCCAAAGAAATAAAAAGGTCTCCACTCACCACGCCGGATTCAGAATAATCGAAAGTAATTATATCAGTATAATAGTCATGGTTAAGATGCTCCTTATTCATGTTCAACAAGTATTCATCAGAGCAAAATATTAACGAGAGTTCACCTAGCTCCACCCTTTCCATTACACACACTTTAGTGAGCCACGAAACAAAAAATTCCGGACTTACATCCAGAACTTCAACGTCTTCATAAAAAATATTTACCACTATTTTTTTGAAAAGTATATGCTAACACTTCTACCGTGATCTTCAAATTCAACTGCTTCCGCGAGCGATCTCATAAGGTAAATACCACGACCATTTTCCTTTTCCAAATTCTCAGGAGCCGTAGGGTCTGGTAAGTTCTTAAAATCGAATCCTTCACCAGAATCTTTAACTTTAAAACAGAAGTCTGTTTCTTTATCACCAACATGAACATCAACACTCAATGTGTTTTTCATTTGATTCCCATGCTCGATAGCATTGTTTACAGCCTCAGTTACCGCGATCAAAACGTTTCCGTAATAATCCTCTTTTACTGCTAGCCGCTCACACACATTATCTACTAGTGTTTCCACTTTCGTTATCGATCCAAAATCCGACGGGATAGATAATTTATCCACGAGAACAAATCCTTCTTTCATCTTTCAATTTCAATTTACATCATACGATTGAAATATTCGTTCGCCCTGTCCTTATAGTACTTTCTATAAGCCGGATCTACAGCACGTAACATTTCAATCTGTTTTAACTTATCCTTGTTATACTGATCAAATTGAATTTGGTTACCATAATTTTCATTTTTTCCAGATTTTGACTCACGCTTCTCGTCTAACCCTCTTTCCATGAGCGCTTTTTCACTCTCTAGAAGTCGCGTTAAAATCTCTTGTTGACGCTTAATCATATTGTTTCCAAAGCGCTTATTTACCAAGTCTTTTTCCTGTTGTTCAAGATCGTCAATAAGCGGACTCAACTTATTACCTTGACCTTTACCATCCTTATTCAAATCCCGTCTCAATTGCTCTAAACGTTTACGCATAGCAGACTGCTCAGCTGCCATTTTCGCAATCTCCTTATTGCCCATTCCCATGCCACCCATGCCATCTTTTCCACCAGGTTTCGAGCCAGGCTTATCTCCAGGTTTCTTGCCTCCAGGGTTTGGACCCTTCTTCATTTCCTCCAACTGCTTCTTGAGCATTTCTTTCATATCACCAGTACCCGGTTTTTTACCTGCACCCGGTTTTGGCTTGCCTTTTCCTCCAGGCTTATCACAACTTCCAGATCCCTCCATCATACTCTGCATTTGCTTCTGCATATCCTGCAAACTCTCATTGAGAAGTAGCGCCAAATTATTGTAGGAAGTCATCGCATATTGTTGATGAATTGATAGGTCTGAGGAATGCCGCTCATCAATAGCCTCCAACGCCAAATCATGATTTACTTTGATACGATTCAGCTCATCATCCACGAACTTTGCAATCTTTGGTTGCCGTTCTGCAAGAGCATATAAACTGTCACTGACAACCTTGGTTCCATCGACAATCTCACGTTGTCTACGTGTGTACCTTCTAAAGGCTGGATCTGTATCATTCAACTTAGAAAGACGATTCATCACATCCTCCTGATCAAAACTTAAGGTCATCAAACTTTCCAGAATATTCCGAAGCATATCTATATCCTCTCCCTGTTGCTCTTCATTCGATTGCTTCTGACTAGCATCCAATTTAGCAGCCATTTCATCCATCTTTTCTGCGGCACCTTCTTGAGATTCTCCGGCCTTTTTATCCTTGCCCTTTTCCATTTTCTCCTGAGCATCATCTATCTTCTCAGAAACCTCTTCAGCATCACTCTCAGGGTCGCCCAGTTCCATAGGAGACTTTAGCTCCTCATTTAAGCTATCCATTTCCTTTATATCCTCCTTCAGCTGTTCGAACTTATCCTCTATGTCCTGTTGCTTCTTTTTATCTTTTTCACTGCTCTCACCCTTCTTATCAATGTCATCCTTTAGTTTCTCTTGTTCGTCTGCGAGCGCCTTTAACTCTTCTTCAATACCGTCAATTTTCTCGTTAATCTGAAGCTTCTTCAACATTTCCATGCTTCGCTCCAATTGCTTTTTCATATCCTCCGCAGACATTTCAAGCTCATCCATAGCGTCCTCCACCCCTTCTTGATTCTGCTCTTTCATTAACTTCTCAAGCTCTTCTAACAACTCACGCAGCTCATCATCCATTAGCTCCTCTAAGAGATCATTAATCTGCTCCTGCTGATCCAATAGCTCCTGATCCATTTCAGATAACTGATTCTTCTCCTCAACAGAGTTCTGCATGTCCTCCTGCAACGATTCCAGGTCTTGAATGAGTGATTTATGCTCTTCTTGCAACTGCTGAACTTGATTCTGCTTATTCCAATTAGACTGACTAGAATTCAACGTTTCCGTCTTCAGACGTTCCATGTTCTTTCTGAACTCTTCAGCCTGTTCCATTACCTTACTCAACTGCTTTTTAGCCTCTGCCTGATCCTCATCACGTTCCTCATTCAACTCCTCCAGGTCAGGAAGTTTGTACACAAATGACCTGCTTCTAGTCACCTTATTCCCATTGACTCCATCGTTATCACTGATGACAAAATGATACTCAATCTTATCTTCCAACTTAATTACCTCACGTCTAAAATCAACAGCAAAATCGAATGGCGACTCTGTACCCACAACACGCCCTGCTGGCATAGATTCTGTTCTCTGCTTACCATCCACAGAGGTAATTGTATAAACAAAACTCAATGAAGATAAACCATGATCATCATTTACAATCCCTGAGAAATATCGAATTCCATCCTTAACACTATCCTGTATTTCATTCACCTGAATAGCTGGGTAATTATCCTTTAGGACATCCACAGCAAAGAACGAAGTGTCCACCTTCTTATTCTGTCTGTTTTTAAGTACAACTTTACCATCAGAGTTCTCTGTAAATCGTGCTGAAATATTAAATCCATCCTCTTTAAAAACCCGTTTTCTACCTCCAATCCAGAACTCAGAACCCTCACTATTCTTTGTAAGAACACTCCAAGAAACCTCTGTACCTTCTGGTATAATCAAATCAGATGCATTCTCAATAACCTCGTTCTCCATCCCCAAATAAGCAGGATAAACCAACGTGGCCTGCATTTTTCCTATAGCCGTTTTGGAGATCACATTCACCGAATACTTCGCGCTCGTCACCTTCTCGCCTTCAACAGCAGCCTCAAACCGAAGATTCATTTTGTTTCGTACTTGACTCAGCTCCCCACCAAATTTATTCTTCGTAACACGCTTTAAAAGGGCTCTACCCTGCTCTGAACGTACATAAACTCGATCCGGAATTTCATCGCCAATTAATTCAACTTCAAACGGAAAGTTTTCACCTTCCTCAATTTTTGACCCCTCATTTAAGAACGCAAATTCGAATGGGGCAGGGATCTCAAATTCTTCTGAGAAGTTCAAGACACGCTCAGTTCCTTCCTTAAAAAAAGAAGGTGCAGTCCACGTGAATACAAAAAATGCAGCAATCACTGGTAGCGCCCAAGCCAAGTGTCTTTTGTTCTCGCTTAAATCAATTGCTGTAGCAAATGGAACCATACTGAGATTCGAACTTCGTTGCTGAACACTCGCATTCAAGAGCTCAAAATCAGCAGAATTTTTGTCCATCTGATCATTCAATTGCAATGTATTCAACAAGCGATCAGAAACATCAGGGAAGAAAGCACCAATAATAGTTGAAGCCTGATAACGATCTATTCGTTTACCATATGACTGAAGCTTCATGAGCGGGATCGCTATATACTTCGCAAGGATATAAACATTAACGCCTATGAACCCAAAGAGCAATCCAGCCCTCACATAGGAACTAAACCTGCCAAAGTATTCTAGGGTAACCACAGTTAAGTAGGTCACAAGCAGAACCCCAACGAAAAGGAAAATCCCCTTAATCATTTGGTTCTTGTAGAACTTTCTAATGAAGGTGTCTACTTGGTCAATTAATC
>JBLHON010000066.1:0-14246 GCA_047621865.1 Crocinitomicaceae bacterium | reverse complement strand
TCATGAAATTCAAGAAGGTAGTTTTGTACACCTGACGACAATTCATTTGCACCATTAATGATCACAAGGTCTTTATTCTTGAAATTATCCAGTGTAATTGATGTAATTTCATTCTGTTCAACAACATAAAAATCCTCTAAGTCGAGTACCAGACCTACATTGTCAATTGCATCCTCGCCATTCAATACCAGCACATTCGCATGATCTTTCACCTCATAGGATACGAAATAAGTATCGTCAAACAGCACGTGTTCATCTGCAACGACAACTTTTCCTTTTTTAAATCCTTTGGTTTTATCTGTGTAAGTGAGTGAAGTTGACGTTTTCCCTTTCCCTGGAATATCAATGTAGAATGATTTTCTGAATCGATCTATTGAGACAGTCACTTCAACATTTTGCATTGCTTCTTCTTGAATATTCACGACGCGAATGTTGATCTCATTTTTCTGTCCAACTTTTCGAATAGGAGTAGAGAACCAAACAGAATCAATGTAGATATTTGCTTTTTGCTCTGGTGCAAGCTGTACTGCATGAAATTCGAAATGGTCCAATTTCAATTTGGATGTTTGAGTTACTTTATGGCGCTGGAAATCACTCAGAATAATACTTTGAACGAGGCTATGTTCTGCATCTACTTCAGCTTTTCGAACTGTTTGTTCTTGCCATTCAATGATCTCATCCAAATTTCGCGTAAGTGGAGAGTAGGCGATCTTGTCCAACTTTTCGAGTGCATCAATCTTTGAAATTCTACGCTGCTCGATGCCAGACATTTCATTGGTTCCAATAATAAACTGTGTTCCCTGTGGGGCTTCATCAACAATAGCCTGGGCAGATTCACGTGCCTCAGAGAGTAATTCACCTTCAATTCCTCTCGCTTGCATGGAAAAAGAATTGTCAATATAGATCGCCAAAATGGTTTCCTTTTTTAGGCTATCATTCTCATTACTTGAGAAATAGGGCTGTGCAAATGCGAGTACTATAAAGATAAAGGCTAAAAGTCGCGCTAAAAGAATAAGTAAATGCTTGAGTTTTTGTGTAGATCTTGTTTGTTGATCAACATGCTTTACAAATTGTAAACTCGAGAAGTAGTGCGTTTTGTAACGCTTGAAATTAAAGAGATGAATGACGATGGGGATCAGCAAAACCGCAAAGGCCCAAAGGAATTCAGGATACAAAAACTTCATAGCTCAAAAATAAGATTATTAATGATAACTTGAAGGGGGGATAGTTGGATTGTTAGATTGTTGGATTTTTGGATCGTTAGATTGATGAACTGTAAAGCCTTGGAAGAATCGTAAAATTGTCAGTTCGTCCCGATAGTTATCGGGAGGTGAATTTTCCCGCTGTATAATCCTTCGCTGAGTCCTTTCGCTTTCGCCGAGGCTTCTGCGAAGGAGCTCGCCAGAGGCTTCGGCCGCCGGAGAAAGCTTCAGCGAATGCGTTCGAGAACGACGATTAGATTAATGGAGAGCCCAATCTTATGACCATATGAATGTCCTTCAAAAAAATAATTTCCTCGAAGCTCGCAACTATCTAAAGCGCAGCGTGACCAACAATCCAAAAATCCAACAATCCATTCTACTCGAACGCCCCAATACCAAAAAGTGCGAAATCATACTTGGCTGGATCAGTGGAATCAAATTCACGTAAATTCCCCATGAGTTCGTCGAGTGCTTTCCAGTCGTCTTGTTTACGCGTGATCAGTCCCAAATCTCGGGCATTGTTACTTGTATGGACATCGAGTGGGAGGTATAGTTCAGAAGGAGAAATTGACTTCCAAATTCCAAAGTCTACGCCCTGAAGGTCTTCCCGAACCATCCAACGTAGATACATATTGATTCGTTTGGCGGCAGAATTCTTGGCTGGATTAGAAAGGTGCTTTTCTGATCGTTTTTCGTGGGGAGTTTGTAAAAATCTCTCTCGAAAATTAATAATACGCCCTTTAATGCCCTCGATTTCTGGATGCTTCGAAAATGCTAGCTCCATGCCTCCATCAGCATAGATGTCTTTCAATGCACGAAAAAAGAAGTCTAAATCTAGGGCATTGAATGTTCTATGAACGAAATCGAAATTCCCTGAAGTATAATTTTGAATGAACTCATATGGAGAGTGTTCCATAATATCCAAAAGTCGCTCACCATTTTTGATGATCATTGGCCGTCGACCCCATGCAATTGTTGCCACGAGAAATCCAATGATTTCTATGTCTTCTTTTTTTGTAAAACGATGTGGGAGCTGAATTGGATCTGTAGCAATGAATGATTTGCCATTGTATTGCTCTGTTTTAAAATCGAGGTATTCTTTGAGCTCCTTACGCGTCATTGAATGGGTTATTGTACGATCAATCCATCTGCCATCTGCAGTCTGCGATCTGTCATCTTTGCAAGTTCGTCATTGTGTGTTACAATAATGAAGGTCTGCTTGAATTGATCTCTCAGATCAAAAAACAACTGATGTAATTCTTGAGAATTTTGACTGTCTAAATTTCCTGAAGGCTCATCTGCCAAGATTACTTTTGGACGGTTTATCAAGGATCGTGCTACTGCAATTCGTTGTTGTTCACCTCCTGAAAGCTCACTTGGACGATGTGTTGATCGATCCGAGAGCCCCAATAATTCCAACAATTCCATGGCGGCAAGCTTAGATTCGTTCATGCCTCGACCTTGAATTAGAGCAGGAAGAATAATGTTCTCGAGTGCAGAGAATTCCGGTAAAAGCTGATGAAATTGAAAGATAAATCCAATCGATTGATTTCTAAATGCTGAAAGTTGCTTTGTAGAGAGTGTGAATGGGTGGATGCCGTCGAGAATAACTTCGCCATTATCTGGACGATCGAGTGTTCCCAAGATTTGAAGGAGTGTTGTTTTACCCGCTCCTGAAGAACCAACAATCGAAACGATTTCTCCTTTGGTAATTTCCAGGTCTATTCCTTTAAGAATGGACAATTCATCGAATGACTTTGTAATTCTTTTTGCAGTCAACATTTACTTGTCCAATTTTAATGAGTGCCCCATTCGATCCCGTTTCGTTCTCAAATAGGATTCATTGTGCTTATTTGCTTTGATTTCCAAGGCAATATTATCAACTATTTCTAATCCATAACCCACTAGACCAGTACGTTTCTTAGGATTATTTGACATGAGTTTCATTTTGGTTACACCAAGGTTTCTCAGAATTTGAGCACCAATTCCATAATCGCGTTGGTCACCCTTAAATCCTAATTTGAGATTTGCTTCGAGTGTATCATACCCTTCTTCTTGAAGCTTGTAGGCTTTCAATTTATTTGTCAACCCAATTCCACGGCCTTCTTGATTCATGTAAACGATCACGCCTTTTCCAGCTTCTTCAATCATTTGCATTGATTTATCAAGCTGTGGTCCACAATCACAACGACAAGATCCAAAAATATCTCCTGTCATGCATGAAGAATGCACACGAACAAGAATTGCTTCATCTTCATCCCAGGTTCCTTTTACAAGCGCGAGGTGTTCTTTATCTGTATTTATCTCTCGATACAAGTGCAAATCAAAGTCACCAGCCATGGTAGGCATTTTCACATTTATTACTGCTTCAATCAATGATTCAGTACGTATTCTATAGGCAATCAAGTCTTCAATTGAGACCAGTTTCAAGTCAAATTTCTTCGCGATTTCTGCCAATTGAGGCAAACGTGCCATGGATCCATCTTCATTTAAAATCTCAACGATTACACCAGCAGGTTCAAACCCCGCTAATCTAGCAAGATCAATTGCTGCTTCTGTATGTCCAGCACGTCTCAAAACACCACCTTTTCGAGCTCGGAGTGGAAAGATATGCCCTGGTTTACCAAGTTCCTCAGGTTTAATGTTTGGATCTATAAGTGCTTGAACTGTTTTCGAACGATCACTCGCGCTAATACCAGTTGTGCAGCCATGTCCATTTAAATCGACAGAAACGGTAAATGGGGTTTCATAAGCAGCTGAGTTTGATTCAACCATCAACCCTAATCCAAGTTCATCACAACGTGATTCTACCAATGGAGCACACACAAGTCCTCGACCATGAGTAGCCATGAAATTGATAATTTCTGGTGTAACACTTCGTGCGGCTGTAACAAAGTCGCCCTCGTTTTCACGGTTTTCGTCATCCACAACGATCACAACTTTACCATCTTGAATCTCTTTGATGGCCTCTTCAATGGTATTCAATTTAATCTCCATACGTCCTCAATCACTATTTCTGCAAAATTACGCCAAATATCCAAGTCACAGGCTCAGATATGGATAAATATTTACCGACAAATCAGTTGAATAGCTTGCCCCCTTGAAAGCCTATTGAGTAGCGAGAAGCTTTAGGGTATTTCCTCAATGAGGCTTCGCAATTCCTTAGTTGTATGTTCCCAACTGTAATTATTCTGTACAAATTTTCGCGCGCCTGCCTGAATCGTTGAGTAGAGCTCCTGATCAGCCTTTAATCGTTTAATTGCAGCGACGAATTCCACGGGATCAGAGGCAACTAAGATTTCCTTTTCATGCGTAGTTCGAATTGGACTATTTGCAAGTGGAGTAGTGATGCAGGGGATTCCCAATGCCATTGCCTCAAGTAATTTGTTTTGCATTCCAGTTCCAATCATCATGGGTGCTACAAAAATATTCCCTCTCAGATAGGAAAATCGAATATCATCAACCCAGCCAGTTATCATGATTTGAGTCGAGCCCTCAGCAAGTTTTTTGATTTTCGCGTGAGGAGATGAGCCTGACACGAGTAATGTTGACTCAGGAAACTCAGGAAGAAGGTATTTCGCTATGTATTGAACTGCATCAATGTTTGGGGGATAGCTCATGTTCCCTACAAATACAAAATCATGCGTTTTATCAACGTTCAGCTCGTCAAAAAACGTTGAGTCTATGCCGTTGGGCACACATTTAATTTTTGAGGATTCTGGATGCATTATTAGTTGACGATCTTGTTCACTAATGATTGTTTTATGCTCGAAGAAGTCAAACATTCTACTCTCATAAGATCGAAGTCGTTTGGCCTCAGATCGAAACAGCCATTTTTTATAGAATGGTTGCTGATCAATTCGACGCTGAATTCCAGCGCTCAATGTATCCATGTAATCAAGTGTCTTCGAAATTGAATGCTCATCCTTCACATATTCAGACATTCTAATTAACTGACAGTAAATATGATTGAATGATCCTTCCTTAAGTAGTAGTTTAATCTTTTTTGCAGCTTTTGGACTGTAGAAATAACCTACTTGAAAGGGCAATTTATTGAAGAATGATCGAAAGGCATTCCATCCTTTTTGAATCCCAGACTGTTGATGGATGACAAGTTTCGTGCAATATTGTTCAATAATCTTCTGATCTTTTTGTCCTACTGGATGATCACTTAATGAGAATAGCGTAACGTCATAGTGTTTTTGCAATTCCTTCAATTGATGAAAGGCGCGCAATTTGTCTCCTTTATCCAGTGGATAGGGGAAGCGCGACACGAGCATCAGCAATTGCTTTCTATGTTGTTCTGAGGATTTCACTAATCTTTTGACTTACAGCCTCAATATTATGGTTTTTGCGAATATAATCGATCGCATTTTGACCTATTTCTTGTCGAAGTGCTTGATCCATAATAAGACGAACTGTTTCCGCTACAAAATCAGCATCTGAGTCAGCGATTAATAGGCAATTCGTTTCATGATGTCTGATTCCTTGCGCGCCAATAGTTGTTGTCAGCACGGGAATACCAACTGACATAGCTTCAAGAATTTTAATTCGAATTCCAGAGCCTGATTGGATGGGCGAGACAAGAATTCCGTGCTCAGAGCCAAATGAGATAATATGCTCTACAAAGCCTTGAACATGAATGCCTAGATTCTCATCTGATGTCACGTAATCCTTTGCATTAGAGCCAGCAATGTACATAGTTGTATCTGCTATTTGCTTTCGAATCTCAGGCATTAGCATGACTAACTTATGCACTGCTTCTTGATTTGGAATCCAATCCATTGATCCAATGTGATAGGGCTCGTTGTGCTCGTAATTGTGAAGTATCTTAGGAATCGTTACGGCAACAGGGACATTGTGAGTAGGGGTGGTGATGCCATTTTTCTTAAAGATAGCCGAATCGTCTGAAGAGATTGACAAAATACCATTCACTGAGTTCAGGAGCTTCAATTCGTAGTTTTTCAGATCCCGCGCCAATTTTTTTAGGTACCAGTGTTTAATTCCTTTTGCATCTGCTGCATAGCCTTCCCAAAGGTCAAACTCAACATTATGTGTTCGAAGATATAGACGCCCCTCAAAAACGCTCTTAATTGGCTTGATGTACGAGCTCGTAAAGAGACTTTCAAAGATTATCGCGTCGAAAGATTGTTCTTTCAATGTAGCGAGGATCAAGGATAGCATGGCTGGATCATTGAATCGATCTACATTGTACGATCCCGATTTGAACAAGTGTAGAAACGCACTCGTAATGGTGACGCGCGTATTAATTTGCACGGCTTCTGGCTGCGTTTTCTCCTGGATTTCTTTTGGATAGACATCTCTATTAAAAGGGTGTTTTTCCGTTTCAATTTGTAGGTGCTTGACATCTATTCCAGCAAAGAGTAAGGAGGATAGAAATCGTTCCATAGCAACACAGCCCCCATCAATAGTGGGAAATATTGGCTTGCTTGTTATATAGAGAACCCTCATCTTTTCTTTAATCGTAAGAATTTCAGCCATGCATCAGTGCTAAATACGGGTGAATCATTTGCTGCAGAATACATGAGCCATAGCGCAATTGGTGCGAGAACCATAGATGCCATCCACATTCCCATGAATGGTGAAAGACTTCCAGATTTGGCAAGGCCATCACCTATTGTGATCAAGACAAAATAAACCATGAACAGCAATGCCGCGATCACCACAGGGGCTCCAAACCCTCCTTTTCGAACAATTGCTCCAAGGGGAGCACCAACAAAAAACAAGATGATAATGGCAAATGTCAAAGCAAACTTTCGATGAAACTCTATTAAATACTTATTCCTATCCCTTTCCATATTCAGAAGAAAATCCACTTGACTACTAAGGTTTACATTAGCATTACGCAATTTCGTCTGTGCAACTTTTATCGCTCCTATTTTTTCATTCGCCGATAAATGATCAAATATAATGAGCGAATCACGTGCTTTTGGAGTCATGGTGGAATCCAGGTTCAAGTTTTTTACAGTTTCATGGTGATTATAGGATGAGAAGTAGGCGTGATCACTCTTTAATTTCTTTAAGAAGTTCTCAATAACACCTTCTGAATCTTTTCGAATTGAGTCGAGCGTGTAGCTAATTTGGAACACATTGAGCATTTCGTGCTTATCCTTAAACATGTCTTCATCAGATCTATTCAAGTTGAAGCCTGAGAGATCAATTTTATAGGTTGCTTTATCGAATGAAGATCTTTGAGAGGGCCTCGTATTGGGGACTCCATGCACTTCTCCATCTGGAGTGAAATGTGGCGTTTGTGGAGATAACTCTTCCATTACACTTCCTTCTGTCAAATCGAAGAATAAGAATTTCCCATTTTCCGACTTATAGACCTTTCCTGATTTCGCTCTTACAGATTTGAGGATTCCAGGATTTGTATGATCATGAATGAGAATTCCTTTGAAAGTATCGTCTGTTCCTTCGTCAATTTTAATCGAGTAGCCATCTAGCTCATCACTATATGTACCTGGGGTTAGAATTGATGAAATTTTTGTTTGTTGAATATCAAAAATTAAGGAATGCCATTTGAGATTGGCCACAGGTATGACGAAATTGGCAAAATAGAAGGTGCAGACTGCGATAATGATCACGATAAACGTGAGTGGACGAATGATACGATAAAGTGACATTCCACTCGATTTCAATGCTGTTAACTCATTGTGTTCGGCGAGATTTCCCAACGTCATTATTGATGAAAGTAGTATTGCCAAAGGAAGTGCAAGAGGAATAAGGCTCGCGGAGACGTAGAAAAGCAGTTCTAGAATGACGGAGATCGACAAACCTTTCCCCATCAAATCATCAATGTATTTCCAAAAGAATTGCATCACCAAGATGAACATGGAAATCACGAAGGTTACCAAGAATGGGCCTGTAAACGAACGTATACTGAATGAATAAAGTCGCTTCAATTCAACCGTTTTAATTCTGTGCTATTCTTTCTGATATCGAAACGATAAATCTGCTTAATTATTTTATGCTCCCAAGGTGCGTTTAAGCGTGCTGATTTGTTGCTCCCAAAGACGTTGACTCTCATCGAGCTCATCTTCTTCGGCAAAATCGGTAATTGTAAGTACAACTGCCTTAGTCATTGGATCCATTTCGTAGCGAAACTCAAAGTAAGTATCACTTTCTTCATCTTCAACCCAATGCCATTTAACTCGAGCATTCGTTTTTTTTGTAATCAATCGCGCCTCTTCTTCGCTCCCGTCCCAAATGAACGTGTAGATGTCCTCCTGTATATTGACATCGTCAGCAAACCATTCACAGAGGCCACTTGGAGTACTAATCATTGCATCGAGTGCCTTTGTCGAGGTTCTCAATAAAAACTCCATCTCAAATTTTAACTTATCAGCCATAGTAGTGATCTAATTCTATTAACTTCGTATTTCGAATCCGGCAATATACACATTCTTTTTCAATGGCTTTAAAGCACTCATTCGAAAAAAAGGGCAATCAACTTTTTAAATTTCGCGGTCAAATACCCGTGGTACTTTTTTTGGCTGCAATTCCTGCAATTTACCTTTCTGATCTGCAAACGATTAAGGAGAGTAATTGGTTGGGAATCGTGTTGTTAATTGCTGGTATTTGTGTTTCATTGATTGGACAAATAATCCGGTCAATTGCAATTGGAATGAGTTCGAAACAAACCTCTGGTAGAAATATATGGGGGCAAGAGGCGAAAGCATTGAATACTACTGGGATTTATTCTACAGTGCGCCATCCCTTGTATTTAGGAAATTTCTTTCTCTGGATGGGAATAGTGATCTCAACAGGTAATTATTGGTTTGTTCTGATTGTCTGTCTGCTTTTCTGGTTGTATTATGAACGGATTATGTTCGCTGAAGAAGCTTTCCTTGAGCGTGAATTTGACGAAGAATATTTGGAATGGTCTGCTAAAACACCTGTTTTCATTCCATCCATGCGAAATTATAAGAAAACGAGTGTGCATTTTTCCATGAAGACAATTCTTAGGAGGGAATATCCTGGAGTCTCAGCGACAATCATTGGATTTGTGTACGTTGATTTTGTTCGAGAATGGATTGTGAATGGTGAACCTATCTGGCTTTGGAGCCACGGGATAGGAATTTTCATTGCTTTGATGATCTCCCTGATTTTACGAACTCTAAAGCATTCTACGGACGTATTGAGGGAAGACGATCGCTCCTAATTAGTTCTGAATTCCTAATTCGAATAACTTTCTATTGTCGATCACTTGGGCTTTTTTGTTCAATGCTCTTTCAATGCTGCTAATTATTATCCCAGACCATAATCGTTCTTTCTCGATTTTTATTCGAACAGAATCAACTTCAGGAGCTTCGTTCTTTTTTACTAACTGGATGCGAAATATTCCACTTTTACCCACAACAATAGTTGTCTTTTCATCCTTATTAAAAGCCTCAAATGCATTACCCAAAGCCTTTGATTCGAGTCCATAACCTAACTTAGGGTTGCTAAGTGAAGATGAGCCAGCTTGAGCATTAGCATTGAATTCTTCATCTGTCATGGATTCCATCTCTTTTGTCAGAGTTTTCTCTATTTTACGCTGCTTCAAACGCATGAGTATTGCGTCTTTGTAGGGTAAATATGCGTCATTTGTATCTTCAGTTGGATAATGATACATATGCATTGGTACGACCCATTTCGTATCATCATAAATTGGGGTGGTTCGAATTGTACCCGCAACTGTCTGCTTGTGAAAGGCAAATTTTATAATCTCATTTTCTGCTGATTGGAGTTCTAATCCATAAATCACTGGGTTACTGTTTTTGACCAAACAGGGGAGAGTAACTCGTTTCGATTCGTCGGCTATAGTCTTAAAAAGCTCGATTTTTTCCTCTGTAGTTAGATTCTTAGATGCTGAGGCAAACTTTTCAATAAGCAACAATGCCTGTTTTTTGGCGTCTTCCTTGTTTTTAGAGGTGGGCTTTAAAGTTTTTTCAATGATCGCCAAGCGTGGATAGATTCTGCCACCTCGTTCTGTGACCTGAACAATATGATAGCCAAATTGACTTTTAACCATTCCAATCTGACCAATTGGAGCATCTGCACAATAGGTGGCGAATGGCTGAACCATTTGTGCATAATAAAATAGACCAAGATCACCACCCTTTGTTGCCGATCCTGAATCATCACTATGGAGTAGAGCATACTCAGCAAAATTATCATTCGTGACAGTAGCAAAAAGCTCTTTAGCTCTCTTGAGGGCATTCGCTTGATTATCGTAATCTAGCGCGATCAAAATATGTCGTGCAACTATATTTTCTGATGTGTGGCCGATCACTTTAGCCATACGTACTGTGGTACCTTGGATGTATGGTCCAACAAGATCTCCAACCCTAGAATTTAAAAATTCGTCATCAAGAGATAGTGGATAGGTAATAGTAGAACTCTTTGCCCATTGAGAGTTGATTGGAACTCCAGTTGAGAAGGCATCAGCAGTATAGAATTTGAAATCGCTATTGAGCATGACAAATGAAGAATCATCTGGAGTCTTCTGAAATTCAGTTTTCAATTTTAGGAGTTCGTCGAATACATTAGCAGTATCTTGAGCTGAAGGTTCTATGGGGATATCAATCATTAAAAGTCTAGACGCATCTTCAATAATAGTGAGCTTACCTGATTCTTTTTCTGCTTCGAAATACTTTTTTACTTCGTCATCATTAAACTCAAATTGATCAGCAGGAAATTCGCGGTAAAGCTTGACCAAATAACTGAAATCATAGGATTGTTCATTCTCAACCTCCCGCAAAACATCCAGTCTTGTGTGGTAATTCATCACTGTAAAGAGAACTTTATACTTCTCACGCTGCAATTTTAAAGTATAATATTCTTTCGAATCTTGCCATCCTTTACGAATTTCGGAGTCATCTGAATTTATCATTTCCTCAATTCTAACCTGCAATAGTTTAGGATCGAATCTACCATTCTCATCTCTAAAATTTGATTCAAGATCTGGCAGGACGGGAAATCCTTCTTTTCCCAATATATAAGCGCCAAATTCTGTGGGAGATACATCCAATCCAAGTTGTTCGAATTCTTGCTCCATTAGTTTATCATTGACGAATGATCTCCAAACGGCAGTTTCATCGACAGTTGTTTGCTGTATTCTTTGCTGTGCAGCCGCTTTATTGCTATTCTCTTGCGCCAGCCAATAAGCTTCTATGAAATCTTCTGTTTTGACAGTTTCACCATAAATTGTTCCTATGCCAAGTACTTGAGGCTGGACGATCTCTTTGTAATTAAGTGGAATCGAAGAAGAACTATAATCTGAAGATGCGTATTTATCCAATTGATGTTTTCCAGCAAATTCAGGAAATTCAGTAATTATGGTTTGAATATAATCGAGACCAATAAATTCTACGCCCATTTCTCGTGTAAGCCAATTGGCCTTGAGAAGATAAATTGGTGTTGTTAAATCATTGGGATCTTCCCATACAGCGAGATTGTAATTTTCAATTCCACCATATAAACTTCCTGACTCGACATAACAATCACCTCGTAAACCATAGACAATTGATTGAAAAAAGGAAGCTGAATTAGTGACTTTATTTAATGTAGCAATCGCGCCATTGTAGTCTTCTAAGTGCATTTGAATTCGAGCTTTTAGAAGGGAATATTGTGCACTTTCTGGATTTCCTTTTGTGGCAATGATTGCATTCGAGCAATGTCGAAGAGCTTGATGATGATTTTCATTTCGAAACTCCTGATAGCATTTCCAGCAGTCCTCAGTATTGATTAATTGTGCTTGAGCCCTTGTGAATGGCAGAAGCAGGAGTAAGCAGACAACAAGTTTGGTCATATTTAGATTAGTTCACCAGAGAGATCATCGAATGGATTGTTCTGGAAGATTTTCAAAAAATGTTATTTCTTTTTAAAGGCAGTTGCCAATAGCACAAGACCCAGTGGCATTGGAGTCCACCAGTAACTTTGGAGTTCTGATAAATTGCTTGAATCTTTGCCAATGAAATACATGGCAACTCCAGAAGCAAAGCAGGCGAGAGCTAGAATGAGTATGAATATTTGTTTTGATTGCATGTTGTAAACATTGGAGCCAATTAGCTCAATTTAGTTAGAAGTTAAGCAAAAAAAAATCCTTCCATCCTAAGACAGAGGGATTTTTACTAAAAATTAGCTTGGATTAAGCTTCGTCTTTTTTTGGAGCTTTGCAATCATCACCACATTTGTCAGTGCAAACATGTGCTTGATCTTTGTGAGCCTTACAATCCTCACCACATGCTTCAGTACATTCGTGATCGCCATCTTTGTGCGCTTTACAATCGTCTCCACAATCAGCAGTGCATTCGTGCTTGCCTTTAGAACAGCATTCTTTCGTGCAGTCTATGTCACATTCTTTGTCTGCAATTGATTCGTCTGTTTGTTCAGTATCTGCTTCGTCTCCTGTAACTTCAGCTTCGGCAGTACAGGCGATTAGGGCAACAGAGAGAATCCCTGGAATAATAAATTTGAAAATTTTCATGTGCTAGATTTAATGTTTCCTTAAAAATACAAAATTAAGTTAAATGAAAACCTGATTTACAACAGTTTAACGAATCGATTTGTCACTAATGTTTTTTCTATTTTTGGAATAGAGAATGCGTTTAAATGTATTGACATTAAGTTAGTTATCTACTTTTGATCGTTGATCAACCTCGCGATTTTCCTGATCATTCAAAATCATAATTTTTTGCCAAATTTTCCGACTTAATCCAGTTGTTAGGACTTCGATTTCGTTCACAGAACGCACAACAACTTCATCAGGAAGGCTCTGAGCATAGAGTACAGCCACTTTCGCAATTAGGGCAGTTGCTTCAGAACAATAATCCAAATACCGTCCCAATTCGAAGGAGGTGAGGGTACGTTTTGGAGAGTTTAAAGTTGAGTTGACAGTGCCTTTTGAAATATTGGGATCCTTGGTTAATTGGTGCATGTCAATTACATGTGCGATGACGCGTAGTTCATTCAGCGACTTTACCGCTCGTTTACGTTTCAATCGAGATTCCATAGTTACAATGAAGAATACCGCGGCTCCAAGTAGCAAAATATCGTTGAAAATAGCTTCTGAAAGAGTTACAATATTCTCGAATGTCGTATTTTCAATGTGAATGTCAACATACGTAATACTATAGGCGAGTCCACCAATTCCAGCACCAATTAAAAGGAAAGCAAGAATACGCGCGGGAATATTTGGCTTGGTAATCCAATGGATGTGTTTCTTCGTTTTTCTGGTGATCTCAAGAAACTCGCCACAGATATTTCGCAAACCAGAATCTGGAAATCGATCAGCAATCCTCAACTCAAGTTGAACAATTGTCTCAATGATTTTTTCAGAATCTAATCCCAGCATATTTTATCAATTAATGTCCGCCTAGACGTAAATTATTTGCTCACAATCACTTTTACTGTGTATTCGTCTTCCAAATCTCCGCGGAACCACTTCTGGATCACAACCTCTGTGGTTCCCTCCTTAAGTGCTTCGAAAATATATTTTTCTTTTGCCGCATCACCACCAGTTTCTCCTGGAACAAGAGGCTTATTATACGTGAACTCTGTATCGATAAGTTTTAATACTGATTCGTCTTTTGACCAGCACTTTTTCTCAGTACCGACAGATCCGTGCACGGATCCAGTATAGGCGACTTTATCTCCAACAACAGCAGTAGTTTCTCCGCTAAGTACATTTATCTCTATCATATCTTTAGATGGCTTTTCTGTTATCGAATTTATTTCGGCAGTTTCACGGCAAGCAACAGTGAATAGTAGAATCGTTAATACTGGCGCGAACGATTTGAATAGTTTCATAGAGTTGGTATTGTATTTGGTCATAAATTAAGAATTCAAAAATATGTTTTTTATTCGAATGCATCATTTAAGGTAGCTCCAACTATTGGTTGAAACTTCTTGATCTTCCTGGTTCATGTATTTCTCAATTTCCAAGTGTAAGCCCTTACTGCCTCGTGGATGCAATTTACCGTTTATTATTTCATAATGCCCATCCTTCAGAGCGAGTTCTAAATTGTCGTCACGTTT
>JBLHON010000065.1:0-14249 GCA_047621865.1 Crocinitomicaceae bacterium | reverse complement strand
CAGCTCATTTCGCGTATTCGCCGAATCCAGTTTTGATGTTCAATCCAGAGGTTCACTTCACGAATCTATCGTCGAATGCAACCAACTATCAATGGACTTTTGAAGAAGGAAATCCGTTACAATCTACGCTAACGAATCCAACTGTTCAATTTCCCGATGGTGTTGTTGGAACGTATGAAGTAGTACTAATTGCGACATCTCAACTTGGATGTGCTGATACTACTGAATTAAATGTGATCGTTTCTCCTGAGATTTTGATTTATGTGCCTAACTCATTCACTCCGGACGATGATGAGCACAATCAGAATTGGCTCGTGTACATGGATGGGATCGATATTTATGATTATGAGTTACTCGTTTTTAATCGATGGGGAGAGCTTGTTTGGGAAAATCACGACATCTCAATTGGCTGGGATGGAACTTTTAATGGACAGAATGTTCAAACTGGAATGTACACGTGGATCATTCACACGAAAGATCTTCTAAACGATGAACGCTATACTTTCAATGGTCATGTGAATGTGATGAGGTGATTAATTTACCGTGGTTAATGGAAATAAGTTAACTTAGATTTAATTAGTAAATACCTACTTCTAAACAACCTACATAATGATTATTAATTTCAAATCGGCTGTCGTACTTTTTATTCTATTAACGTGCGCTTTCGCTAATTCATTCGCTCAAGAAACAATTGAAGTTACGTTCGATAATGGAGTAACAAAACGAATTTCCTATACTGATGATCCTGATCGACTTCCAGCATGGGAGGTAAAAGTCTATCCTCTAACTGCCGGATATTGCCCACTCAGCTTTCTGGGATTTAATGTTCAACCTAAGTATAGAATCAACCCTAAACTCTATATTGATCTGAGCCTAACTAAGGCCTATGGTTCGTTAGTTGATGAAAATACTGAAGGCAGTGCTCTGGCGAAACCAGTAATGGATACTCGACTTATGGGGCATTATCGAGTTTTTTCGAAAGACAATATTGTGAAGAAAGCAGTCCCTGTGGATTATCAATCTGGAGATCAGGTAGATGTTATCGAAGTCTATAAGGTGGTAGTTCCAAAAACGAAACAAATGGGAATTTTTGCCGATTTAGGCATGGGTTATCTAAGATATGGTGCTGGTATTAACTACTATGATGAGGTGACAACAAATTTCTTTATCAGCGACAATGTCACGAGTGTAGGAATGTTCATGGGAGGGAGGCTTCAAGTTGCGAATAGTTACCAATCGGGTGCAGATGGAGTTACACGCTCATACATTAGAGTAACTCAGCTTTATGCCAACGTGTCATTTGGGTTGGCGAATAATTGTAGTATCTATGAGAGTGTTTACAATTCAACTTTAGAAGAGTCAGCATACATAGACAGAACTTCAGATTTTAAAACAGAAATGAGCTCATTTGGCTGGCGAATTGGAGCAGAATATCAGATGGGAATGAAGAATACTGGATCGTCTCTTTCCTTTGGGCTTGAGTTTGGTGGAGTGCCACAATTTAGGGTGCTAGATGGTCCAAATCCAACTGAAGTCAGCACTTTTCCTTTAAGTTATATTGACTTTAAATTCGGATTCTCTATAGGTCAAAACCCATGGAAAACTAACTATCGACATTGATTAATTCGAAACTAGCGGGAATACTTTTAGCTAGATATCAGTTCGTTTGAGAAGTAGAAATCGTTTTATTCCTTCACGAAAGGTACAGATTGAACGCCAGATTCATTGCTGATCAATAAATAATAAAGTCCCTTTGATAATTGGTGTATGTCAATTTGATCAGAAGATGTATCAATATTCGAAAGTGTTCTTCCTGCTGCGTCCATCAAATGAATTTCAGTAATAGTTGCATCTATTCCTGAGAGATGGATGAATTCACTACTCGGATTTGGGTAGACGGAAATTGATGGAAGCTTTTCTTCTTCTTCTTCAACGTCCAATAAATTCAGTAAATAACTCATGCCTGTTGGGCTTTCACAGAAGAAGCTAAGCTTGTAATATTCAGAAGTATTCCAATTGTCTTTGATCAAATTCGCTAGGGTTCCTACGCGCTGAACAGCCTTGTGATCTGGATGTGGAGTCGCTAGAAGAGATCGAACCATTTGAAAAGATTGATACGTAGAATCGCATAAATCGACGCTGTCAACCTCTATAATAATTTGATCGTAGGGCTCAAAAGCTGTTGGTTGATTAGCAGCAAAAACTGTATCTCCCAATTGCAGATTGAAATCATACCAAAGTTCTTCACTGTTTCCGCCATACAAAATTCGATACGCACGGCGATCATTGTCATTGCGATAAGCAAGTTTATGATAGCCCCCACCCGCAGTAAAGTTGCCACCAGCATCCCTGTACAGTGGCCAAGCTGTCAATTTTTTATAGGTATTTAGATTGATCGTTGTATCTCCTCCTGATTTATAAAGTGTCCAATCATCTTGTGCGTACCATTGGTAGCTGTTCGTCTCTGCATTCCAACCATACTCAGGCCAATTGTGATAAATGACCCATGTGCCCGTTTCACTGATTGCCGTGAGATCTTGTGATCTACTGAAATTTGAATTGAGAACAAATAAGAAGATTGCCAGACGTAAAAGATGCTTCATACTTTGGAGATTGAATGAGTATACTTCTTGGACGAATTTCGTAGAGTTATGGTTGATCTTTTTGAATGAAAAGATTCAAAAAAGAGAAAAGTTCTCGCTACTTCTCCAATAAATCCCTCCATTTCTCGCCTTCAGCAATGGATTTTAGTTCAGTATTTCTAATTAAGAGAAATTTCGTCATGTATTTTTTTAAAAATAGAAAGTCAACAAATCTGCCAATAAAGCCAAGTGGAGAAATAAATTCAAAATCATCAATCATACATGTAGCATCTCCATCTTCCTGAAAAGTGTGCAGATGACTCATCGATTTGAATGCTCCTTTTAGCATTTCATCCCTGAAGGATTTAGGTCGATCGAACGCGGTAATTTTAACCGTCAATTTCTGATAAACTCCAAGGTGTTTTGCTCTCCACGTCACCGTTTCGTTGATTCCAATGAGTCCACTTGTTTTGCCAGCAATTGCTTCTTCGTTCGTTTGGCGTACAGAGATTTTATGCAAGTCAATGCTTCTGGAGAGATCAAAAACTCTTTCGATTGGCGCGTTAATTCGCGTCGTTAATTTGATTTGCGTCATTTGGCGAAAACTAAATAATAATCCTGTTTTACATAGATCTGCGAAAGATCCATTTAATCCGCGAAGTATTTATAGGTGCTAGGTCCGTACAACTTTGCCCCTCACAAAAACCGAGTTGCCAACCAGAATCTAATTCAATATAGTATGCCCAACCAGGCATTCTCGCTAGTTCTAAACGATAATTTTCGTCAATATCACCCCAAGTGTTACCAACCTTGAATCCTTCAGGAGTTATGAAGTTCACATCAGAAGTTGAGAGATATGTAGAGTCTCCAGCCGTACTTTTGACCAATTCAAACTCACAATTCTTATAGATAATATTCGTGAATGACGCGAACTGTCCACTGGAAATCAACATGCGTGGCTTCATCTGCAAATATTCGAACTCATCTTGAGCGAAACACTTCACGTCGCCAAGAGAGACTATCACTAAAGATATAAGCAGTGTTTTCATCACGTCAATAGTTCTGAATGTCAATTATATCTGGATTCTTCAAGATCTACTCACCTGGATAAATCTTCTTCACGTTTGCATCATATTTTTCCATGATTTTCTTGCGCTTCAATTTCAATGTTGGCGTGAGTTCACCTCCTTCAATTGTAAATTCTTTATCCAGCAATTCAACACATTTAAGTTGCTCCCAATTTCCAAAGCCCTTATTATACGTTTCAACTTCTTCTTGAATTCGCGCCTTAACTGCTTCATTTTCCACAAGTGCAGTATCAGAAACACCTTCAAGGTTTATTTCCTTCCGTTTTGCCCATTCTTTTACGAATTCAAAATTTGGAACGATTAAGGCAGATGGGAACTTTTGACTTTCGCCAATCACAATAAGTTGCTCTATGAATCTTGATTCCTTGAACTTGTTTTCCATCGCTTGTGGAGCAATGTATTTACCTCCAGAAGTTTTAAAGATTTCTTTCTTACGATCCGTAATTTTCAGGTATTTCCCTTCCACGAACATTCCAATATCTCCGGTGTGGAACCATCCATCAATCATTACCTCAGCCGTCTTTTCTGGAAGATTATAATACCCCATCATCACGTTAGGTCCTTGGATTAAAATTTCTCCATCCTCAGCGATTTTCACCTTCACATCGTCTATTGTTGCTCCAACACAGCCAATTCGAATTCCCTTTGCAAAGCTATTCACTGTGCATACTGGAGAGGTTTCTGTAAGTCCATAACCTTCAAGGATTGGAATGCCTGCTGCTAGAAAGATGCGCGCCAACCTTGGTTGTAAAGCAGCACTCCCAGAAGCAATTGCTCGCACATTTCCTCCCAAAGCATCTTGCCATTTTGAGAAAATCAATTTCCGTGCAATTTTCAATTTGATGTTGTACATGAACGAACGATTTTCGACTTCGTATTTCTCGGCCAAATCAACCGCCCAGAAAAATATTTTCCGTTTGATTCCAGTCAGTTCATCACCCTTGGCCATGATCTTTTCGAAGACCTTCTCAATCAAACGAGGAACAGCAGAAAATACATCAGGATTCACTTCGCGAATGTTATCTCCAATCGTTTCCATTGATTCAGCAAAGTGAATCGAACACCCAATATACATATATAGGTAATGGAGCATTCGCTCGTAAATATGGCAAACGGGTAAAAAGGAAAGAACCTTAGAATTTTGATCTGCTGGTATAGGATCAATACAAGCAGCTACATTGGATAAAATATTTCGATGAGAAAGCATAACTCCTTTTGGAAATCCTGTCGTTCCAGAAGTATAAATGATCGTTGCCAAATCTTCATATTTGACAGCATCCATGAGCGCTTTTATTGCCGTTTCTTCAACGTCAGTTCCAGCTTCTTTTATCTCAGACCAATTTCTTGAATTTGGAACATTTTCCATCGTGAAAAGATTCTCCAACGTTGGAATTGAGTCTTTTATATGTGTGATTTTTTCGTGCAATTCCTCATCGCTAACGACACATAATTTAATCCCAGCATCGTTAAAAATATACTGATAATCACTCTCTGAAATGTTCGGATAAAATGGAACAACAATCGCCCCAACTTGTTGAATTGCGATGTCCATTACATTCCATTCGTAACGGGTACTCGAGACCAATCCAACCATGTCTCCAGGCTTAACTCCCAAGGCAACTAATCCCTTCGAAACGAGCATAGCTTCGTCCAAAAATGACTTGACTGAAACTCCAATCCATTCGCCATTTGTCTTTGTGACGAACATGTTTTCATTTGGGTATGAGTTTAATTGGTGGTAAGGAATATCAAAAAGTCGTTTAGCTTCAATCATCAGTTCTGAGTTGGTGTTCTACGAAAGTAGGAAAAACCCTTGAAAAAATATTCGATAGGAGGTATGTTTTGTTAGGTCTTGGACACACTATGGTAAACGCGTTGCATTATATGTACCGAAAAGCGCATTTTTGGGGTTATATATGTAACAAAATCAGGTCTTCGTTTGTTTTAACTGTTGAACTGAATAGAAAATTTGAAAAGAAACGAATACAATATCATTGTTAGAGAGCAATCCGGAAATTTATTCGGGTACGCAATCCGTTTTCTTCGTAATGAAGAAGATGCCAAAGATATTGTACAAGATGTTTTCGAAAAACTTTGGTTGAATCACAAGAAAGTGGAATTCCTCAAAGCCAAGTCATGGATGTTTACAACTGCGCATAATGCAATGATTAATTTTGCGACGCGGAAAGGTAGAATTCAATTGAGTGATCAAATGGCGGCTTATGACTCAGGTACTTCATCTTCGAATTCTTTTGAATCAAATCAAGTAGTTGAGCGAGCGGTAAGTATTTTACCTCCTATTCAAAAAAGTGTGATTTTATTGCGCGATTTACAAGGGTATTCCTACAAAGATATTGGAGGGATTCTTGAGTTGAACGAATCGCAAGTAAAAGTCTATCTATTCAGAGCTAGAAAAAAGATTAAAAAGCAGTTAAAAGGAATGGTTGAACTGGTATGAGCAATCCATCATTTTCAAATATCGATTTATGGCTGTTCGAGCTAGCAGAGGGGAATCTTTCTCCTACACAAGCTGAACAACTGGAGCTTTTCTTGCTTCAGCATCCTGAATTGGATGTTGAACGCGATATGTGGGAAGCAGCCAAAGTGGAGAATGTTGCAATGGTCTATCCAGGTGCAGCATCTTTGGAACGCAAAAGAAAGCCGGCTACAATATATGTTGGATCAATCTTACTCCTCTTACTTAT
Organism: Crocinitomicaceae bacterium; assembly: GCA_047621865.1. Lineage (GTDB taxonomy): Bacteria > Bacteroidota > Bacteroidia > Flavobacteriales_D > Crocinitomicaceae > UBA4466. The sequence goes on along the minus strand of JBLHON010000065.1, from coordinate 7,874 downwards.
TGGCTCGGTTAGCTACGGAATTTGGAATGAAGTGGTTTCGGCCGATCAGAAGGCGAAGACTTTGGCTCAACAACAACTTTATACACATGATCGACTTCAGCAAGAAATTAGTGATCTGCAAGATCAAGTAGCTAAAAATGAGTCAGATAAGATTGGTGGGAATAGTGAAACTGATCAGATTGGATTTAATCAAGGGCAGTCAAAAGCTGGACAGTTAAATCTCTCGATAGCTGAGTTAGTAAAACTTCGATTAAAAAATGGCTTTGGTGCTCAGATGGATCGAGCTGACGGAAATGGAAATGAATCTAATTCATCGATTGATTTCGTCGCATGGAATAGAGGTGCCGCTACTCGCTTGAATGCTTTGCAGCCCCAATCGAATTCTGGAATTCAAGTTGCTCAACAAAATACGCAGAATGCACAAAATCAGAATGTAGCAAGGAATAATGCAACTCCACAGGAGCCAAATTCAAATCTTGTAAATTCAAGTCTCGCTAATTCGAGTGTTGCAAATTCAAGTGTTGCAAATTCAAGTGTTGCCAATTCAAATCTGGCAGATTCGAATGTAATTGAATTTACTTCGACTGAAATAGAAGACAGCAGACTGTATCCAGAAATGGTTGTTTGGGAAGAGAAATTCATAACGCGCGCTGCAACTGAGATTGATTTTAATGCAGACGATCATTGGAAGTTGCGAGCTCCTTCAGAGGCAAGCTCAGGAGGAGGTTCAGGAGCACAATCCACATCTTTCAAGAAGAAATTAAAAAATATGTCGCGTGCCTTGAAGCGTATGATGGATAATCCAATCGCTTTGAAAAACTCTAGAGATCCTCATTTCCATGTTCCTGGAATGACTGCGAATGATATCAACTTTAGTTCAGCTGGAACTTTGATCGCGACACGTGTGCAAGCAATGTCTAGAATTCAATGGCTCGGTAAAGAAAACGAACAAATGATTAATGAGTTAGCCATTGATGGCTACTCTTATGATATCCGTGGAGGTTGGGGAGTTCAGCTTAATCACTCCATGTATAAAAGTGGAGGGATACACTTAGCGCAAGCAGCATTTACATACTCACCAAAAATCTCTGTGTCGAATTGGGTTTCAGTTGAACCTTCTGTTCGATTCAAGATGGGGAATAAATTATTACAAGCTGATAAAATGGAGGGTGTAACTCAAGTAGAACTTGATCGAGGAATCGCTCATGACTTCTATTCTGGAGATGACAATCCAATTGGGCGCAATCTTTGGTATAAAGATGTAGGAGTCGGCCTCCTTGTGAACACCAAGTGGTTTTTTATAGGAGCTCAGGTCGATAACCTTTTCAAGTATAAAGATAACATCTATTCAAATGACTGGGAGGCACCAAGACGTGCAGCAAATCATTTCGTTGCAACAATTGGAACAGATTGGCTCTCCCGAACTGGGGATCTCGGATTATCACCCTACGTGGTTTATCAGAGAAATGATGAGTTCTCGGAAATTTGGGGTGGAGTTAATTTTAAATGGAAAGCATTCAACCTAGGAATAGCAACGACGGAGAATTTAGATCCAGCAGCGTCCATAGGCATGAAATTTGATAATTTCAGTCTGCATTACAATGCAGATTATACAACTAGTTCAATGACCGGCGAAAGAGCGTTGTCACATCAGGTGACATTCCGGCTTCAAGCAAATAAGAGTCCTCTTGGTCGACGACTATTTAAAATGTAAGTGTATGAGAGTTTTAATGTGTTTAATAGTAATGGGATTTGTTGGGACGAGCGCTCATGCGCAAGATGTTGAGTTTACCCAATTCTATTCAAATCCAATTTATTTGAATCCAGCGTTTGCTGGTACAAATAAATGTCCGCGAGTTGCAATGAATTATAGAAATCAATGGCCATCCTTATCAGGAAGCTATGTTTCATATGCCGCTGGTTATGATAATTATTTCAAAAATATCCATGGAGGAATCGGGATTTTGGCCGTGCATGATGTGCAGGCGAAGACAATTAATTCTTCTCAATTGGGATTAATCTATTCGTACCATGTTTCATTGAATCGAAAATGGGCTTTGTGTTTTGGCGCAAAAGCAAATTATTGGATGAAATTTTTGGATTGGGATAAATTGACTTTTGGCGACATGATTGATCCACGTAGAGGATTCATTTATCAAACAGGTGATGTTCCACGAGGAGGTACACGTGGCTTTTTCGATGCAAGTGCTGGAATGTTATTGTTTAATAAACACTTTACAATGGGATTTGCTGCAAATCACTTGAACAGACCAAATGAATCAATGATCGTAGGTGACTCAAAATTACCAATGCGATTTACTGGACACATGTCTGCATTTATTCCACTTGGTTCGAAATCTCAATACAAGAACAAAACTGAGATTATTCCATCTCTTATCTATTCCTACCAAAATGGATTCCAACAACTGAATCTTGGAACATATGTAAAATATGGAGGATTTACTGTTGGAGCTTGGTTTAGAAATCGCGATGCATTTATCCTTACAATGGGTGTGAATACTCCAAAATTCAAAATAGGATATAGCTATGATGTTACCGTTTCAAAATTGAATAACGGAATCTCTGGTGGATCACATGAGATTTCCTTAGGGTTTAATTTCAACTGTACGAGTCGTCCAACAACGTTCAGAACAATTTCCTGTCCGTCGTTTTAGATACTTTGTCTCAATCACTTTTCTGGTTTGTCGATTGAGACAAAATGTAAAAGGTTTATTCTACCGAGTAAACCTTTTTTCCTTTTATAAAAACAGTGTTTGAGAAATTTGGCTTGTAAGTAGCATAAGAAGCAATTGGTTTGTCAAAGATTACAATGGTTGCATCTTTGCCTGCCTCGATTGTACCCAATTTGTCTTCCTGAAATGATGCCATGGCCGCCCAGATTGTCATTCCACGAATACATTGATCAAGTGTAATACTCTCATTGGCCAGGAATCCACCAGAAGGACTGTTTTCAGAATTTTTTCGAGCTGTAGCTGCATGAATAGTTCGAAATGGATCAACATATTCGACAGGGAAATCAGTTCCAATTGCGATCATCCCAAATTCTTTAAGCAACGAACGATACGCATAGGCTCCCTTCATTCGCGCTTTGCCAATCCTGCTTTCTGCCCAACGTTGGTCTGTTGTTGCATGCGTTGGCTGAACACTTGGAAAGGCACCCACCTTCGCAAATTTAGGAAAGTCGGATGGATCGACAATTTGAGCATGCTCAATGCGCCATCTATGATCTGGATTGGTTTTGTAAATCCGCTCATAGAGGTCAAGAATTAATCGATTTGTTGAATCTCCAATGGCATGGGTATTCATCTGATATCCTACTTCCTCACTAATCGCAGCAATTCGATTCATATTCGCCACAGAAGTATTTAAGTGACCATGGCTTCCTTCGAGATCATCATAAGGCTGTTTCAAAAAAGCACCTCGACTCCCAAGTGCACCATCTCCATACACTTTAAAGCTGCGAACGTATAAGTTCTTGTTCTCGTAGATGCCGTTTTTTCGAGCGAATGCAATGTTCTCTTCTGTAGGCAAGAGCATTTGGTAGATGTTGATTTTGAGGATTCCAGAATTTACCCATTTTTCAATAATGTCAAGATCTGGTTTAGTAACTCCTGCATCGTGAATTCCTGTTATACCATAACTGTACAATTCTGTTTGAATTTCCTTCACGGCATCTGTCAATTCTTTTTTCGGAAATGCAGGCATTAAATCTAGAATTGGATTCATGGCATTGTCAATAACCATCCCTGTTGGTTCTCCATCTTCCGTGTAAAGGAAATTACCACCAATATAAGTTTCTGGATCTCCAGCCACTAACTCAATTGCATTTGATTTCTTCAATAAGTATTCATTCGCCAATAGTGAGTGTCCATCAATGCGCATAAGTGCAACAGAAATATTCGGAAAAAGTTCATTCAATCGTTCATTCGTTGGAAGTTCATCTTCTCCCCATAAGGATTGATCCCATCCACAGCCAACAATGAAAGAGCGCTTATGTATGGCCTGGTATTTCTGAATCCGAACCAACATCTGTTCGTAAGAAGTACATCCAAACAGGTCAACGCTCAATTTGGCGCGCGCATAACCCAGTAAGTGACCATGAGCATCAATGAAGCCAGGGTAAACAGTTTTCTGACCAGCGTCAATGTATTCGTCAGCACTATACTTGTTCAGAATTTGTCGCTCTGGACCAACTTCAACAATCTTACCATCCTTCATGGCAACTGCATCGTAAATAGTATTGTCAAGATCCATTGTATGGACTTGTGCATTGTGAATGATCGTATCAACAGATTCTCCTTTCATGCAAGAAGTACTTAGTGAGAGAAGCAGAATAGATGCTGTGAAGAGAATGATTTTCATAGATATTTTTTTTCAAAAATAATGCTTTACAACAAAGGGGTGTTTCTAATCGGGAATTAGTAATTTTGAATCCAAATTTTTGTTACATGGAGATCCCGAAAACGTACGAGCCACAGAAGGCAGAGGAGAAGTGGTATGCACATTGGATGAAGAAAGGTTACTTTCATTCAGAACCTGATGAAAGAGAGGCATATACAGTCGTTATTCCACCACCAAATGTGACTGGAATCCTTCACATGGGGCACATGTTGAACAATACAATTCAAGATGTTTTAGTACGTCGAGCTCGAATGCAAGGAAAGAATGCTTGTTGGGTTCCTGGAACTGATCATGCATCAATTGCAACTGAAGCAAAAGTTGTACAAAAATTACGCGCTGAAGGAATTAAGAAATCTGACCTTACGCGGGATGAATTCTTAGCACATGCTTTCGAATGGAAGGATAAACATGGAGGAATCATTCTGGAACAATTGAAGAAATTGGGCGCGTCATGTGATTGGGAGCGAACGAATTTCACAATGGATCCAGATTACTCTGAGTCTGTACTTGATGTCTTTATTGACCTCTATAACAAAGGGAAAATTTACCGTGGTTTACGCATGGTAAACTGGGATCCGGATGCATTAACTGCTCTTTCTGATGAAGAAGTAATGCACAAAGAAGTGAACTCGAAACTGTTTTATATCCGTTATAAAATTGCTGGTTCTGATGATGATTGGTTAACGATTGCTACTACTCGCCCAGAAACAATTCTAGGTGATACAGCAATTTGTATCAATCCTAATGATCCACGCTTTAAACATCTGCATGGAAAGGAGGCTATTGTGCCAATTGCAAATCGTACAATTCCAATCATTCAAGATGATTATGTAGACATGGAGTTTGGAACGGGATGCTTGAAAGTAACTCCTGCACACGATATAAACGATAATGATCTCGGTAAAAAGCATAAGCTTGAAACAATTGATATTCTAAACGATAATGGTTCGTTGAATGCACATGGTTTGCATTATGATGGTCAAGATCGCTTTGAAGTGAGAAAGGCAATTGAAAAAGAACTTTACGACAAAGGATATTTGGTTAAGACAGAAGATCACATTAATAAGATAGGTTTTTCTGAGCGCACGAATGCCGCGATTGAGCCAAAACTGTCCTTGCAATGGTTTGTTGAGATGAAAGGCTTTGCAGGTCCTGCGTTAGAGCAAGTAATGAATGGAGAGATTAATTTTTATCCAGAAAAGTTCAAGAATACCTATCGCCATTGGATGGAAAACATCAAAGATTGGTGCATTTCTCGTCAGTTATGGTGGGGACATCAGATTCCAGCATGGTATTACGGAAGTGGAGCAGAAGATTATGTTGTTGCTAAAACGATCGAGGATGCTGTTCAAATGGCTTCAGAGAAAGCAGGAAAAGAAATGAGTGCTGATAGCTTACGTCGAGATGAAGATGTACTAGATACATGGTTCTCGAGTTGGTTGTGGCCAATTTCTGTTTTTAATGGATTAACAGATCCTAATAATGACGAGATAAATTATTACTATCCTACAAATGATATTGTAACTGCTCCAGAAATAATGTTTTTCTGGGTTGCCCGAATGATCATTGCTGGAAATGAGTACATGAATGAGATTCCGTTTAAGAACGTGTACTATACAGGAATTGTGCGTGATAAGCTGGGACGAAAAATGTCTAAACAGCTCGGGAATTCTCCTGATCCAATTGATTTGATCAATAAATATGGTGCAGATGGCGTGAGAATAGGAGTTTTGATCTCTTCTCCTGCTGGAAATGATTTGCCTTTTGACAGTTCACAATGTGAGCAAGGAAGGAATTTTAGCAATAAACTTTGGAACGCATTCCGTTTGATTGATTCATGGACAGTGCAGGAAGATCTTCCGCAACCAGAATCATCTATTCGAGCAATTGAATGGTTCGAATCGCGCTTTAATCAAGAACTAAAGCACATTAACGAACTCTTTGATAAGTTCAAGATTTCAGAGGCGTTAATGGCTGTTTACAAATTGGTATGGGATGATTTCTGCTCATGGTATTTGGAGATGATCAAGCCAGGATATCAGCACCCAATCGACAAGAAGACAATTGAAGCAACAAAAGACTTCTTTGAGAATCTCTTAAAAGTGGTACAGCCATTCGCGCCATTTGTGGCAGAAGAACTTTGGCACTTAATTCGCGAGCGAGCTGATGGTGACGATATAATTATTGGAACTTGGCCTGAGTGTAAGGAGGTGAACGAAAAAGTACTTGAGCAATTTAAATATGCGACGGAAGTTGTGTCGAATATTCGAAATATCCGCAAGGATAATAACATTGCGAACAAGGTAAGAATGGATCTTTTCATTAAGAAAAATAAAGCCTTGGACACAGCATTTGATTCGGTAATCGTGAAAATGGGAAATCTCTCCCAATTGGAGTATACTGATACGAATATTGACAATTCAAATACTTTTATTGTTGAGCAAAACGAATATTTCGTGCCGTTTGGTGATTCAATTGATGTAGGAGCTGAGATCGAGAAATTAAATACAGAACTTGATTACACGAAAAGCTTTCTAACAGGGGTTCAGCGCAAATTACAGAATGAGAAATTTGTTGGGAGCGCACCTGAGCAGGTGGTGAATATTGAACGCAAGAAAGAATCTGATGCTCTTAGCAAGATTGCTATTCTGGAGGAGAAAATTGCGACGTTAAATTAAAAGAAGAGGAAGGCGATTATTTGATTGTTCGATTGTCCGAGAGTTCGATTCTAATTGTCGTATTTCAGAAAATTTAGTTGATGTTCTCGATTATGAATTCGTCAATAATAAACGATTGTCCGAAGTTCGATTCTAATTATCGCATTTCAGAAAATTTAATAGATGTTGCTCGATTGTAATTTCGTCAAAAAACAGACGATTGTCCGAACGTCCGATTATCCGAGGGTTCGATTCAAATTATCGTGTTTCAGAAAATTTAATAGATGTTGCTCGATTGTAATTTAGTGAAAAATAGACGATTATTTCTCAATTAATCTAATCCAAAGTCGAAAGGCGTGTCTAACAATCGAAAAATCTAGAGGCGTTCTTCCGCCGTGTCTAAACGCGCCAGCGTTTCCTAATTGTAAAGTATTTCCTCTACTGTGGATCGAGCGACAAAGTGATAATTGCCTTTCACGCGTTCAAATACATCCTTCGCCCAGACAAGATCTTCTTTGTCTTTTGAATCATGTAATTCTTGATATACGCCCTCAATTAACCAACGCCGACCTACAAGAGCAAGATGTTCTTCCATGAATGGGCGAATGGCTTTGTAGCCAGCCTTGATTCCCAATTGGTACCATTCAGATTTAATGAGTCTGTTGGCACTCATGCTCAAATTCAGGTGCTCATCAATTTGAGCCATTGTTTCTGGTGAGAGATCTGTAGAAAGTCCTCGAATAAATGCAAGCCATTCTTGAGTGATATAATCACCACGCTTAAGGTCTGATGCAT
>JBLHON010000064.1:0-14765 GCA_047621865.1 Crocinitomicaceae bacterium | reverse complement strand
AAGCATGTATTTTCCAATAATTGGAGCACTTCCGTCATTTGACGTATTTTCCTTCTCATAAATAAATGGAGCAGGGATCGTTAAAATGTGCTCACCCTTGTCATCAAGAATTTTCAAGCTCGTTGAAATGATCGATTCCATTGTAGGTTCCATTGGCACAATTATCCAGCCATCAGGAAGTGTGAGTTCTTCTTGCAATCCGAAATAATCTTGCGTTAGTCCTGCCATAAAACTGGGTGCCTTATCAATGATAAAGTTGTTCTTTAACATCCCATTCTCAACAAGGTATTCATCTGACATACCTTGATACTTAGAGTTGTAGGTGACAGAATTGTCTTTGATTAAAGCAGGGATGTTTCCACTTAGATGACCAATTTCAGTTGGATAGGCATCATTGTTCATTGCCGTTACAAATTTTTTCGAAGTACCAATCGAGATTTCGTACTCATCAAAACGAAGTGCTATAGATGATCCCGTTGATGCTTGAGCAGGAAAGAAAGATTGCAATGTGTTTTCTCTACTTTCGAAAGCAAAGGTTCCTGAATTCGATGAAACGATTTCCGTGTTGAACGGAACCCATTCTCCATTGGATTGATAGTGAATCTGTCCTGCGGAAATGATCGTCTCAAGTGTCCCATCAGCTTTCTGATAGGTTTTTGAATTTGCGTCGCGTTTCGATACAATTTCTGTAGAATTTTCGGGTAATAATTGTCCGAAAGAGGCTCCAACAAACAACAGTAGTTGAACAGTGACCAGTAGTAGTGTTTTCATAATCGAGTGAAATAGTCACGCAATGTACTGACAATCACTGGCAAGGAGGAGTTAATGTGACGGATTAAACATGTTGTTTGTTTAATGTCCAGAAATAAACATTAAGGGGTAGATAGTCAGAATATTAACAATTAAAAGGGCGGATCTAAGCTATTTCTGGCCTTTACATTGAAAAATTCAGATCCAATTCGCCTTTGAGAATTTTTACGACGAAAATCATCTTCCCATAACGTTCAAATGAGGCTTTAATTTCCTTTTGAAGGAGGTTCATTACAGCATCATAATCACCTTGAATATGTGTACTCGTTGCGTTCACTTTTACCGTTAAATTGGATTTTTGACAGCGCTCAATGAAATCGAGGATGATTGGTTCAAAGTCTGAGGATAATGGGTAATTGCTGATTTCAATTGTTGTTTTCATGGAATGTAGTTAAGAAAGTTCTTTCATTAAATTATCGAAAGCAATTTGAAGTTCAGATAGCTGACGTTCAACCAGTTCCAATCGATCTTCTAGCTGATTCGTCTTCGTTCCAGAAACTTCCAACTCGTTCTGTTTCAATTCTTCAACATCGGGGATTTCTGCAAATAAGTGACAGTATCTTCCTTCTTTTTGCCCAGTAACTTTTTCAAGATGATGCACAAATGGAGGTTCATATTCCATTAATTGTTGCAACGTAGTTTGGACTTCGTTGAGGCCCTCAAAGTCATGCAATCTTCCCGAATTTGAATTGATTTCTCCTGCCGTTAATGGTCCTCTCAAGAACAACAAACTAAGAACAGCTGTTTCTGCTGGATCCAAAGGGTACTTTACGGCAAGTGTATTTCTATATTTTAGGGCTCTTCCATCTCCAATGACCTTTGCTGACAACTCTTTTTTGCGCAATGTATCCAAGGTTGAGATGACTGTATCATTATCATAATTCACGACAGGGCTACGAGAAGATTTCTGATTGCAAGCCGTCACTAATCCGTTTAAAGTCAAGGGATAATAGTCAGGTGTTGTTTTGCTTTTTTCTATCAATGCTCCAAGCACGCGAATTTCTTCAGGGCTGAGTTGAGGGAGTTTAGACGTTTCTGTTTCCATAGAGATGATGCTAACGTTCAATAAAAGTAAAAATCCGATTGATTCCTAGGCGCGTTCGTCTCTAAAATTTATGATTCTTTCGCGCAATTGATTTTCATCTATGGGCTTAAAAATTATTCCTACAGGATTTACTTTCTTTGCTCGGTTTAAGGTATACGCGTCCGAATTACCCGTGATAAATATGATGGGGATGTCAAATTTTTCCATCAAGATTTCTGCAGTTTCGATCCCATCTTTATCTCCCGAAAGCCCAATGTCCATCAGGATAAGATCGGGTTTAGTTTCCTCCACGATAATCAATACTTGGCTGCATTTCCGTGCTTCACCCACTACTTTAAAGCCAGCAGTTTGCAGCACACGTGCAATGAACATTTGTATGATCATATCATCTTCTACAACTACTATCTTCTCTATCGCCATGATGGTTATGAAATTTGAGTTATTTCTTGAAAGTTGATAATGTATTCTGTTCCTTTTTTGCTGTTATCTTTCTCAATGCTCCCTTGCAATTGAATGGAGAGTTTATGAATGAGCATCAACCCTAGTGTTGTTGAATCTCTGAAATTTATGTCACTTGAAAACCCAACGCCATCATCACTGATAATCATTCGGTAATCTGAATGCTGCTGTTTCTTAATCTTCAAGATAATTGTACCAGGATTATCGCCACGAATTCCATATTTCAAGGAATTTGTAACAATCTCATTGATCAGGAGACCTAATGGTATGGCTGTATCAATATTTAGCTGATAGGGCACATCAATTTTCGAGGTAACATAGTGTTGTGATCCCTTCATTGAACTAATGATTCCAGAGATTAGTTTGTCTGCGTACTCTCCAAAATCGATGCGAGAAATATCGTCTGAACGGTAGAGCATTTCGTGAATCATTGCCATGGAATTAATCCTATACTGGCTATAGCGAAAGAGTGCTTTAATGCGTTCACTGTCCATAAAACTCGCTTGCAGGCTCAATAAACTGGTGATGATTTGGAGGTTGTTCTTTACGCGATGATGTACTTCCTTTAAGAGGACTTCCTTCTCTGTAACGAGTTCTTCAAGTTGGTCGTTTTTTAGTTGCAGGTTGTAATTTATCTCCTCAATCTGCTTATTGAAATTCTGATCAGAATTTCGCACGTGACTTCCTACAACATAGGAAATTACTCCAAGAACAATAGGAGCACTGTCAATAATCCATAAAAGGGGGAACGATTCATGGAGGTCCATGAGCGAGTAAGAGGATCCTTCAGGAGTGAGAACAAACCAGCAGATAATCATGGCCAGAACGGGAAAGAGCAATCCAATAAGAACGCCTCTGAATACGTATCTGCTTATGGTATTCTTTTCTGTCATACCAGCCTAATTGTTTAAATGACAATATACTACTTTTTGGATAGACCACTTACCTAAACCAAAAAAAGGCTTCCCGATCGAGAAGCCTTTTCCACTATTTTTTTGTGAAGATTACTTTTTACAAGTAGCGTCACATTTTCCTGAATTTTCTTTTCCTTTACAGCAAACTTCTGCTGGATTGCAGCATGGTCCTTCGCATGCTGCGAATTTTCCATCCTCACCATAATGAGCTAAACAAGCTGCCATCTCAGTTTCAGAACAACCTTTTTTAGTGCACATTTCTTTGCACTCTTCCAGTGTCATTTCAGAACACTTTGACATGTCACAAGTTTGTCCTTTCGAACATTTCTCATCTCCTTTGCAAGCAGTTTTCCCGTCGCATTTTTTATGTCCATCGCACTTCTCTTGTGAAGCACAGCATTCAGTCTGCGCTCCACCTGCAGTAACTGTAGGTTCAGATCCAAGACCATTTCCTAACATAGGAGCGATCACCAAACCAATAAGACAAGTCAATTTGATAAGGATGTTCATTGAAGGACCAGAAGTATCTTTGAATGGATCACCAACTGTATCTCCAGTTACTGCTGCTGTATGCGCATCAGAACCTTTGTGTGTCATTTCTCCATCAATCATAACTCCTGCCTCGAAAGATTTCTTAGCGTTATCCCATGCACCACCAGCATTGTTTTGGAAGATTGCCCAAAGAACACCAGAAACAGTTACACCAGCCATATAAGCTCCAAGTGCTTCAGCTCCCATTGTAAATCCAACAATAACTGGAGAAACAATTGTGATAATTCCTGGAAGCATCATTTCTCTCAATGCTGCTTTTGTGGAGATGTCAACACATTTATCGTATTCTGGTTCAGCTTCACCCTCCATAATTCCAGGGATCTCCTTGAACTGACGACGAACTTCTTTCACCATTGCCATTGCAGCTTTACCAACTGAACTCATCGCCAAGGCAGAGAATACAACAGGAATCATTGCTCCAAGGAACAAGGCAGCAAGAACTTTCGCTTTAAAGATGTTAATTCCGTCAATTTCAGTAAACGTTACATAGGCAGCAAATAATGCAAGTGCAGTTAAGGCAGCAGATGCAATTGCAAATCCTTTACCTACTGCAGCTGTTGTGTTACCAACTGCATCCAATACATCTGTTCTCTGTCTAACCTCTGGATCAAGCTCAGACATCTCAGCGATTCCTCCTGCATTATCTGCAATAGGTCCGAAAGCATCAATTGCCAATTGAAGAGCTGTTGTTGCCATCATTGCTGATGCTCCAATTGCTACTCCATAGAATCCGGCACACTCATAAGCTCCCCAAATCGCACCAGCGAAAAGGATAATTGGTGCTGCTGTCGACATCATACCTAATGATAATCCAGCAATAATGTTTGTTGCAGCTCCAGTAGATGAATTTTGAATGATACTCATAACTGGTTTCTTACCCATTGCTGTGTAATACTCAGTTAACATAGAGATCAATCCTCCAACAGCCAATCCAATCAATACAGCATAAAATACTCTCATGTATCCAATCGTCTGCATTGCCTCAACTCCGAAAAATTTCATTTGCATTGTCTCAGGAAGCATCCACTTAATAATAAAGAAAGCGGCAACCCCAGTAATCGCAAGTGACCCCCAGTTTCCTAAGTTGAAAGCTCCTTGCACTTGCTTTTCCTTGGCGTCATTACTTTTAATTCGAATAACGAGTGTTCCTAAGATAGAGAAGAGAATTCCTGTTCCAGCAATAAACACTGGCATCAAGATTGGTCCCATTCCATTGAATTTATCAGCAAAGTTACCAACGTCTTGAAGGATTAAGTAATTCCCCAATACCATTGCAGCCAACATAGTTGCTACATAGGATCCAAATAAATCGGCTCCCATTCCGGCAACATCTCCAACATTATCTCCAACGTTATCAGCAATCGTTGCTGGGTTACGTGGATCATCTTCTGGAATTCCAGCTTCAACTTTACCTACAAGATCAGCTCCAACATCTGCAGCCTTCGTATAAATTCCACCACCAACTCTGGCGAAAAGTGCAATACACTCAGCTCCTAATGAGAAACCAGCCAATGTTTCAAGAACAACACTCATTGAATGTCCATCCATCTCACCAATGCCACCAGCATTGAAGATAAGGAAGATGAAAATTGAAGAAAGTCCAAACACGGCTAAACCAGCTACACCTAGTCCCATTACTGTACCACCTCTAAAGGCAACTTTCATTGCTTGAGGTAGACTTGTTTTGGCAGCTTCTGCTGTTCTTACGTTTGCCTTAGTTGCGATTCGCATTCCAATGTTCCCTGCTACTGCTGAGAAAACGGCGCCAATTACAAAGGCTACAACAATAAACATCCCAGCTGGAATTTGTTCTGTTGCTGAAAGAACGCCTAATATCGACCCAGCAATGACTACGAAAATCGCTAGCATTCTGTATTCTGCTTTCAAAAATGCTAAGGCTCCATCTGAGATATATCCAGCAATTTTGCGCATTTTTTCACTTCCTGCAGGTTGTTTCTTAACCCACGAAGAAAGAAATAACATATATATCAATCCAATAATTCCGAAGATTGGAAGAATGTAAATTAAATTTTGCTCCATAATAGAATAGTTATAGTTTTTGAGGGGGCAAAAGTAGATTTTTATACCTACTAATGCAAGTTTGGTTCGCAAATAATGAATTTGACTGCACTGAGAAGTCTGCATCCCAATGATGTGGGCGCAAGCAAAGTATGTACTAAACCGTTAAACGCAGATATTTTACCCTTAAATGATCGCTTTTTTAATCTGTGAGATAAGTACAGATTTTTCCATTGCACCACTCTGTCGCCATGAAATTTCGCCTGATTTAAAGAGTATGAACGTGGGTACACCCCTCACCTTGAATTGAGAAGAAAGTGCCTGATTCTTATCTACATCAATTTTGAGAATCCTCACTGACTTACCAAGTTCGCTCTTCACTTCATCAATTATTGGTGACATTACCTTGCACGGTCCACACCAACTAGCATGAAAGTCAACAAGTGTTGGCGTATCTGATTCTATTATTTCTCTAAATGATCCCATTCTAACACAAAGATACTAGTTCAAGGTAATACAGTATTGATTTTTATCATCATTCCTCCCTTGGATCAAAAGAATAGAATAAACAGTAACTTTGAACTGTGAAAATGCTTAAACATACTGGGCTTCAAGCCCTGAAAATGATCCTGTTCTGGATCTTAATATTCGATTTCGAACGACTGTTATTTTCGATAGAACATTGGGGTAAACTCGAAGCTGTATCTTGGGCTGATTGGTTTTTGACCTTTATTTACTCGTTTCGATTAGACCTTTCGACAATTGCTTATCTATCAATTCTGCCATTAATCATCTTAGCAGTTCAATTAGTTTACAATGGCAAATGGGTGCGCAGAGTGTTCATTGGGACGCTTTTTACCGAAGTCGTAATCCTTGCTTTGGTTCACTCTGGAGAGATTAATGCCTATGCAGAATGGAACCATAAATTGACTTCTCGGGTGTTTATGCACCTTTCAAATCCAGATGAGGTATTTCGAACGGCTGATTATAGCATGACAGTTTGGTTCACGATTTATGCGCTTTTAGAAATTGTCTTTGGATGGAGAATGCTACGTTGGTTATTCAAAAAGAAGGAAGTTGAACAAACCATGAAGGTGTGGGTTCGAATTCCAGTTGCACTTGTTTCTCTGGCTGTTGTAGCGGGAGGATTTTTTGTGATGATGAGAGGAGGACTTCAGCAAATTCCAATTAATATCTCTTCTGCTTACTACTCAAAAAGTCATGTTGCCAACGACCTATCAGTGAATTCTGTCTATTATTTTGCCCATAGCTATATCCTCTACAATGACAGTGATATAGAAAAGTATTTGCCGAAGATCAATATTGCTGAAGCGAATGCGACTGTTACAGAATGGTTTGATTATCCAAAGGAACACGACACGAAAATTCTGAATGAGGAGCGACCAAATGTAGTTTTTATCATTCTTGAAAGCTGGTCAGCAGAAGCGATTGGATGTTTAAGTGAAACGAAAGGCGCGACCCCTGGGTTTGATGCAATGGCAAAGGATGGAATGCTCTTCACCAACGTTTATTCCACAAGTAGCACTTCTGAAATCGGGAATTCAAGCATTTTCAGTGGTAATCCAGGACTTCCAGGCATTTCGATTTCATTGCAACCCGAGAAACATCGTAAACTACGTGCGTTGAATCAAGATTTTGAAGATTGGGGGTATTCTTCGCATTATGTCTTCAGTGGTGATTTGAAGTATGGTAATATTGGCAGCTATTTTATGGATCATGGTTTCCAAGATGTTATAGATGAAAACGATTTTCCAAGTGGAATGAATCGTGGGAAGTTGAATTACTTTGATGAGGATCTATATGATTTATTGATCCAACGAATAAATAAGACGAAGGGTAAATTCATGCATTGTGCATTTACTGGAAGTACACACTCGCCCTATGATCATCCGAAAAAGGCCAATCAAACTTGGAAAGGCGAGGAAGCTCAATTCATGAACTCTGTGATTTACGCGGATGGATGTTTATCTGACTTTATCAAAAAGTGCAAGAAGCAAAAATGGTTTGATAATACCATATTCGTCTTTATTGCTGATCATGGGCATTCAACGCCATCTGCACCAGTCCCATACAGCAGTGCATTCTATCGAATTCCAATTTTAATTTGGGGTGAGCCTTTGAAAGATGAATACCGCGGACAACGGATAGACAAGCTTGGATCTCAAACTGATGTTGCTGCAACATTGATGTATCAGTTTGGAGGTGACTTATCACGCTATCCATGGAGTAAGGATTTACTCAATCCTGAAAGCCCTGAATTTGCTTTGCATACTATAATTGATGGCTATGGATGGGTTTCTCCAAAGGGAGCCTTTACCTATAAGATGATGACAAAGCAAGTGATCGAAAATTCGTACAGTGATGAAGACTTTAAAGGAGAAGTGGATAATTGTAACGCCTATCTAAGAACAGTCTACGAAGATTATAAGGCCTTATAATCTTGAATTCATGGTTATCTTAATCTATAGAATGCTATTAGCCTGAATAAGATGGCAACTAATTGAATAGTTTTTGGTCTTCTTTATTAAGATGCGAAAACTGAGACGACTTTCTGGAATTATTTTTTTATTGGCTCTTGGCTTGCTCTATTCTGCTGAAACTAGTTATTATCATCCAAATACGTTTACTCCAAAGGATGGGGTTTTTATCCCCAGAATGAATTCGAACTATGAGTTTAATAGTTATCGTTTAACTCTATTTAATCGTTGGGGAGATGTGATTTTTGAATCAAATGATGTGAAAGTAGGTTGGGATGGAAATCAAGAGTATGAGGGAGAAACCTGCGAATCTGATGATGGCACGTACACCTGGAAGATAGAATACAAACTCTCCAATGATCCCGAAACGAAAGTAGTACTTGGTCATGTAACCCTCATACGTTAAATCTGAATTCCATTCGATATACAAATACGCTCATTTCAATCTAACCCTTATATTTGACTCGTGAAAATCTTAGTTGTACGGTTTAGTTCTATTGGTGACATTGTCTTAACGACTCCTGTGTTGCGCGGCTTAAATACACAACTTAAGGACGTTGAAATTCACTACCTCACAAAGGACGTTTTTAAGCAAGTGATTGAACACAATCCACACGTGATTAAGGTGCATACAATCAACAAGTCAATCAGTGAAATTCTGCCCGAGCTAAAGAAAGAAAACTACGATTGGATCATAGATCTACATAATAATATTCGAACAAAGTCGCTCAAACTTAAGCTGCGAAGACCCTCTAAAAAGTTTCCTAAATTGCATTGGCAAAAATGGAAACTCGTAAAATTTAAGCGCAATGACATGCCAAATCTCCATATTGTGGATCGCTATTTTGAGGCCGTCGCACACTTAGGGGTGAAGCCTGATAATAAAAAGTGTGAGTTCCCGATTCCAGAATCAGAGGAAGTAGCAATTGAAGGCTATGGGTTAGCAGGGAAAAATTATTGTTCTGTTGTTATTGGCGCAAAATTTAAAACAAAACAGCTCCCACTCGAAAAATTACTTGAAGTCATTGAAGGAATCGAATTGCCAGTTGTCTTAATTGGAGGACCCAATGATCATGCAATTGGCGAAGAAATTCGTGAAAAATCATCTCGGTCAGATGTCCATAATACGTGTGGAATACATTCAATTGTAGGATCTGCAAGCTTGCTCAAACAGAGTGCAAAAGTCCTCACAAATGATACAGGCATGATGCATATTGCGAGCTGTTATGACCTTCCTATTGTATCCGTTTGGGGGAACACAGTTCCTGCACTAGGAATGTACCCATATCGACCTGAAACTCCAACGAGTTATAGTATCCATCAAGTGCAAAATTTAAAATGCCGCCCCTGTTCAAAAATTGGATACGAAAAATGTCCAAAGGGTCACTTCGATTGTATGATGAAACAGAATACTACTGAAATCGTGAAAGATCTTAATGCTTAGGATGTAATTACCGTCACTTCGAGTGGCACACGCAGTGGGTTGCATCGAGAAGTGACAATCTTTCGTATCGGACAATCCAACAATCCAACAATCCAACAATCCAACAATCCAACAATCCAACAATCCAACAATCCAAGCGCCTTCGCCTTAGCTTCAGCGAAGGAGCACAATCCCAAAGGCTACTCCCCCAAAAACAATTTCTTCAATTCTGTAGCGTCTGTAGGCTTCATCTTTCCGGCTAAAATCAAACTCAGTTGTTTTCTTCTCAAAGCTCCTTCGTAACGTTCTTTTTCAAGCTCCGTTTCTGGAATTAATTCAGGAACATTGATGGGACCACCATTCTGATCAACTGCCACAAAAGTATAGATTGCCTCATTCGATTTAACGCGTTCTCCGGTTACATGGTCTTCAACAAAGACGTCTATGAAAATCTCCATAGAAGAGCTAAACGCACGTGATACTTTTGCCTCTAGTGTTACAATCGAAGCCTCCTTAATGGGCTGTTTGAACGAGACATTATTCACGGCAGCAGTTACCACAACTCTTTTGCAATGACGATGTGCGGCAACACTCGAAATGACATCCATCCAAGCGAGTAATTGTCCGCCAAAAAGATTTCCTAACGTGTTTGTATCATTTGGAAGTACAACGATTGTGGTAATCGATAATGTTTCACTTGCTTTTTTTGACGTCATCGTGTGATTTTTCATCAAAATTACGATTAACTCCCAACCGAAAAGCGATCTCTTGCGTTTTTTTGAAACCTATTCGTCTTTTATTCGAACAATAGGGAAACGATAGAAAGAATTGAAAAACGAATCCTTACCTTTACTCCCGATATGAGCATGAACAGTTTAATAGCCGCCTTCCCGAATAACATTACTCAAGCATTGGAAATTGCTTCTAATGTGAAAATTACGCCTTCAACCAAGGAGATTAAGAATATCTTGATCTGTGGTATGGGTGGATCTGGAATTGGAGGTAAGTTGGTAGCGAAATGGGTAGAAGATGAGTTGAAAGTGCCCGTTGCATTCACAAACGATTATAATATACCTGGGTTTGTTTCAGAAAACACACTGGTGATTGGTTCTTCTTATTCTGGAAATACGGAAGAAACGCTAAGCAGTGTGTCAGCGGCCGTTGAACGAGGAGCTCGTTTGATTGGGATTTGCTCTGGAGGTAAAATGTTGGAACTTTGTGAAGCAGGAGGATTTGACGCAATCGTAGTTCCTGGTGGTAATCCCCCGAGAACGGCACTTGCATTTTCAATCGTTCAGTTGTTAAAAATATTTAGCGAATTGAATCTTTCATCTGCAGATCGTTTAACAGAGATAGAAAAAGGGAGACAACTCATTGTTTCGAATGAATCAGAGATCAAAGAGCGGGCGACAGAACTTGCGACATTTTTGAAAGGAAATGTAGGTGTATTCTATGGCACCACTGATTATGAGCCTGTTTTAGTTCGAGCGCGTCAACAATTTAACGAGAATGGAAAAATGTTGAACTGGCATCATACTCTACCCGAAATGAATCACAATGAACTCGTTGGCTGGGGTGGAGGAGATGAGCGTTTTGCAACCGTTTTCTTTCAAACAGATGACATTCATAGAAGAAATAAAAAGCGCTTGGACATTACCCGAGAAGCAATCTCGAAAAAGACAAGCAAAATACATACTGTCTTAGCAAAAGGTGAATCTCGCATTGAGCGCTCACTTTATTTCATAAACATTGTTGATTGGGCGTCGCTCTATCTAGCAGAGATGAAACAAGTTGACCCGATCGATATTGAAATAATTGACTATTTGAAAGATTCACTCTCAAATTTTAAATAACGCCACTTTCTCGATTGTGCTGCGTCTTTCTACCAAGTAAATGATCCAACAATCTAAGATTCCAGAAGTTCGAACGAATGCGATTCCAAAAGTCGTATTTGAAGATTTGGGTGTGATAGATTACAAAGAAGCGTGGGACTATCAAGAGAAACTCTTCCGGGGAACAGTAGATCAGAAAATCGCAATTCGCAAAGGAGAATCAACAGAAGAAACAAAAAATTATTTGCTGTTTTGTCAGCATCCGCATGTTTATACGCTTGGGAAAAGTGGAGATAAAGAAAACCTTCTACTTGATTCAGTGGGGTTAGATGAGCATGACGCTACTTTTTATGAGATCAATCGAGGAGGGGATATCACCTATCATGGTCCAGGGCAACTAGTTGCTTACCCGATTTTTGATTTAGATCACTTTTTCTCCGATATTCACAAATACCTACGTTACCTTGAGGAGGCTGTCATACTGACGATTCGCGAGTACGGAATTGAAGGAGGTCGCGTAGAAGGATTAACGGGTGTTTGGGTTGATTTTGACGGAGAAAACCCGCGTAAAATATGCGCTTTAGGAGTGAAAAGTTCACGCTGGGTAACCATGCACGGAATTGGATTTAACGTCAACTCAGACTTGTCTTATTTTTCACACATTATTCCTTGTGGTATTGAGGATAAAAAAGTAACTTCAATGGAGTACGAATTAGGGAGAAAAGTCGTTATGAGTGAAGTGGTAAGTACGCTTAAAGAGAAACTCTCAGAGCAGTTCAGCTACGAGTATGTATAGGTTATGAAGCGAATCTTAAAAAAAATAGGCAAGTATTTACTAATCATCTTCATCGGATTATTTATAACCGTGAACGCATTTATTTTGCTTTCTGGAAGACTCTATATTTACAAGGGCATTGCCAATACCTACCTGGTAGGAAAGATGGGGCCAACCATTTATGATTTAGATGTTTTCCCCTATTCCACACTTAAGGCAACGGGAACCTCGGAATTATCAAAGCACGAAGATTACAATAAATCGAAGATTCCAACGGACATGAGGACTTATATTGAAGACCTCGAAACGAAAGCATATTTGGTGTTTAGAGGAGACTCTCTGCTCTATGAAGAATATTGGGATGATCATACGCAGGGAACTGTTAGCAATTCTTTTTCCATGGCGAAAACTGTGGTCGCAATGCTTATTGGAATAGCCATTGAAGATGGCAAAATTGGCAGTCTTGATGAGAGTGCTTCAGAATATTTGCCCGAGTTTAAAGGCGGGGAATTGGAGAAAATAACGATTCGACATTTACTCACAATGTCATCTGGATTAGATTGGACAGAAAGTGGCAAGAATCCTTTGTCTGATAACGCAGAATCATATTATGGATGGGAACTTCGTGAACTCGTTACAGGGCAGAAGTTAATCACCCCACCCGGGAAAATATTCAAGTATCAAAGTGGAAACTCGCAGTTACTAGCCTTCATCGTTGAAAAAGCAACAGGACAGGATTTAACGGCATATGCCCAAGAAAAAATTTGGGATAAGATTGGTGCAACTGATGATGCACATTGGAGTTTAGACAAGGAAGATGGAGACGAGAAAGCATTTTGTTGCATGTACGCTACTTCGAGAGATTATGCGCGTTTAGGCCTACTTCTTCACAATAAAGGAAAAGTTGGAGATGAGCAAGTAGTTCCAGAATGGTTCTACAATGAAATGATTCGTCCAGCAAAGTTGAAAACGGAGTATGGAATTGAAAATCTACAGTATGGACTTCATATTTGGACCTACTTTGGAGGTGAAAATCCTGCCTATTATTACAGAGGTGTAAAAGGACAATATGTGATCTCAATTCCCGCAGAAGATTTATTGATTGTGCGAATTGGCTCGGAACGAAAACCTAAATATGAGATTCCAGAGGAGCATAAAAAAGACAAAAACTACGTTGAAAAACACAAACATGAGGTGGGGCATGCTCTGGGCTTTTTCAAATATATTGAGCTCGGAAAATTGATCAACTCTCAAACGAAGAAATAATAATGCGCGAAGAACTTCTTGGTCCTAAAGTAGAGGACGTGGCAATGGCAGTTGTCCAACAACTCAATGAAAACGGCGAAAAAATCTATTACACTTACCTGTTGAATCTTCGAGATGACATCATGGAAGGAATCATTGTGACCTGCAAAGGATATGGGCACAACCCAAATTCAGGTGAAACAGTAAAAACGGCGACGCTTCGACATAGTTTGGAAATATTATTGCCGAATGAAGCAGCTAAGATTGAACCTCTTATGGAAGAAGTTTTTGCACTCTCGAATGAATATTGGATTAGCTTTTGGATCAATGATCAACTCTACGATAAGAAATTTGTGTTTCTGGCAGAGTCAATCTCTGAAGCGAATATGAAAAACATACCACTTATTGGTGAGATTGGCGTGATGATTCGTTAAGCGATTTTTCACTTAATAGACGATGTAAAATATCACTCGAAATAAAAGTTACTTTTTCTCGTGAATACAAGCTAATTTGCCTCGAGTGCAGAATTGATTTGGAGACTTGGTTGATGTCAGTCTAATGGCCAAATTCAACACTAAATCAGAAGTAAGAAGATTCTGTACCAATTCCTCGGATTCACGTTCTATAAAAAGAAGTTATGAACTTGGATAAGCTAACTAATCTTTGGCATTATTTCCATGGCTTTTGTATATTTGTGATAATTTCGATAAAATTAGATAGAATGTTGAAGCCATTACTATTAAAAAGTCTTTTTGCTCTCTCTCTTGTAGGAGCCATGTTCTTTGTCTCTAGCTGTGATGAAGATCCGATCGATCCAGATGGAGATGAGATTGTAGTGGATGATGATTACTATGAATTTCAAGATTTCATTCTATCGGATTTTGATATTCCGGCGAAAATTTCGTTGCCAGATGAAACGGCAAATATTGGAGCATCTACTCATCCAGCAGTTGTTCATGATGAGTCTTTCAAATGGGAAATTAATGTTGGTCCAAACTTCCAATTATTTATGGAAGATTTCGGAAGCATAGAAGGACTTGTGAAAGAAAAGAAAGAAGACTTAGCTGCTCAAACATTTTTCAAAATTCGTTACTTGATCGATGAAAAAGATATGATCCTTTACGAGCGCACATTAATGGTGTCTGGTGATAAGAAAGCTTCTCCAACAGTTGGTGTTGAGCACAGAACATATC
>JBLHON010000063.1:0-14780 GCA_047621865.1 Crocinitomicaceae bacterium | reverse complement strand
ACCATTCTAAGGCACCTTCCGTGAACCATTTTTTCTGAACGCGCAGGGTTTGCTCGATCACGTCGCGAACACAATGTCTCCCACCATTATATGGCGATTGGTAATCTGAAATCTGTTTAATCTCTGTAGCAGCATCTTGTGGACAGGTAGAGACGCCCACCACTTTCAGAACTTCATAATCTGGAATGTCGTCACCCATATAAAGTGCTTGGTCATCTGTAAAGGAATATTTCTCCTTCAGTTCCTTGTATACTGACAACTTATTTCGAGAGCTTAATCGCACCTCAGTTGCTCCTACAGAGAGTAGTCGTTCCTTCAAGCTTTCTGAACTTCCGCCCGTAATTATGAGAATGTTATATCCTTTTTTTGCCGCGTATTGTATCGAATAAGCATCACGCGAGTTCAAAATACGAACGAATTCCTGCTCGAATAACAGTACATCGCCATTCGTTAGTACTCCATCAACATCAAAGATGAAAGTCGTGATGGCCGAAAGTTTTTCTTTATAACTAATCATTTGAGTAAGTGTCTTGAATGCTTTTAGATATTAGTCGATACATTTCCCTTTGATCACCACTTAATTCGCTTAAATGAGATTCAATTGTCAATAAATCATTCCTACGTGCAGGTCCTGTTTGAGCATCATAAGCAGAGGCTGTTTGCAGTTTCTTTGCAGTTTCAGAAAGTAGGGGTTTAAGATGATCATAATCCAGTCCCTTTGAATCCAGATAGCTGTGGGCAATGTGGTTCATGTGATTGGTGAAGTTATTTACCCAGACTGCAGCCAAATGCAGGTGTTTGCGTTCTTCTGAGCTCGCATAAGTTACCTTGTGGCTAATTTTCCAAGCGAGGTCAAATAACGCTAAAGCAAAGTCGCTATTTTTTGACTCAATGAAGAATGGCACTTCAAATAAATTAACAGGAACTCCTTGCGAGAACGTTTGAAGTGGATAGAACACACCAAGACGATCGCGTTTCGGCAGTGAATCTATTTCTGTTGATCCAGAAGTATAGGCAACTGGACAATTTGCAGGGATTTCCAATAAGAGCTCTCCAATTATAGCATCAGGCACACATAGAATCACCAGTTGATCTTTTGGTAAATCACGTAGGTTTTCAACCAAAGTTGGACGATATGCAGAAGTTAATTCACGAACGATTTCTTCGCGGCGCGTATAAATATGAGAAACCTGGATTCCCTGACGATTGAATTCTTCCGCCAAATGAGAACCTACATTCCCGAATCCGACGATTGATAGGCTTTGAATTGTTGTTTTCACAGCCCAAAGATACAGGATTTCTTGAATCACAATTCACTCGATCATAGATATTCAATGTCTGCACCACAGTGAGTCATTTTGAATGAATTCTAAGACGTCTTAAAAAAGTTAGGGCAAAAAAAACACTGCTCAATAAGCAGTGTTCTATTAATTATTTTGTCCGAAGAGGATTGCGAGAAAACTCACAGGGTCACGGCAATTTATTGAATAGTGTATTCTTCAATCTCTACAAATTCAATATCAGATTTCACCATTAACAGAAATCCCTTCAACGTGTCATTATCAATTTCAGAAAGATGTGAGATAGTGATGTAAGCATTTTCGATTCGAGTAATTTCAAAAATCCCATCCTTTTCGGACATTATGCCTTCGAGAGTTGCAAGGTTTTCCTTCGTAAAATCTCCATCCATGGACTTTACCGTAGTTATATATGCTGTTCCTCCTTGATGATTTACAGCAAAATATGCTTTCTCCTTGTTCTTGTCAAAGTTTTGAGAAAACGAGACAAGTGGTGTTACTAAAAGTATAAGTAGTGCTAGCGTCTTCATAGTCTATTGTTTAATAATTTTGGTTGTTGAATTCGTGCCGTCTTCGTTTGTATAGTGCAATAAGTAAACTCCTTTAACAAGATCAGCAATGTCAATTGTGAGTAGCGAATAATTCAAGGTTTCTACATTAATTGTACGAAGTATTTTACCTTTTGAGTCCAAGATTTGAACTTTCGATTCGTGGCTCCTTGAATTGAGCTCTACAAATAGTTGATTCGTAACTGGATTTGGCCAAGCCGCGAGCAGTCCTGTACCTTCTTGCTCTCTATTCAGAGCAATTATATTACTTTTTGTACCATCGCCATTAAAATCTAATTGATTCAACTGATAGTATACGATTCCTGTTCTAACATCTTCATCCTTGAACTGATAGTCTATATTAGCCGTTGAATTCCCAGCACCAAACAAATGATCAATCATTTCAAAGTTCACACCATCCCAAGAGCGAAGGATATCAAACCCTTCATTATCTTCTTCAGAGGCAGTTGTCCAAGAAAGAACATTTTCACGTGCTGCAGCCATTCCATAAAATTCGGACAATTCTACCGGTAGTATTCCTGTTGCTGTCCAACCAGAAACAGTGAAATCACAAACATTACCGCCATATCCATCAACCATAAGTACGTAGTTATTACCAATTACCAATGGAGTCGCCGTTACGGTGCCAGCTGCTGCAGTTGCAGGATTCCAGCAGTTTGACACGGAGGTTAATCCTGTGCAGCAACCACTAGCATTATGTGTAACCTCAAATACTTCTGCTTGAATCCCAGAAGTACAGCCAGTAACACTTGTGAAGTTAAATACCTCAGTTGTAGCAGTTGCCGTAAACTCGTACCATGAATTGTTTTCGATGGATCCGCAGAACGTCATCCCTCCAGGTTGATCAGCTGAGTAGGTGGCTGAAGTATTTGAAGCGAAGGTTCCTGCCCCCTGTGTTAGTATTGCTGGGTTAGAGCAATAATCTTGATTGGCTGGATTTCCGCAAGGTCCCGTTGCCGTACCTTCATAGGCACAAATGTCAAATGTTCCATTATTATTATTACCATATTCCCAGAATCGGATGAATACTGTCGAACCAGCAGGTTCTGTACTAATCGTTATTTCTGACATTGCACCATTTGCGCTTCCATCATCGTCACAGTCGAGCAAGGTTAAACTAGCACAAGTACCAGAATATACTGCCATTCCACCATCAGTAATAACTCCAACATCCGAATCTAGTATAAGCGTTCCACTTGGAGGAATTACAGCCGTGAACCATACATCCCCGCCACTGTAACTTGCGCATCCTGGCGCTGGAACTCCAGCCGAAGCAGTTGCACCAGCATTCGTTGATGTTGTGAATGAACATGTAGCTCCTACTGCAAGTGGCGTTGCTGCACAAGGATCATCATTGGCAGGTGCACCTCCACCGCCTCCGCCACCAGGGTCAGATGCACAAATGCTAAAAGTTCCATTATTGTTATTTCCATATTCCCAAACTCTAATCCATAATGTAGCTCCTGGTGTTTGACCAACTAGAGCAATCATCGACATCAATCCGTTCGGGCTATCATCATCATCACATTCTATTAAGGAAAGTGCTCCACATGGTCCAGAATATATTGCCATTCCAGCATCTGTGATCACTCCTGTATTCATGTCTACAGTAACTGATCCACTTGCGGGTACAGTAAGTGTATACCAAACATCGCCTCCAGAGTAACTCGCGCATCCTGGAGCAGGTACTCCAGCAGACGCCGTAGCGCTTGCATTGGTTCCAACTTCAAATGTACAGCTGGCATTTACAGCCAAGGGAGATGCACTGCAGGGATCGTCATTGGCTGGTCCACCTCCACCACCCCCAGTAGGGTCAGTCGCACAAATACTAAAAGTTCCATTGTTATTATTTCCATACTCCCAAACGCGCACCCATAAGGTTACACCCGGGGTTTGTCCTGTTAGTGCAATCATTGACATTAATCCATTCGGGCTATCATCATCATCACATTCTATTAAGGAAAGTGCTCCACAGGGACCAGAATAAATTGCCATTCCAGCATCAGTAATTACACCTGTGTTCATATCAACTGTGATATCTCCACTTGCGGGTACTGTTATCGTGTACCAAACATCACCTCCAGCGTAATTCGCACAACCTGGTGCTGGTACGCCAGCAGATGCAGTTGCAGTTGCATTTGTTCCTACTGAAAAGGTACAAGAAGCACCAACAGTTAGTGCAGGGGCTCCACAGGGATCATCAGACTGAGAAAAAATCAGATTAGGGAGTAAGATTAAGCACGATGCTATAAATAGTGATTTGATTGTTATTAGGTTAATCATTGCTTGGTAGATTTTCAATTAGTTGCTTGCAAAGATATAGGCTTATTTGGCAGTTTTTGTCAGAAAATTCAGAAATGAATATCAATATATGCTCATCGATCAAATTAATGCCCTCGTCGAATAATTCAGTTAATTGTGCAAAAAAAAACACCGCTCAATGAGCGGTGTTTTCAGTTATTCACAAATAATCACTTTCCGTGACATTGTTTATATTTTTTACCACTTCCACAAGGACATGGATCGTTACGACCAGCCGTTTTCTCAACTGTAACTGGTTGTTGTTTCTCAACAGGGCGACGTGTCGCTGCTGAGCCAGAATTACGCACTGCTTCACGGTTACCATCACTTCCAGAGAATTGATCTCGTGTTGATCCTGAAGTTGTTTGACCTTTTGCGTAATTATCGGCGCGATCTGCAGATTGATTTGTCGTTTGAATATCTTCTACAGATGGAATGTCCATTTTCATTAATAGCTCCATCGTTTCAGCATTCAAGCGTGCTAACATACGTTTGAAGACCTCGAAAGATTCCAATTTGTAGACCAATAACGGATCTTTTTGCTCGTACTGTGCATTGTGCACTGCCGAACGAAGATCATCCATTTCACGTAAATGCTCTTTCCATTCATCATCGATCATGCCGAGCGTAATGTTCTTCTCGAAATTCTTCGTGATGATAGACCCTTTACTCTCGTATGCTTCTTCTAAGTTAACGACCAATTGCATCTCTCGTCGACCATCTGTTAACGGGAACACAATGTTCTTGTACTTGTCAGCCATTGTCTCGTGCACATGATTGATCTGAGGCATTGCCTTTAAAGCAATCTTCTCATTTTTTCGATCATATTTCACACGAATAGCATCGTATACTTTTTCGACTAAGTCAATTTCTTCAATCGATTCGAAACCGGCAGCATCTACAGGAGGTTGAATCCCTATTGTACGAAGAACATCCATTTCGAATTCATCATACTTGTTGCGATTTCTACCTGCCGAAACAGATTCTGCAACATCATAGAACGTATTGTCGATGTCAATGTCAAGTCGATCTCCAAACAATGCATTGCGTCTCTTCTTGTAAATCGCTTTACGTTGAGCATTCATTACATCATCATACTCAAGAAGACGCTTACGAATTCCGAAGTTATTTTCCTCTACTTTCTTTTGTGCACGCTCAATTGATTTAGAAACCATACTGTGCGTAATCACCTCACCCTCTTTCAAGCCCATGCGATCCATTAACTTGGCGATTCTTTCAGAACCAAATTTCCGCATCAAACCATCTTCAAGAGCTACAAAGAATTGAGAAGAACCTGGATCACCTTGTCGTCCAGATCGCCCTCTTAACTGACGGTCAACACGACGTGAATCGTGACGCTCTGTTCCTACAATTGCTAATCCTCCAGCTTCTACTACTCCAGGCCCTAATTTAATATCTGTTCCACGGCCCGCCATGTTGGTTGCTATTGTAACAGCCTTTGGTTTACCTGCATCTGCTACAATTTCAGCCTCACGTTGGTGGTATTTCGCATTCAAGACTTCGTGTTCAATGCCTTTCATCTTCAGCATTCGACTTAGCAACTCAGAGATCTCAACAGTTGTTGTACCAACCAATACTGGTCGATTTAAATCCGTCAATCGCTGAATTTCGTCAATAACTGCAGTATATTTCTCTCTTGCTGTTTTGAAGACCAAATCATTCAGATCCTTTCGTGTGATTGGTCTGTTAGTTGGAATTACGACAACATCCAATTCATAAATGTCCCAGAATTCTTTTGCCTCTGTTTCCGCAGTTCCTGTCATTCCAGAAAGCTTGTGATACATTCGGAAATAATTCTGAAGGGTAATTGACGCATACGTCTGTGTAGCTGCCTCAACTGTTACATTTTCTTTTGCCTCGATCGCTTGGTGAAGTCCATCAGAATAACGACGTCCTTCCATGATTCGACCAGTTTGCTCATCGACAATTTTAATCTTCCCGTCCATGATCACATATTCAATTTCTTTTTCAAAAAGAGAATAGGCTTTCAGCAATTGGTTGATCGAGTGGATTCGTTCTGATTTTATACTATAATCGCGGATAAGTTCGTCTTTCTTCTCTAGGAAAGTTTCCTTTTCAAGATCTTGACCTTGTAATTCAGCGATCTCTGCACCAATATCTGGCATGATAAAGAAACCTCTTCCTTCGTCTCCAGAAATTAAATCAATTCCTTTATCTGTAAGTTCAATCGTATTTTGTTTTTCCTCAATAACGAAGAAAAGTTCACGATCGATCACCTTCATTTTTTTACCCTGCTCTTGCATGTAGAAGTTCTCTGTCTTCTGCAAATGAGCTCTAACTCCAGGTTCAGACAAGAACTTAATCAATGCTTTGTTTCTTGGCAACCCACGAAACGCTCGCAACAATGCAATTCCACCCTCTTCGAGCATCTTCTTTGCATCTTGGCCAGCTTCAACGTCACCATTAAGTACTTTCAAATGCTTTTTCGCATCTGTTAAGCAAACGGTTACGAATTTCTTTTGTTCGGCTACGATTGTCTCAATACGTGGTTTCAATTCAGCAAACTCATGCTTGTCACCTTGAGGAGTTGGTCCAGAGATGATCAAAGGTGTTCTTGCATCATCAATCAATACAGAATCGACCTCATCAATAATTGCGTAGTGATGTTTTTGTTGAACGAGATCATCTGGATTCGCTGCCATATTGTCACGCAGATAATCAAAACCGAATTCATTATTCGTTCCAAATATAATATCACTCTTGTAAGCTTTCTTACGTTCAGGTGAATTAGGCTTGTGTTTATCGATACAATCCACGGATAATCCATGAAACTGATAGATAGGTCCCATCCACTCAGAATCTCGTTTTGCAAGATAATTGTTGACAGTTACTAAGTGTACTCCTTTTCCAGCCAATGCATTCAAGTAAACAGGAAGCGTAGCCACTAAGGTTTTTCCTTCCCCTGTTTGCATCTCTGCAATGTTACCTCTGTGCAATACTGCACCACCCATCAACTGAACGTCGTAATGTATCATGTTCCATGAGACTGGAATGCCTGCAGCGTCCCACGAATTATGCCAGATAGCTTTATCACCATCAATTGTAATTCCATCTTTTGAAGCAGCAATTTCTCTGTCAAAATCGTTTGCCGTAACTTCCAACTGGCCGTTTTCAGCCCACCTTCTAGCAGTTTCCTTAACCACAGCAAATGCTTCTGCCATAATCAAATCGAGGCTTTCCTCAATTTTCTCATCGATCTCTGACTCCAGTTTATCAATCCGTTCAAAAATGGATTCTTTATCTGCAATTGGTGTAGATAAATCAAGAACTTTTGCCTTCAATTGAGCCAACTCGTCCTCAAGACCTTGCGTATTGGCAGCTATTATTTTCCGAAACGCAGCGGTTTTTGCCCGCAATTCATCATCAGATAATGCCTTCGTTCGATCATCAAACGCAGTTGATTCATCAATATATGGTTGATATGTCTTTCTATCTTTTGAAGACTTATCTCCGAATAGTTTCTTTAATATGCTCAAAACAGTA
The DNA here is from genome assembly GCA_047621865.1 of Crocinitomicaceae bacterium. Taxonomy (GTDB): domain Bacteria; phylum Bacteroidota; class Bacteroidia; order Flavobacteriales_D; family Crocinitomicaceae; genus UBA4466. Next base: position 7,087 of record JBLHON010000063.1, on the reverse strand, counting down.
TTTTAATTGTAAAATCGGGAGTAAAAATAAGCAAATAACACCAGCTTAAACTTCCTATGAATATTCAATAATCAATAACCTTCTTCCTCATAAATTATTCCAAGGTGACTTTTTCTGACAAATTGTCTCAGATTATTCTCTGAGAGCACAATTTAGAGGTTGAACTCTCGCTCATTAATCTTCTAAATGCTGAAATTACGGGTATTTTACAAAACAGTTAATAAATATCCGTTAAATTTTATGAGCATTTGAATAAGACATCTTATTTTTGCGGATGCATGAGAAAATAGTTATTCTTGATTTTGGATCTCAGTACACACAGTTGATTGCTCGTAGAGTGAGAGAACTGAACGTTTATTGTGAAATATATCCATGGAACAAGTGTCCTGAAATGGACGCCAATACCAAAGGAGTAATCCTTTCTGGAAGCCCGTTTTCAGTTCGCGAAGCATCTGCCCCAAAACTCGATTTATCAAACATTAAAGGTAAAATCCCATTACTTGGCGTTTGTTTTGGTGCACAAGACTTGGCACATAACTATGGAGGAGAAGTCATGCCATCATCAACACGTGAATATGGACGTGCGAATTTATCCTATGTAAATTCAACAAACGTGTTAACAAAAGGAATGTCAATTGGCTCGCAAGTGTGGATGTCACATGGAGATACAATTGCCACGATTCCCGATAACTATAAAGTAATTGCAAGCACAAAAGATGTTCGCGTTGCTGGATTTCACATTGAGGGCGAAACTACTTTTGGAATTCAATTTCATCCAGAGGTATATCATTCTCTAGAAGGAACGATCCTCCTCAAAAATTTTGTTGCTGATGTGTGTGGATGCAAGCAAGATTGGACTCCAGATTCTTTCGTAGAAGAAACTGTTGCAAAGTTAAAGGCTGAAATCGGAAGTGATAAAGTAGTACTTGGTCTTTCAGGTGGTGTAGATTCATCAGTTGCGGCAGTTCTCTTGCATAAGGCGATAGGTGACAATCTTCGTTGCATTTTTGTAGACAATGGCTTGCTCAGAAAAGATGAATTCCCTCAGGTGCTCGAATCCTATAAAGGAATGGGCTTGAATGTTAAAGGTGTAAATGCAAGCAAGCTATTTTACGCTGAATTGAAAGGTCTAACAGATCCAGAGGAGAAACGAAAAGCGATCGGAAAAGTCTTTGTAGATGTTTTTGATGCTGAATCAAAATTGATTGAAAATGCAAAATGGCTAGGTCAAGGAACGATTTACCCAGATGTAATTGAGTCAATTTCAGTCTCTGGAGGTCCAAGCGCCACGATAAAATCTCATCATAATGTAGGTGGGCTGCCAGATTACATGAAATTGAAAGTGATTGAGCCCTTGAGATTATTATTTAAAGATGAGGTACGTAGAATCGGTCGATCTATGGGAATGGATCCTGCTATTTTGGGTCGTCATCCTTTCCCCGGTCCAGGACTAGGAATTCGAATTCTTGGTGATGTTACAGCAGAGAAAGTGGCTATTCTTCAGGAAGTAGATCATATTTTTATTTCTTCTTTAAAAGAAGACGGATTATACGATGATGTTTGGCAAGCTGGAGCGATTTTCCTACCTATACAATCAGTAGGTGTAATGGGAGATGAGCGAACATACGAAAACGCAGTTGCGCTACGTGCAGTGAGCTCTACAGATGGAATGACAGCAGATTGGTGTCACTTGCCTTACGAGTTTTTGGCCAAGGTTTCCAATAAGATAATCAATCAAGTGAAAGGAATTAATCGTGTGACCTATGATATCAGTTCAAAACCCCCAGCAACAATTGAATGGGAGTAATGATTAGTATGGCACAAGTATTGTAAAATCATTTGAGTAATTTTGAAGTATGAATAAACTACTAATCATCCTCTTGACTTTACTTCCAATGATTGCCAGCGCGCAACCAGGAGTAACGCCTGTAGTGGATCGCGATGGAAAGAAATATTATTCTCACACAGTTGAAGCTGGAAACACACTCTGGGGGCTACAGCGAATTTTTGGTGTCTCTGTTGAGATAATCGTTGGAGCAAATCCCTCTTTGAAAGAAGGGCTAAAGGAAGGTCAGACTGTATTGATCCCTGTTACCCAAGAATCAATTGAGAAAATACCAACTGTTCCTTATAAGGTGAAGAAAGGAGAAACACTCTATGGTTTGTCCAAGCAGTTTAATATGACTATCGATGACCTTGTCGCTCTTAATCCTGAATTGAAGGACGGATTGAACAAAGGACAAATGATTAAGATCACCTGCTGTCCAGACGAAGGGGTTGATCCACCTGTAGTAATCAAAGAAGAGCCAACCACACCAAATCCTTTTGTAGCTGACACTGTTGAAAATGAAGATGGTTCAGCACATCAAATTGCTTTCACTTTTAGTGATTCAACAATTCGTCATATTGTAATGGCACATGAAACGCTTTACAGTGTTTCTAAACGGTTCATGGTAACTGTGGATCGCATCATGGAACTAAATGAATTGACATCTACAGCAATCAAAGAAGGTCAAGTACTTATTATTCCTGTGAAAACAGAACGCATAGATCATGTCGAAATTAGAGGAATTCCATTGGATTATGATCCAAATGGAGAAGGTCCTTTAGAGTTTGATGTAAAGGAAAAGTACAAGATCGCTTTACTGTTGCCGTTTCATTTAGATGGAGGTCCAAATTATTCGCGGGGTGTTTCAGAAGCTGCAACAAAGTTTTATATGGGTGCTCGACTGGCAATTGACAGTTTGGAGCGCAAAGGACTCGTGGCTGACATTATCATTCTCGATACAGGCAATGACTCTACGAAAATTCTAGATTTTCTTGCTGATACAACGTTCAAATCTATGGATCTTGTGATTGGGCCATTTTTTGAGAATAATGTACGTATCGTGGCAGAATACTGTAAGCAAAACCGAATTCGAATGGTTTGCCCGGTGGCTATACCGGAAGATGTACTAGAAAAAAATCGATTGGTATACGAGGCAGTTCCATCACCAGAAGTGCTGATGATGCGTTTGGCTGATCACATGTTAATTCACAATAGCAAGGATCGAATTATACTTGTAAAGCCCTCGAAAGAATCAGACATCCTCATGTACGAAGCATTCAAGGAGCGATTCAATGCAGCAATATTTGATGGGGTTAGACCTATTTTAACTGAAAGTAGCGTTGGCTCTGTCTCAGCAGGAAAAGGAGGTAAAACTGTTTATGTGGTACCAACAACAGATCGAGGAACTGCGATGAAGTTCATGAATGGTATGAGTAAATCTGGATCGCGATCAAGTAATTTGTTCGTCTACGGTACGCAGGAATGGGATAGTTTTGACGGTATAAATAACATCTATAAGAACAAGTATAATTTTCATTATGCAAGTCCAAACTTTTTGAATTATTATACAGATGGAGTCGTACGTTTAAATATGGCTCATCGTACTTGGTACAAAACTGACCTATCAAAAATGGCAGTTCAAGGGTACGATGTACTTACTTATTTTTGCGCTGAATTTTTCTTGCAAGACAAAAAGAAACCAGCTCTGATGATGAGTGCATTCGATATGCAACAATTAGCACCAGATAGTGGTTTTGAGAACAAGAAAATTTTTGTTGTTGAACAAGATGAATATGAATTGTTTGACAGTCAGGTAGAGCGAGATGACTAAAGAAAATTTCACTGAAGCCATGCAGGATTTACAGGATCGAATCTGTAAACAACTTGAAACGTTGGACGGTGGTGCAGTTTTTAAAGAAGATCTCTGGAAAAGAGATGATGGAGGAGGAGGAAGAACGCGAATCCTTCAAGATGGCAACTTGATTGAAAAAGGGGGAGTTAACTTTTCTCAAGTTTATGGAGATGTAACTCCAATGATGCGAAATAACACCGAAATTACGGGTGATTCATTTTTCGCGACAGGGGTTTCTATCGTTTTGCACCCTTCCAATCCACATGTACCAATTATCCACATGAATGTGCGCTATTTCGAAATGGATAATGGCGTTTATTGGTATGGAGGGGGAATCGACCTAACACCCCATTATATAGTTCCCAATCAGGCAAAAGACTTTCACCTTGAATTAAAGCGAATTTGCGATAAATATAATCCCGATTTTTATCCCCGTTTTAAGAATTGGGCAGACGATTATTTCTACATCCCACATCGCGAAGAAACGCGTGGAATTGGAGGGGTTTTCTTTGATCATTTGACAGAGTCTGATGAGTTAAGTAAAGATTCACTCGCTGATTTCTGTATCACATTGGGTGATGCCTTCCCCACAATTTATAAGGCTCAGGCAGAGTTAGGTCGATCGAAATCGTTCACGGAATCTGAAGCTGAATGGATGAATCTTCGTCGTGGAAGATATGTTGAGTTTAACTTGGTCAATGATCGAGGAACTAAATTCGGACTTGTATCTGGTGGTCGAACAGAATCCATTCTAATGAGTCTTCCAAAAAATGCTGGATGGATTTACAACATTGAGTTGGACGCTGACTCCAAAGAAGCGCAAACACAAAACCAGTTGAAGAAAGGTATTGATTGGATTCAACATTGAACCAATTGCTTTATCCTATTCTGAATCAGATATTTCTCTAGAGCTTCACTTTTTTATTTCAAAAAAAAATCGCCTAAAACAGTAGTAGTTTAACGTTTTAGAGCACGGCTAGATGTGATAAATTTCAACAATTAATAGTCTGTTTGTTAAATTATCATTAATTTTTCGGCAACTATTGGCAACTATTGGCGTCAATTGCTTGAAAACTAAAAACTATTTATGCGATTCTTACTCGTTATTCTGACTATTTCTGGAAGCTTTTTATCCCATTCACAGCAGGTTAAAACTGAGAAACAGACAGTTAGTGGCGTCACGACGACTCGCGTGACGAATGGAAACGTAACAACAATCACAACTGTTAGAGAGAATAAATTGGATGTGAAACAACTTCAACGTCCTGAGCGCATCATCGAAAAACCTAAAGTCGAGGGTGTTGAAAAGAAAAAACCAACCAAATAATCAATAAAAAGCTACCAAACTAGAAGCCAAAAGTAAAATTAGATCTCCTTATTTATGAAAAAATTTCTTGCGTTAAGTGTAATGACTCTCTGTTCATACATTACATTTTCACAGAATTACTATCAAGTAAAGGTACTTGGTGTGGATTATACTCAAATTCAAATTGATCAGGCATTCGCATCCGCGGATTTTTGTGGTTCACACAAGTATTCGGAACGAAGAGAATTAACATTCAACGATGGTACTGTAATTGAATTACTAGGCAGCACAGAACTTGCAACCATAGATTCGAGCTGTTCACAACCAAATGATTTTATTTTCTCAGATGCAGTGTGGTCTATTTCAGGATCTCATCTCATTATGGCGCAAGATTCGAACGCTAAATTATCGGTAAAAGAGAAAATCAACTTAAAACCTAGCAAACAATGATCTGGTCAAATTCACTTCGAAATTTAACCGTTGCACTTGTTTGTGTGATGGTAGGACAATTGGCTTTAGCCCAACCTTCAAATGATGGCTGTGCAGGAGCAATAGACTTTGGATCCTTAAACGCTCCTGGAGCTTGTGCAGGTGGGTTGCAAAATGGAGCTGCAACAACTTTTCCAGGGCAAACTACAGTTGGGGCAACTGGTGAAAATCCATATTCATACCTAACTGCATGTTCTGGAGTTGGAGGCGATATGCCTGCACCTGCCTTAGATACGTGGTATTCATTTACTGCTACAGGTTCAACTGTTAATATTAATATCAGTGGTTTTCCAAATGCTTCAGTTGGACTTTGGGAAGGTCCATGTGGTGCTTTGACAGGGAGAGGCTGTATGAATGTCAATGGTGGAGGTAGTGGTACTTTGACTGCTACTCAAATGGTAATTGGAACGACCTATTATATTCAAGTCAGTGGAGGAAACGCAACTGCGACTGATAATAATTTCACGTTGGCCGTTGATAATGACATTGACTGTGATGATTGTTTGCGTCAAAGTTCAATGACGTCCTCACCAGCGCCAGTAAATGGAGCTTATACACCTGGTCAAGTAGTGACATTCTGTTATACAGTTACTGAATGGTCACAAGAGAATACCAACTGGTTTCACGGAGTTCAATTGACTTTCGGGGCAGGTTGGACAGGAGCGGTAACAAATGCAGTGCCCGCAGCAACGTGTGATCCGGGTCCTGGAGTCTGGGGATTTTATCCTGGAGGAATTGGAATCGCAAATGGTACTAACTGGGGAATGGGATTCTATTTTGACGGATGTCAAGCATTCCCGTTTGATCTAGCACCAAATGGTGATCCAACTACAAACTTTGGAGATAACTGTCAAGGAACTGGTTTAGGTTGGACCTTTTGTTTTGACTTAACAGTTGCAGCTTGTACGCCTGGTGCAGATTTATCTGTAACAATAAATACTTCTGGAGATGGTGAATCAGGCTCTTGGACGAGTACTGGTTGCCTTGATGATGCAACAACGAGCTCTAGTGCCTATATGATTTGTTGCGATCCACCACTTACTACAACAGTTATAGAAACATGCCCAGGAGATGCTGACGGACAAGCAACAGCTTTGGGTCAAGGAGGTCAAGCACCATATACGTATGTATGGGAAGATGCTTTGGGAAATATGCTTCTTACTGAAACTCCTGGGGGGATTAGCACACTTACTGGTTTGGCAACTGGAACCTATACAGTTACAGTTACTGATAACCTTGGATGCGTACAAATTGTGGATATTTTTGTGGGAATAGGTGTATGTCCACCTTGTTTGATCACAAACTTATTCGCAAGTATTGGAAGTTGTGAAGCTGGCAGTGTATTCACTGTAACAGGAACATTTGAATACGACGATAACCCTGGAACTGGAATTGTTACAGTAACAGTTACAAATGGATCAGGATCATATACACAGACTTTCAATCCTCCTTTTGTGAATCTTTTCACGTACAACTTTAGTATTGGTGGTATTCCAGCAGATGGAACTCCATTAACGGTTACAGTTGTGTTCTCAGATGATGTGGCATGTACTGCAACTGTTGCTAGTGTCTCACCAGTAAGTTGTGACTGTAATGTTGATATAGGAACGTT
>JBLHON010000062.1:0-14915 GCA_047621865.1 Crocinitomicaceae bacterium | reverse complement strand
GGTATTGCCAATGTGAATATTGGAACTTCTGGAGCAGAGATTGGTGGAGCGTTTGGAGGTGAAAAGGAAACAGGTGGTGGACGTGAGTCTGGATCTGATGCCTGGAAAGTATACATGCGTCGTCAGACAAATACAATCAACTATACAGATTCATTGCCATTAGCGCAAGGAATTAAGTTTGAGTTGTAAGAAATATATTAAGTAGGTAAACAAGACCCGCTTTCCTGAAAAGGAGAGCGGGTTTTTTAATTGCCAACCATTCTGAAGCAGAACATGTTGGTGCAGAGACTAACTTATCTACTCCTACAGTGATAAACAATTACTATTCACATTGGGCTTAGTGATCTCGTGTGCTCAAATTCGCACCCTCAACGAAATTCAAATAGGTTATTCAGACTAAACAAGTGATAGCAGCGACTAGAAGCATTGGCGCGTCCCATGCTGTTGTAATTATTCGAAGGCAAAATCAAGCCCTTGCTGAATGATTTCAACAAGGGCCTTTTGTAACTTAAAAAAACGTTAACTTCTTAGGTAATAACCTACTCGCTAATTGCTACTACTTCAAGATCAAAAACGAGTTCTTTTCCCGCTAACGGATGATTTCCGTCGATGATGATACTTTCCTCTTTCACTTCAATCACGCGCAAATTACTCTCTTGCCCATCCTGAGATTTTGAAACTAAGCCCATACCAACTTCGGGGATCATGTCAGACGGAAGTTCGCTTCGTTTCACCTCCTGTTTTAATTTATCATTGATTTCACCATATGCTTCCTCTTTAGCTATTGTAATGGTCTTCTTCTCATTTAATTTCATGTCGATTAACCCTTTTTCGAAACCAGGGATTATTTGTCCTTTCCCTAAAGTAAATTCTAACGGATCTTTCCCTTCAGAACTGTCAAAAACCTGTCCATCGGGCAATTTTCCAGTGTAATGTACTTTAACCGTGTTGTTTTCTTTAACTTGACTCATACTCTCTATTTTTTGAAAAAAAATACCTTTTGCATAATTCTTACACAGCGTGCATTTTCGTTTATACGTATTATTTACCGTAGCCGCGAATATCAAGCCAAAGAACCAGAAGAATGAACTTTTAACGAATAAGCACACCTCTTGATGAGTTCATTATGAAAATATCATGCTGTATCCCTCTCATGAAGTCAAAGTGTGCCATGAACGTCATTTTCAAAAGAATACATGACATGTAAACTACAATCGGCAACTCTGTCAGGTAAAGCACTCATTTACTGAGAAATCAGACAATAGTTGTATATGGCAATCCTCCAATCAACCTTTGTCTGATCGAATATTCAGTTCGAGTATTAGTGTTCCCATCACTCATATGAACGCATAGTTCGTTTTACCTGAATTCTCGACTTTTGATGGAATAACAAAGATAAGGAGGGCGGGTTTTAGGTTTCTTCTTGGTAAATATTGAGGTGATTTATCCCTATCTTTGAGTTATGATTCGCAAGGTTGCAATGATTCTGCCCGTTATGTTTATTTTTCAATTGCTCGCGTGTTCTGAAAGGCCAGTAACTCCAAGAGTGTCTATTAGTTCCTTTGCAATTCAAGTCACTGTGCTTTATCCGGGAAATTCAGCAGAATGGATAGATGATCACATCACAAGGCTAATTGAGAAAGAAGTTGGTCAGATCAAGGAAGTGGATGAAATCAATTCTGAAAGTTTGCACGGGTCTTGCAAAGTGACGATTTCTTTTGACCTTCCCATGAAAGAGGTGGATGCTAAGATCCTAATTACTGATGCCATGGAGAGGGTACAGGAATATGCAGCTTTCCTCAAGATTTGCCTTCTCGTCCCGAGATTATTAGTGTGAATTAGAAGAGTATTGATTAATTCCAGTATCAGTTCTAATCGTCTTGAAGTATGTGAGAATGGAATCGTGGTATAAAATAGCCATGGAATGTGCAAGGGATTTATGGTATTGTGCTCACTCTACGACGAACTTTCGCAATTCCTTGTCCCGAAATCTCCAATACATATACACCGTCTGGTACAGCTAACTCCCAATTGACCAAGCTTACATCGTTGAAGAGTTGCCTTCGAATAATTTTCCCTGTCAAATCGATTAGTTGAAGTTCAAGCCAATTGGTCGATGAAGGCAACTTAACATTAATGTTTGCCTCGAAGGGGATTGGATATACAGAAATTCTAGGCTCAACGCCAGCCTCTTCAAGTCCAACGCTACTGCCTATACATTGCGAAGTGTCAGCTAGACAGTCAGCGTTAATAATTACGGCATAATCTCCGGCAACTGTTGGAGTAAATTCTTGCTGAGTTGCCCCTATAATTAAACTCGAATCGGCACAGGAAATCCATTGATAGGATGAGTTCCCACTTGATGCAGTTAAAATTCCACCTATCTCGGTAACAGAAACATCTAGGGTTGGAAGCGAATCTTGACTAAGTTTTTGAATGAACATATCTTTCCCTCCATTTGACACAGCGGTAAATACACCTGAACCTGGGTTAAGATCTGCGGTATTATAGAAATCTCCCGTAGTAAATATATCTCCACTTTTGCTGACCTTCAAGCCATAGGCAATATCGGTATTATCACCACCAAATGTTTCTACCCATTCAAAGTTTCCGGCTGAATCCAATTTCTGAATAAAAACATCCGCGCTAGAACTAGTTGAAGTTATGAGGTGTGAAGTTGCCAAGGCAGGGTCAAAATCTACGGTGCCTTGAAAACACCCAGAAACATATGTTGACCCAGTAGAATCCATGTCCATAGCGTACGCATAATCATTGGACCCACCTCCTTCGGTCACTACCCACATTAAATTTCCGGCAGCGTCAAGTTTGTGAATAAAGTATTCATAGTCCGAGCCATCCCGAATTTCCAGACCAGGTCCGGGATCAAAATCTGTTGGGCCCCAATAATAACCTGCAGTGACGACATTTCCTTGCGGGTCAACTTCCAACTCCCAAGGAGAGTCGGTAAGTGGTCCGCCAAAAGCCTTTACCCATATAAACCCGCCGGAAGTGTCAAACTTTTCGATGTACGCATCATAACCCAACGTAGGAGTCAATATTTCGCTGCCCGCGCCTGGATCAAAATCTACTGCATCATCAAACTCTCCGCCAATAAAAAGATTTCCAGCATTGTCGAGCCCTATACACCGGCCGTATTCGGTTCCAACTCCACCAATTGAATTCACCCAAACTAGCTGGCCAGTTTCCGTTAATTTCATAATGAAAATGTCACTACTGCCCAATGAAGTTTGATTGTAGACTCCGGGACCCGGATCAAAATCAACGACATCTGTATAGGTGCCAACAACATAAATGCTTCCCAGCTCGTCGCGCACCATTTCATAGGCACAAGAGAACCAGCTGCTTTGAAAAGGGTGCCCCCAAATTAGATCTCCATTAATATCTAGTTTTAACAAGAATCCATCTAAGTAATTGTTACCGATCATATTATAGACCCCAATACCTGGATCGGCATCCATTGTTCCACGAAAATGTCCTGCTAGATAAATGTTCTCTTGATCATCGACCTCTAATGAGTATGAATTGTCCGATAGCTGCGTGCCAACATAGGAGCCACCAAGCTGCTTCGCCCAAATGAAATCTCCACACGCATCTAGTTTAATAATAAAGATGTCTTCGCTACCCAATGCGGTAAACAACTTAACATTCGGACCAGGGTCGAGATCAACAGTACCTTCAAAACGTCCCGTTATATATATATTTCCTTGATTATCAACGTTTACGTCAGCCCCTTCATCCGTATATTGACTACCACCAACCGTCTTCGCCCAATGGAAGGAGGTGTTTTGAGCAAAAGTAAACGACGATGTAAGAAGTAATAGCAGTAGTAGCCTCATAGCAGGAAAAATTGATTTACGAGAAGGAAAGTACTTGTTTATAAACTGAACCTAGCGAGGCAATGAATATTATGATAAGGTTGATGATCCCAGGACCTGAGCTATTATCTATTTTCTAATTCCAGTTAAAGAAAGTATCGCCTTTAATTGACTCATGAAGAGAATCACGTAGCGTGTCGAGGCGTTTTTTTGATGCAGGATCTCCTTTTTTGGCTTCTTGCTTCAATTTGTAATACATGTGCATAGTCTCGCCAAATAAATCTTGATCCAAACGGTTTTTGATCACTGCTATCTTACTGTTGATTTCAATCAGAAAATGCTCGATCTCCCCAAGCTCTTTAATTTCCTCGGATGTAGCATCTTCCTTACGCACCAGAAGTACGTAACGTGGCAAAATTTCGCCCAATATCAAATTGAACTGATCCAGCTCTTTATTCAATAATTGTTTATGCTTATTAAAATCCATGTGAACAATTTAGTAAAAAAGTACAAGCAACCCACCCGAGAAGCAGAGATTTAACATTTCTTTGAGATCGTGTGCGATTAGTTACTTTTATGGGATGGCAGGGATTTATGTTCATATTCCATTTTGTAAGCAACAATGCACCTATTGTGATTTTCATTTTAGCACGACCTTTTCCGCTTATCGTGAAGAGATGATCTCTAAGCTCCTAATAGAATTGACTCAGCGCCAAGATTATGTGGCGAATAAGACGATTGAAACCATTTATTTTGGTGGGGGAACTCCAAGTATTTTGAGCTTGGAAGAAATAACTGCTCTGCTCGATACAATCTATGCAAATTATGCAGTAATCGATCAAGTGGAGATTAGCCTAGAAGCGAATCCAGATGATATTACTGTCGAGAATTTGCTCGCTTGGAAAGATGCTGGAATAAATCGTTTGAGTATAGGATTACAGTCGTTTAAGGCAGAAGATCTTGAATGGATGAATCGAGCCCATACAGTGGGTGAGGCCCTAAACTGTGTTGAATTGGCGAAAAAATATGGTTTTGAAAACTTAACAGTCGATTTAATGTACGGCCTGCCAGATCTTAGCCCAGATGAATGGCAACATCACATTCAAACGATTATTTCCATGGATGTTCCACATATTTCAGCCTATTGCCTCACGATTGAAGAGAAAACAGTTTTGCATAATCTGGTTGGGAAAGGAAAAATTGTTCCTGCTTCTGAGGACACTCAAAGTGATCAATTTATGATGCTCTTGGAAATCCTTGAAGCGAGTGGTTATCAGCAATATGAAATTTCGAATTTCTCAAAACCTGAGTTCGAATCAAAACACAATTCGAATTATTGGAAAGGGGAATGGTACCTTGGTGTTGGACCTTCTGCACATTCATTTAATGGTGTTTCCAGAAGATGGAATGTTTCCAATAATCAGCGCTACATGAAAGCAATTGCTGAAGAGACATCAGTGAGTGAAACAGAAATGTTAACGAAAGAGAATCAGTTTAATGAGCGCATTTTAACAGGACTTCGAACAATGTATGGCGTGAATTTAATCTCCCTCAACGAGATTATTCCACTGCCCGCTCAATTCATGGAAGATGTCTCGAAATTCGTTGAAGCAGACTGGATGAATCAGAATAAAAACACCTTGTTTTTAACGAAGGAAGGTAGGTTACGGGCAGATCATATAGCATCTGAATTATTCGTTTAAAAAAGGGGCAAACTCGGTCTTCTTCTACCTGTTTTCATACTTTTTATTGTACTTTGTTGTCCTCGCACTGAAAAATTCATTGCGGCAATTTAAAACTACATAGAATGGCAGAGAATCATACCTCAATCGAATCATTTCAAGTTTATCATTATACACAAGATGCTCAGTCTGAAATTACATCAAAAATTGTTTGCTTTAGAGAGGGTACCCTAGTCGGAGAAATTCAATTTTACAGAGATGGTGGAGCAATTCCAAAAAGTCTCGCGGCTGGAGGGAAGTTTCTAGTTCGTTATAGTGAAGTTCAATTCGACGGGATAATTGCCACGTTTCGAAATTCAATGAGTATCAACATCACTTTTGATAGCGAGAAGAAAGAACTTTCAATTTCTTCAGGACAGCAATCAATACGTTAGTTTTACTGGATTCATTCATTTACAAGCGCACGATCGATCAGGAGAATTGGTTTTGCTCAACGCCACTATTCAAAGAGTTCTCAGATTCCTTTTATCTTTGACCTTCAGATTAAAAAAGCATACATGAAAATCATCTTTTTCCTTCTGGTTATTCTTCTCACTTCTGGCGTTAATGCACAGAAAATGACGATTGATCATACAGTCTATAATGACTGGAAATCATTGAAAAACCACAAAATTTCGAATGATGGGAAATTCGTTTCTTATGAAATTTCTCCACATCAAGGGGATGGATATTTGTATATCTACGATATTGCAAACGACGAGTTAGACTCAATTCCACGTGGCATTAGTGCACAGTTTTCTGGGAATAGTGGCTATTTAGCTTTCAAAATTACACCAGGGTATGATACACTCAGAACGTGTGACCTCGATAAAGTTGACAAGAAGAAATGGCCAAAAGATTCATTGGGAATTTACATATTCGCTACTGATTCAATCCTTAAGTTCGGTGAAATTCAATCATTTGAAGTGAATGACGAATCTGATTGGATGACTTTTCTGAGTTTTGATAATAAACTAACTAAGCCGGCTGGAACTGATAAGAAAAGGAAAAAGAGACGGCGAAAGAAAAAAAATGAGCGGGAGTATACTTCCACCGGAAAAGCACTTTCTGTGTACAATCCAATTTCTGATAAGAAATACCAATACAAGGACGTAAAATCGTTCGAGATGTCCGAAAATGCTCAATTCATTGCCTATGCAATCCACCAAAAGGATGAATTTGACTCAATGTACATGAGCATCCTGAATACGGCAACATCGGAAGTTTGGTTGATAAATCAGAAGTACACAGATATCCAAAATATGGTCTTCAATGATCAGGTATCACACATGGCTTTTTTAACTTCAAGTGACAGTGCGAAGACAAAAGTTTACGCAGTAAGAACATATGATATTGGCATGCAACTTACAACGCTTGTAGCGAGTGAAGGGCAATCATTTTTACCAGAGGGTGATGCTGCATCTGTAAACTATACACCTGTATTCACAAAGGCTGGTGATCGCCTTTATTTTGGAGCAGCTATTCGTCCAGAGGAAGAACCAAAGGATACACTGACCGCATCTGAAAAGGTGAAATTGGATATCTGGCACCATGAAGATAAACGGCTTCAACCACAGCAATTGATAGAACTCAAGAGAGATAAAAAAGAGACATCATTGTACATCTATACTATGAGTTCAGGTGTTGCAAATCGACTTTCGGACGATACGTTAAGCGTCAGTACGAATGACGATCCACGTGGGGAGTTTGTGCTAGGTAGGAGTAACGAACGTTATGCTCATACTTACAATTGGGTGATCCCTTATCCTGAAGATTATTATCAGGTTTCATTGCTAACAGGTGAGCGAAAATTGATCAAAGCAGGCGTGACTTATGGTGGCGATTTGTCCCCAACTGGTCAGTATTTCGCCTATTACGATGGAGAAGCACACAACTATATGTCGATCGATTTATTGTCAGGTAAGGAAGAATGTCTCACCTGCAAAATTGACAATGTCCTCTGGGAAGATGATGTGAATGGAATGCCAATGGATCCCTATCCTTTTGGAATTACTGGCTGGAAGGAAGGGGAGGAAAAAGTGTACATTCAATCGGAAATGGATATTTGGGAGTATGATTACACATCAAAAAATGTTGCTTCTGTAACCAACGAACTCGGGTCGGAAAAAAACATTGAACTCAGTCCTAGAAAGTGGTCGCATGATAGTGTCTATGTTGATTTTGACAATGTTTATGTCCAAGGGTTTGACAGAAAAACAAAAGGGATTCATTTTTACGCGATCACAAGCCATGGCAATCATACTGATCTGAATGAAACCAGTTATTATGATGCTAATGTGCGCAACATAATACGTTCGAAAGATAAATCACAAATCATCCTTAAAAAAATGACCACGGTCGAATATCCTGATCTGCACCTTGCTGATAATGATTTCAAAACGACCAAGAAAATCTCGATTACAAACCCTCAACAGAATCTATACAATTGGGTGGATGTTGAATTGGTTGACTGGACGAGTTACGATGGAATAAAATTGGAAGGATTGCTGTACAAGCCAGAAAATTATGACGCAACAAAGGAATATCCATTAATGGTCTATTTCTATGAACTTTATTCGGACAAACTTCATCAGCACTACATTCCAAAGCCTACAGCTTCAATCATCTATGCAACTGAATATGCATCTGCTGGCTACTTAGTATTTATTCCAGACATTCGTTACAAAGAAGGACATCCAGGTCAATCTGCTTACGATTGTATCTTGAGTGGAACAGATCGAATTTTAGAATTGTATCCAAATGTTGATTCAACTCGAATGGCCCTTCAAGGTCAATCTTGGGGTGGATATCAAACGGCACAGTTGGTCACAATGACCAATCGTTATAAAGCTGCAATGGCTGGGGCACCTGTTACGAATATGTTCTCTGCTTATGGCGGAATTCGTTGGGGTTCTGGGCACAATCGACAGTTTCAATACGAGAAAACGCAAAGTAGAATTGGCTATACCATTTGGGAGAAACCAGAATTGTATGTGGAGAATTCGCCACAGTTTCATCTTCCAAATGTGCAAACCCCATTGATGATAATGCACAATGATGGTGATGGTGCAGTTCCATGGTACCAGGGGATAGAGCTATTTACTGGACTGAAAAGATTGGGAAAAACAGCTTGGCTTTTGAACTACAATGACGAGCAACATAACCTAATGCGAAATGCAAATAGAATGGATCTAAGCATTCGAATGCGTCAATTTTTTGACCACTACCTTCAAGGCAAAGAAGCTCCAGAATGGATGATTGATGGAATTCCAGCAACGGTAAAAGGAAAGGAATTACGATATTAGCCACGTGAAATAGCCGAAAGTAAAAAATGTCTAAGGGGATAAGAGATAATATACCATTCACAGGTTGGAAGGGTTTTAAAAAGCACTGGAAGAATGATGTCATTGCGGCAATCAGTGTTTCCTTGGTGGCCTTACCCTTATCTCTTGCCATCGCAAAGGGAATGGGGCTTCCTCCTATTTCTGGATTAATAACTGCCGTAATTGGTGGAATTGTTACAACCTTCTTCAGAAGTGCTTACCTAACAATTAATGGCCCTGCAGCTGGATTGATTGCAGTTGTGGCTGTTTCTGCAGTAGCATTAAGCGACGATGGAACTGCAATGGGTGGATTCCCATATGTCTTAGCAGCAATTGTTGTTGCAGGTGGTTTGCAGGTCGCCATTGGAGTTCTCCGCTATGGTAGGATTGCAGAAATTTTCCCATCCTCGGTCATTCAAGGAGTACTTGCGTCCATTGGAATCATCATTTTTGCCAAGCAGATGCACGTTGCCATGGGCACAACTTCAGATGGAGAAAACACGATTGAAATCATAGGTGATATCTTTCAGAAGATTCCTGAGATCAATCCATACATTGCCTTGATATCAGGGGTTGGACTTATCCTATTGATTTTTCACGCTCGAATTAGCTATAAAGTATTCCACTTCATTCCTGCGCCAGTTTGGGTGCTCGCGATTGCAGTTCCAATCGTCTTTTTATATGGCTACTTGGAGGCAAACGAAATCGCCGTTTTTGGAAAAGTATTCGAAGCACCAAAAGACTATTTGATCGACGTTCCAAATAATTGGATGGACGGCTTTGCGTTTCCCGATTTTTCAAAGGCAACTACAGGCACATTTTGGCTCGCCGTGATTTCCATCAACCTGATTTCTTCTGTGATTACTTTAGCTGCTGCAAAGGCAGTTGATAAACTCGATCCATACAAACGTAAAACGAATCTCAACAAGGATTTAACGGCAGTTGGAATCGCGACAATGGCATCCGGATTTGTTGGTGGACTGCCTGTTTTGAGTGTAATTGTGAGAAGTACAGTGAACGTTCACAACAATGCAAAAACGAAATGGTCCAACTTGTATCATGGTTTGTTTATTTTATTATTTGTTGTCTTATTAACCCCAGTAATTCAGAAATTCCCAGTGGCGGCATTGGCTGCCGTTCTGGTTGTTACGGGAGCAAAACTGGCCTCTCCACGTGCCTTCAAAGAGGTCTACAGAATGGGATTGGAGCAAATGATCTTCATGCTCGCAACCATTATTATTACACTGTACCAAAATCCACTCGCAGGAATTATGGGAGGAATTGCTATTACATTAATTGCGCATCTTTTGATGTCACGCCTCTCAATTGCACAGTTTGTACAGATGGTTTTCCGCTCGGGAACGAACCTTAAGCAGCATCATGATGGAACATACACGCTGCGAGTGAAAGGGGTTGCCAACTTTCTCACACTCCTTCGATTGATTAGTATTTTGGATAAAATTCCGGCAGGAGCAAACGTAAAAGTTGACCTCTCAAAAACACGACTGGTTGATTTGACCTTTCAAGAGAAACTCATGGAATTTAGAGCCGTGCACAAACTTACTGGCGGAAAGGTGCAAATTCTTGGAATGAATGAACACGTGGCTTCTTCCAATCATAGACTGGCACTGAAGACACTAATCTTACCGAATTTTCAAAAAACATCTCCACGCCAGCAACGAATTAAGCAAATTGCAGCAACAAATAAGTGGCTCTTCACTCCTGAGGAACAGGTGGATTCTAGTGAACTAGAAGAATTCGATTTCTTCCAATCGAGACCATTGGAAAGTAAGCAGAACGTGATTTCAGGAGAGTTTGCGAATTCAGATGTTGATTGGGAAATCAGTGATATTATATTTGATGAGGGAGCCATGCTTTCAAAAGAAGTATATAAAACAACCGTACAATTGGTGCATTTATCTAAGGAGATCCCAGCATTCGTTTTGGATCAAGAGGGAATTTTTGATAAGCTTTTTGACAAGGTATTGTCCATGACTGGTTCAGACGATATTGATTTTCCAGAATTCCCTGTTTTCTCTAAATCAATCCGTTTAACAGGACCTGATGAGGCTCTTATTAGAGAGCTGTTTTCATCTGATTTAGTTCGTTTTCTAGAGGCGGAAGAAGTCTATCATATTGAGTGCAATGGAAATGCACTCCTTATCTTTAAGTCATTAAGAATTGCCAAAACTGGAGAAATTAAGAACATGGTACGCTTCTCTGAGGATCTTGTACGCCTGTTGGCTTGATGAAAAATTGAAACTATGGAAAAACTGCAAAATTTTATCAATGGGGTTTATTGTGAGCCGAGCTCGGGAAACTATATTGATAATTTCGAGCCAGCTACGGGCAAGGTCTATTGCTTGATTCCAAACTCGAATACTGAGGATGTGCAGAATGCCGTGGATGCATCTGAAAAAGCTTTTCCAATCTGGTCTGGAATGAGCATTGATGAACGAAGTCAGGTTCTCATGCGTCTCGCTCAAGGAATTGAAGCACGAATGGATGAATTTGTTGCAGCAGAATCACGTGATAATGGCAAACCACTTTCGCTTGCTGCACACGTGGATATTCCAAGAGCGGTTTCAAATTTCCATTTTTTTGCGACAGCAATCTTGCATTATGCATCAGAATCGCATAATATGGAGGGTGTTGGTGTAAACTACACACTGCGTAAACCTATTGGAATTGTTGGATGTATTTCCCCATGGAATTTACCGCTCTATCTGTTTTCATGGAAGATTGCCCCGGCTTTGGCTGCGGGAAATTGTGTGATTGCTAAACCTTCAGAAGTAACGCCCTACACGGCATCCCTTTTAGGGAAAGTAGCCCAAGAAGCGGGTATGCCTCCAGGGGTGCTCAATATTTTGCATGGTGAAGGAGGAAGTGCAGGTGACGCCATCGTGAAACATCCTAAGATTAAAGCTATTTCATTTACGGGAGGAACACAGACAGGTCAATATATTGCTAGAACTGCTGCTCCAATGTTTAAAAAACTGTCACTAGAACTTGGCGGAAAAAACCCAAATATCATTTTTGCTGATTGCGATTTCAAAGATATGTTGAGCACTACTTTGCGTTCATCCTTTGCCAATCAAGGACAGATTTGCCTCTGTGGTTCGCGCATTTTTGTCGAACGTCCAATCTATGAACGTTTTAAAAAGGAATTCGTAGAGCGAGTTAGTAAAACAATCGTTTCGAACCCTGAAAACCCAGCTGCAAAATTAGGTGCTGTTGTCTCAAAACCTCACATGGAGAAAGTCCTTTCGTATGTTGAACTGGCCAAAGAAGAGGGAGGAATTGTCTTAACAGGTGGGGAACAAGTTACTCTCGATCCTCCTTATGATCAGGGGTATTATTTGCGACCAACAGTAATTGAAGGGTTGGCGTACGACTGTAGAACCAATCAAGAAGAGATTTTTGGACCTGTAGTAACGATCATGCCCTTTGACACAGAGGAAGAAGTGCTTAAAATGGCCAATTCCACTGAATATGGTTTAAGCGCAACACTTTGGACTTCCAACTTGAAGCGAGCTCATCGTATTGCGAATGAAATCGATGCTGGAATCGTGTGGATCAATGCATGGTTAGTGCGCGATTTACGAACGCCATTTGGTGGAATGAAGGCATCTGGTGTTGGTAGGGAAGGTGGCTGGGAAGCACTTCGATTCTTTACAGAAGCAAAGAATGTTTTTGTGAAGTATTAGAATGTCTGCTCAGACTTTTTTGGTAATTGAACGCTCTAAGTTTTATGAGACGACTTAGTCATGATCAGATGATTTATCGTCGTTACTCCATAGACATTGCATCTAAAAAACAGAGAACGCTGATGACGCAGATAAAAAATGATTGGATTATACTTCGTTGCTACAATTGAATGAGAAAGGGAGAACATTGAGTATCTCGATCAGTTTGATCATATGAATCAGCGTTATCAGCGTGCAAACCAAAATGACTTTAGAATAAGAAGTGGAGAATGTCTGCTTTTGCGTACCTTTTACTAGTGGATAAACAATGATACACTCCACAAATCATGCTCGGTAAACTGTTTCTAATTCTTTTATTGCTTACTTCCAATGGGGTACTTTCGCAAGAGTTCCCAATAGATATGAATGGGTATTGGAAAATTGTCCATAGTGGAGATACCAGTTTTGTTCAATCCAAGATGCAAAGTCTATCTAAGAAAAAAAGTAGGGAAATGACAGAGGAAGATGAGGTCCATCGCACATTTGCACTGAGTTATTCGACCCTTCCAATTCTGACGATGAGAAGAGGAGTCTATATATTTATTTTATATTCGAGCGACCAATTCCATGACACTCCATGATGCTAATGGAGACACCTTGTTTTCAGGGATCTTTGATTCCTCCGAAGTTCAATACGAAATGAAGTCAGACAAAGTGATTCTTAGCTTTGTCAAGATTGATAAGGCTGAATTCGCCTTGGAAAAGCAACAGGAAGAGAAAAGGCGGAAGAAAAAACGAAAAGAATTGAGTGCGAACCCTCGTGATCAGGGAGGAGTAAATTATTAACGATTCTAGAAGATTCAGAGTGAAATGAAAAATGCAGTATATATTCTCTTAATAGCATTTATCTTCCTGGGTTGTAGCTTCAAGGACAGAAGGAATACCCTCTTGAATGTTTCCACCAACATTGCTCGAAACGATAAAGCGATCGTATTCTATAAAGATGGATTGGTCTCTGTGAACAGTTACAATGTTTCCATTGTCGAGGAGGATTACTCCTTGGTTAATAATGTTCCTGCGAACGTATTTAGTTACAGTAAGAGTGATTCATGTAAAATTGATAAAAGTACCTATGTGGAGGTAGTTTGGGTTCACCCAACTGAATTGCTCATTAAGCACCCTGAAGATGGAACTCTTTGGAAAAATGATTCAACCATAAAGGTAAATGGCACGAGGTATACCATTCGCTACCAAACAAAAAAAAGCTGCTTCTGAATGTAGCTCGCTATATTTAGCGTAAACTATTCTCTATGGGAAAAAAGATCTCAAACATGATTGCTTTCTCGTTTGCCTGGCCCATTCTTGCCTTTGGAGTTGTTGCGAGTATTGGTGGAATCATTGGAATGACCCAAAATCCATTATTTGGAGGCCTTGCTATTATCGCAGGTGGTTTTTTGTGCTCGAGTACTTATGGAAGTCAAATAGACCTTGAAAAGAACCTTTATCGCGAGTACACTGCCGTTTACGGGATCAAAAGAGGTAAATGGTTCCCCTTAGAGAAAATGCCCTATCTCTGTGTACTTCCAAGTAGAACTGGAACAACTATGTACAGTCAATCCAATCGAGCAACGACAGTTATTGACGATACATTTGACATTTGCTTGCTAAATGAAACGCACAGAAGAAAAATTGTATGGAATAAAATGGGCACAAAAAACTTAGCGGTAGAATCTGCAGAAACGCTTGCAAAACAGATCGGGAAATCAGTTGTTCAGTATAGTCCAGTACTCAGTGATAAGACCAGAAATCGTCGGAGGTAACATGGGATAGATTGTCAATATTGAAGGAATGAGATCATACATTATTTTAGGAATTTACAGCCTTGTATTTGCGGCATTTCTCAAATGGGAAGCGTCAATTTTTGTGCTCATGTTCTCCTTGTTAATGGAAGTTTTGATCTTGTTAATAGGGTTGTTGCTGACCGATTCTAAGCGAAATGCCAATGATGACACAGACCCTGTACAGATTGGAATTGCACTAATCCCGCTTGTTCTGTTCTATTATGGGATGACTTATTTAATGGGTAGATTCTACAGTGAATTTCCGGTGTCTTCTCCACATGGTTGGAAAGAGCCATTCATAGAGTTTTGGCTCCCGCTAACTATTATGGCAGTGAGTTTATCCGTCACCTACTATATTCATACGAGAAGCATAAGATCGTCTCCCGCTCGCTTTGAGAACTTGAAAGCAGAATTAATCCGTACGATGTTCGTTATCTATGGTAGTACAATGGCTGGTTGTCTTTTTGTTCTTGCGATGCCTGAAACATCAAAATGGATCCCTCTTTCA
>JBLHON010000061.1:0-15022 GCA_047621865.1 Crocinitomicaceae bacterium | reverse complement strand
TGGCGATCATCTTATGTAAGTTTCCGGAAGCCATGAACTATTTTTCTTCAGGCAAGATTTGCATTTTATCAGCAAAGTGATAACAGTAATCGCGCAAATCTTCGCAAATTTTTTGTTCTCCAGTAGCACGCTCAAATGTTTCTGAAAGCGTTAAAAGTGTCTGATGGAAAAACTGTTTCATCTCTTCAACAGACATCTCATTCGTCCAAAGATCAATTTTCATTGTGTTATTGGCAACTGGATCCCAAAGAGAAAGCAACATGGCCTTAGCCTGTGCATTCTTTACTTCACCATCTTCAGCAGACCATTTTATATTTACTGGCAAGTTGTTCTCATTCATTCCAACTGTGACAGCAATTTCTGATGTTTTTACGATCTTATCTCCCATTTAATCTTCTATTTCGTATTCCTGTAAAATATCGTTATAACCTTTGTTATTCAATTCACTCAAGGAAAGATCACTGTGATTCTCCATATATTGATGCACCATTCTCCATCCGAGAAACTGCCCAAGTCGATCTGGTCCAATCTCTGGTAATCCCGGTGTAAAAGGTCCTTCTTTTAGCATGTTCATTTTTGTTCGCTCATCGAGTTTGAAAAGAAGATTTTGAGCAACTAAATACTCCCAATAGGAATATTCATTATCTACAGCCCACTTATAATCCTCATCAGAGTAACGAATGATTATATGCTCCTCCTGATCAGGAAAACTCGCTTCAATGAAGTAGATAATCTTGCCCCAATAAACAATATTTTCAGCAAGTGATCCTCCATTTGGATTCTCTACTACATTCGTCATAATCCATGAAGCCATTACATCACGTTCCAAGAATTGAGCATCCATTGCCTCTTTAATCCATTGAAAGAATTCATTTGGTGGAAGTTCCTTTATTACATCAACATCCGGGCCCAAATAGCGCTCTAATCCTACGGCAATATCATCCTCCATAGAAATTGCACTTCCCGTAAATACTGAGTTGAGGAATACAATATTTTTAGGTTGTTTGACAGTTGGAAAATGAAACTTTAAATGTTTGAATCCATTTCTGATATTCTCCCTAATCTCTGTCTTATCTGAAAATTTGGTGTGAATTCTTGCCTCGAGACGAGCTGTATAAGGATGATCCAAGAATCCGCTTAACGTATCATACAGAATACTGTCAGATACCCGACCAATCCCTATGCAATGCCCTAATTCATATTCATAAATATCCTTGATAGACTTCTTATACTCACTGCATCGTTTCATGAGGTTAATCGAATCTGAATGAACAAAAGCCGAATCCATATCAATGAAATTTATGTCAACTTTAGTTTCAGATATGTCCACATCCAAAGGATCATTAGAACACGCCACTAGGACAGTTAAAATCGTTCCTACTATAAAAATGCTTTTAAGAGTCATTATTAATCCTTAATTTTACTTATCAAAAGTACTCAAAACAAAGGAATTTTGAGAGTATTGAACATCTATTAAAACTAAAGAAACATGAAAAGAATACTACTCAGTCTATTTGTAATTGGGCTGTCCGTTGGCGCATCTGCACAGGACGCAGCTGAAAAGAAGGTTCAAGCAGGAATCGTATTAGCCTATGGACCTAGCTTTCAGAAGATGGGAACTAATTTTTTAAATACTGATGGTGCTGGAGGTGATTTCACTATTGGAATGAATCTAAACTTCGCATTTAACGAAAATGTTGGTTTAACTACAGGACTTGAGTTTGATTTTGCAAAGTTGAAGTATAAGACAAGTCAGGATGAGAATATTTATTACTGGTATAACGACAAAGATATTTTTCAAAAAAATGATGCAGCTGATGCAACAACAAAGGATCTGTTTTTATTGAGCACACGTGAGCAAAAGCCATTGTACTTGTCGATCCCAACCATGTTGATTTTCAGAACGAATTTCATTGGTTATTTCCGTTATTACGGAAAGTTTGGTCTTCGTAATAGCTTCTTGTTAAAGCAAAAGATTAATGATACTGGATTTGATCACGCGAACAATGTTCCTGGTGAAGCTGTAATCACACAAGCAACTCTTGAAGAAATGGACGCAAAAGGAGATATGTTATTCTTCAAATCTGCAGTTGGACTTGCAGGTGGAGCAGAATGGAATTTCTCTGGATCAACTGGATTGTCTCTTGAGATTGGATATTACTATGGTTTCACAGGTCTTCACCTTGATAAGAATGAAGGAAAAACAACACTTTTTACTTCAGGAATAAATAATGGAACTGGAGCTGATATTGATTTCTCAAATCAAGCTTCACAGCAATCATTACAGTTTAAATTGTCAATCTTATTCTAAAATAAACTTCTTTTGGATACAAAAAAAGTTGCAGAACACATTACAGCCTGGCTAAGCAATTATTGCGATACAGCCGGGCTGTCTGGTTTTATTATCGGGATTTCTGGTGGCGTTGATTCTGGCCTAGCCTCCACGCTTTGTGCAATGACTGGAAAGAAAACAATCCTAGTCAGCATGCCAATTCGTCAAACATATGATGAATACGAACGCGCCAAAAACCATATTCAAGATCTCGAATCGCGTTTCGAAAATATATCTTCATTCGATATTGATTTGACGCAATCATTTGATCAGATTGAAAAAGATTTCCCAGATAATGTCGCTGAACATCATTTAGCAATGGCTAATACACGCGCTCGACTGCGAATGTCAACCCTGTATGCAATTGGACAAGTAAATGGCTGTTTAGTCTGTGGGACAGGTAATAAAGTAGAAGATTTCGGCGTAGGATTTTACACTAAATATGGAGATGGTGGTGTTGACATTAGCCCAATCGCAGATTTAACCAAATCAAACGTATGGGCACTGGCAACAGAAGTTGGGGTGATTAAAGAAATTGTCAGTGCTAAACCTACAGATGGTTTGTGGGCTGATGGACGATCAGACGAAGACCAAATTGGCGCATCTTATCCAGAACTCGAATGGGCAATGGATTACAAAGGTGACGGCTCCTTACTCAGTGCTAGAAAGGAAGAAGTACTGGAGATTTACCGCAGATTAAATCGCATCAACAAGCACAAAATGGATCCAATTCCAGTCTGCCTGATCCCTTCTGAATACAAGTAAAGACATTCGAGCGTCGAAAGATCGCAACGTGTTAAACTTCATTTTTCTTATTTTTTAATGAAAGTAATTGGAACTTTATTCGTCCAATGGGCGATGCATTTTCCAATATTCTGAACATATTGGTTTTGAATCTCATAGAATTGAGTTACCTTTAAAGCAACTCTACATCGATTTTGTGAACTCATTGACCTTATTTAGGCTCCCCTGAGATGCTCAATCGTACCATGGTTACTATATGAAACTAAAAAACGCTTCTTAAATTATGCGCACTCTCCTTAGAATATTTGTTTTAACGTTAACCGTTGGAACAGTAACTAGCTCATTTGCTCAAAAGACGTCTAAACTTGTTCAAGAATACTTGAATAAAGAGCAAAAATCTCTCGATCTAACGTCTTCTGACCTTCAGAACTGGCTAATTACTGATGAACATACAGCAGTACAGACGAATCTTACTCATGTATATGTTACTCAAACTAATGCTGGAATTCAAATCACTGATGGCGTTGCAACTTTTGTAATCGCTGACGGAAAATTGCGTTTGACTGGTAATCGATTTGTGAAAGATGTTTCTTCTAAAGTGACGTCTTCATCTCCAACGATTTCAGCTGAGGAAGCAATTTATTTTGCTGCCACTGCCTTAAATTTGGCACCTCCATCAGATCTTAGATTAACTGAGGATCAGGGGGCATTTAAACATGTATTTAGCGCATCGTCTCTATCATTAGAGGCAATTCCTGTACAACTCGTTTATGCTTTCAATGATGAAAATGAATTGCGTTTAGCATGGAAATTGAATATTTACGAGCATTCACAGGATCACTGGTGGAATGTACATATTGATGCTGCTACTGGTGAAATCGTAAGAAAAGCTGATTGGGTTGTGAGTTGTTCTTTTGATGAACATGAGCATGCAGCTGGAGAGATTTGCAACCCTGATAGACAGGAACAAACAGCTTCACTCCCTGCACCTCCTCCAGGAGCAGATCAATACAATGTTTTTGCAATTCCTCTCGAAAGTCCAAATCACGGGCCTAGAACTTTGGTTGTTAATCCTTCAGATCCAATCGCGTCTCCTTTTGGATGGCACGATGAT
Organism: Crocinitomicaceae bacterium; assembly: GCA_047621865.1. Classification (GTDB taxonomy): domain Bacteria; phylum Bacteroidota; class Bacteroidia; order Flavobacteriales_D; family Crocinitomicaceae; genus UBA4466. The sequence goes on along the minus strand of JBLHON010000061.1, from coordinate 10,832 downwards.
GATGGTGTCCTAGGTGACGAATATACTGTGACGCGAGGAAATAATGTTCGAGCTACAGAAGATGCAGACGACAACAATAATCCAGGTTATTCACCTGATGGTGGGGCTGCACTTGATTTTGACTTTCCATTAAACATGGTTGGAATGCCTGCAAGCACTTATTTTGATGCTTCAATTACACATTTGTTTTACATGAATAATATCATGCATGATGTATGGTATCAATATGGATTTGATGAGGCGAGCGGAAACTTTCAAGAAAACAACTATGGAAATGGTGGAACTGGAAGTGATTATGTAAATGCTGATGCTCAAGATGGTGGTGGAACCAACAATGCCAATTTCGCTACTCCTGTTGAAGGACAGAATCCTAGAATGCAAATGTATCTTTGGGGAGTCACTTCTCCTCCAGCAGCAGATATACTTACAATCAACAGTCCAGCTGGACCTGCTGGAACGTATGCTGCTGAAGAGGCAGGTTTCGGACCTGGAGTTCCTGCAACTCCAATTACAGCAGATTTAGTAATTTATGAAGATGCAGTGCCAGATACGTATGATGCATGTGAGGATCCAGCAGTTCCTGGATTACTTTCAGGTAAAATTGCAGTGATCATGCGAGGATCATGTCCGTTCGTTGACAAAATTCAGCGTGCTCAAGATGATGGGGCAGTTGCTGTAATAATGGTAAACAATGTTGGAACAGCTCCAATTAGTATGGGAGGCACGAGTGGTTCTATTACTATTCCAGGTGTTATGGTTTCTCAAGCAGATGGGTTGGCGTTAATTGCGGCAATTGAAAGTGGTCCAACAGTAAATGGAACTTTAGTCAATACAAATCCTGGTCCTACTGGGATTGATGGCGATTTCGACAATGGAATTGTAGCCCACGAATATGGTCACGGAATCTCAACTCGTCTTACAGGTGGAGGAAGTAACAGTGACTGTCTGCAAAATGCAGAGCAAATGGGTGAAGGTTGGTCTGATTGGTTTGGACTAATGCTCACAATCGAACCAGGGGATTTAGGAACAGATGGCCGAGGAATTGGAACATTTGCTCAGGGTCAACCAATTACTGGTAATGGAATTCGTCCAACTCGATACAGTACAAGTACAGGTATCAATAACTCTACGTATGCTTCTACCAATAATACAGCTGGAATATCTCAGCCACATGGTATTGGTTATGTATGGTGTACAATGATTTGGGATCTTAACTGGGCCTTGATTGATGAGTATGGTTACGATTCTGACGTTTATACTGGAACTGGTGGTAACAACATAGCAATGAACTTGATCATGACAGGATTGAAACTTCAGCCGTGTAGTCCTGGTTTCGTAGACGGAAGAGATGCAATTTTAGAGGCAGATCAACTTCTTTATGGTGGTGTCCATGAATGTTTAATTTGGAGTGTGTTCGCTAATCGTGGATTGGGCTTCTCAGCTGACCAAGGAGATACTGACAGTCGTACTGATCAGATACAAGCATTTGATATGCCTGCATCTATTCAACCAGTAACGAATGCTACAACATGTACTGGTTATTTATGGGCTGTTGATGGTCAAACCTACACGATTGCTGGTACTTATACAGCACCAATCGCTGGCGGAATTGGCTGCGATACTGTTGCCACTCTAAACCTTACGATCATCACAGGATTAGTTACTGTTGTTATTCAGAACCAAGGTGTATTGACTGCGTCTCAACCAAACTTGGGTTACCAATGGATTGATTGTGACAATAACTTCGCGCTTATTCCAGGTGCAACAAATCAATCATACGTTCCTACTGTAAGTGGAAATTACGCAGTGATCTTAACTGGAAATGGATGTATAGATACATCAGCTTGTTATATCGCTCTAGTAGATGCTTCAATTTCTGAAAATGATTTTGGTCCAGGACTTATTCTTTACCCGAACCCAACTGATGGTGGTATTACAATTGATCTTGGTGAATCACATCAAGGAGTAGAAGTTCATGTACTTGATATTACTGGAAGAATTATTTCAACGGATTCTTTTGTTGAGACAAGTTCATTTGATCTAGAATTGACTGGAACAGCTGGAATTTACTTTGTCGAAATCATTTCCGAATCTGGTAAAAAAGCGCAGATCAAAGTTCAGAAAACTGAATAAGCTGTACATCCTTGGTGAGCAGGGATTTCTAGCTGAATTTATCTGATATAGATCTTTGTTCTCCTAGAATAGTGATGCCTATGAAAAACTTTTTATTTGTTTTGACAGGTCTTGTGATCTCAAACAGTGTGTTTGCGCAAGTCGATTTTAACGAGTATAAAACTATTTCTTCATCTGGAATTCTTCCGGATGACTTTAGGGCAGAGACCTATGAAAAGGTTCGTGAGGAGATGGATGAGCATCGAGATGGGATGACCCAAATCGAGCAGCAGAGGTTCTTGGAAAGCACTCATTATGCCATTGATGATCTTCTTCATTCAGGGTTTGTTGTTTTCGGAGATCCAATTTCAACGTACGTTACTGAAATTGCCGATAAATTACTTGCAGACGATCCAACAACACGCGCAACACTTCGATTCTATACGCTCAAGACGAATGAAGTAAATGCATTTTCAACTGATCAGGGAATCATCTTTGTGACAACTGGGTTGATGAGTCATGTTTCGAATGAAGCACAACTAGCATTTATTCTTGCACATGAGATCTGCCATTTTCAAGAAAAACACGTAGTTGAATCATTTACGTTGAGTCAAAATCGAAGTCGAAATTGGGTTTCTAAGATGAGCGTGTATTCCCGAGATCATGAATTTGAAGCTGATCGTTTGGCAGTCAAATTGTACCATAATGCTGGATATTCCAAGGAAGCCCTGAAATCTACATTTGACGTATTGAAATATTCTCATTTGCCGTTTGATGAGCTTGATATACCCAAATCGTATTTTCGAACTGAAAACATCTTTATTCCTGACTCACATTTCCCCTCAAAAGCCTACAAGATTAATATAGAAGAAGATCAAGACGACAGCGAAAGTTCACACCCAAATATTAAACGAAGACGTGAAGCTGCTAACCTGGAAATCGCCAAAATTGAAGATTGGCAATCTACAGATTTTATTCTGGAAGAAAATCGTTTCGAAGAAGTTCGAAATATTGCGCGATTTGAATCTGCTCGTGTTGCAGTGATAGAATACGATTATGGTGATGCACTATACATGATTTATTTATTGGAACGTGATTTTCCCGCCTCTATTTATCTTCAACAGCTCAAAGCGAAAATCTTGTTGGGGCTATATCAATTTGAAGTTAAAGGTAAGACGAATACTACACTGAATAAAATATCCGAATATGAAGGCAGCTCGGCCACGTTCCATTACCTACTTCGGAAATTGAATAAGGAATCCATGGCACCACTGGCGCTGAGGTATATTTACGACATCAAACAAGTCTATCCAAACGATGAAGAAGTTGAAGCTATCTACTCACGATTTATTCATGAGCTTGCGTGGACCAAGGAATTTGATATTTCCGAATTTTCAACCCAGACATTCAAAGAAGCTACTGCTCCCGAAATAAAAGAAGATTTGACTATCATTTCGAATGACTCTACGAATCTAGGTGATACGCCCATATCCGAGAGTAATGATAAAGATTTCGATTCGACCGAGTTTTACCTCTACATGATTTCAGACATAGTAGTTCAAGCTGATTTTCTCGAACGATTTGCAACAGAAAGAAAGGAATTTGATCTCGATGAGGAGCTCGACAAGGAATTTGCCCAACTCTCTTACAAGGAAAGAAAAAAAATCTTCAAGGAAGAAGGATTAAGTAGCCTGCATATTGGTGCTAAAGAACTCATTTGCGTGGAGCCTAAAGTATATAGCTATACGAAACATGGTGTCGATCAAGAAAAGAGCGAAAAACTAGAATTGCGATTTTCCAATGCTTTGGATGACGCTTCCAAGGAGTCAGGACTCACTGTCTATCCTATTGACAGTCGTTCTATTCAAATGAAGGGCACTCAAGGTTTCAATGAGCGTTCTACATTAATCACCCTTCTTTACCAGATAGGCACTGAGGTTGATATTGAGAGTTTTCCAGTGGATTTTCGTGAGCTTAAAGATATTAGTCATAACTATGGCTCAGCAAATGTGATGTTCAGCATGGTCGAGCATTATTATGACGCCAATATCAACTGGATCCAAATGGGCATGCTACTGTTCATTCCACCATTATTTGCTGTCATGTCTACTACACTCGTTCCAGCGGCAATTATTCAAGGGAATAAAACGTCCCTGAGTATGCTCGTTTTAGATGTGGAAACGGGCTCAATTGTGACAGGGAACACGTACGAGTTTAATGAACCAATTCGAAAATATCATCTAGGGGCACATCTGTACGACATCTTGATGAATTTAAAAACTGAGAAATGAATTATAGGGTTCTCTTCTTGTTTATCCTGATGAACTTTGCTGCTTTTGGACAGCACAATGGATTCTTTGGTAAGAAGAGCTATATCGAGCTTAATTCAGTGAGCTATATTCCGTTGCTAGCCAATATTGTGGATGCAGTTAATGGATATATATCATATCAAAAAAAGGATGGTATTTTGATTGAAAAACGAGACTGGTTTGACACTGGAATTCGACTGGCTGCCGGTCGTTCGATTAGTAATACAAAGGGTTTTGGTCTTGAGCTTGGTTTAGACTTTCAGGATTTTACGCCCTTTTTGGCGGAGCACGAAATGCTGGCAATGCGCACAGTTTCGATCTTACCAAAAATGGAATTCACACATCGTAATGGACTTCTTCCGATGGGATTGAATCATCAAATTGGGCTTGGATATGCCCTCTCTAAATTGGTCAAGAAATCCTATATTGGTGAGTCGTACACTCCTGATTATGATGAAAATTACTCAGGTATTACCTTGTTATATGGATTAAACATGCGAACGCCACTCTCGAAAAAGATCATGCTTAATTATGGATTTCGTTATACATTAAATTGGACATTCTTATCGAACGGAATCGAGCCAGACATCAGAGGAAAGCGCCTTTTTAATGTTATTTCCTTCAACATTGGAATAACCCTTCCACTCTAAGCATCATTATTCTTCTGGAGCCAATCTCAACACAATTCCATTGATTTCTTCTGTGACCTGAATCTGGCATCCCAAGCGGCTATTTTCCTCCACAAAAAATGCCTGATCCAACATATCAAGTTCGGCGTCACTCTGCTCAGGAAGATCAGTTTCCGACTCAAGGTAACATTGGCATGTAGCACACATTGCCATTCCACCACACTCGCCTTTTACTGGCAACTCGTATGATTTGCAGACCTCCATGATATTCATGCTCATGTCAGTTGGAGCAACCAATTCATGATTCACCCCTTCTCTATCGATAATTGTAACCGTTATTTCGTCCATGGTATTAAATTCAATTGCAAAAATAGACAAAATTAGAGAGTCGATTTCCCGATTATACGATTATCCGAGTATACGATCGTTTCCTGATTAACTCAAAAATGTAAGAGATTATCTTTCATGGAACTAACTGTCGAAGAGGCGTGCTCCAATGCTGAGCTTCTCACCAGAGGTTGTGACTACCAGAGAAAGCTTCGGGAAAGAGCAAGCCATCTCGGAAAATCGGAAGGCGCAGCATTGCCTCTGCGAAGCTACGGCGAAGCGAGGCCGAGTCTAATTATAAATTCTTAAGCTTTGATTTCCGTCCCAAAAAGTTTGATATTGTCTGAGACCAAAATTGGAGCCAGTGATTGGGGAGCCATCATAGAGCGAAAAAGTCGCTGCATTACAGGTATCATTGAGCTGAAGATAGTTATTGTAATCAGGTGTCAATGGATATTCACACGTTCCATTGATGTCAGCCGGAGAGTGACGATCGAAAGCTATAAACTCGTCTATTCCTCGTCGATAAACAATTACCCCTTTCGAGCCACCATTCACATAAGCCCATCCACTTACACCAATCAAGCTATTATAAGAAGGTAGCGCAAGATTGATTGTGACATCAAATGGAATATTCGGAACTGGGTGTTCATCGTTCTTTGTGCATCCTCCAAGGGTGACAATTAACAGTAAGAATAAAATAAATTGTACTTTCATCTCGTTGAGTAGATATAACAAAGGTATGAAGATTAAAACGTTTTATACAATCCTTTTATTGTTGCTAGCGGCAAACATTAGTAGTTGTGCTAGTAAAGGGCCAGAGAGTGCGCTTATGAGTCCTGAGCAAATCCAGAAATCGATTGAAAAGGAGGATAAGAAAAAAGCCAAAGCTGGTAAGAAAGTACAGAAGGAAGCTTATAAGCGTTATTGGAAGGGACAAACGAAGGAAAGAAGGAAATCAATCAAGCAAAATAAGAAACGTCAAAAACGCATTGCTCGAAAACGAAATAAAGGGAAACCACACTAGAAGGATTACCCTTCTATTTCCATAAGACCTTCTGTTCCTGACTCCCAGAGCTCCATTTGTTTTTCTAATTCCTTTTTATGCGCGTCATATTCAGTCATGATTTTTGAAGCTTTTTCCTCATCTGAATAGTCAAGATTGGCGATTACAACATCCAATTCCTTGATTTTGTTCTCCAGTTTTTCAATTTCCTGCTCTGAACGATTCACTTGATTCTTCAGCTTATTTCGTTTTCGTTTGAGTTCCTTTTGTTCCTCGTACGAAAGTTTTGCAGGCTGAGGATTGTTTTCTGACTTACCTTTCTTTGAGGCAAGACTTACAACCTTTTTAGGAGATGGATTCGCCAATTCCATTTTTCGAGCCAAGAACTCTTTAACCCCAAAATGATGAATTTTCAAGTTGAAATTTTCAATGTCCCAAATCCTATTGGTCAAACCATCTAAGAATTCACGATCATGCGAAACAACAATAAACGTTCCTTCATAATGCTGAAGCGCGCTTTTAAGGACTTCCTTGCTTTTGATATCAAGGTGGTTGGTTGGCTCATCTAGAATCAGAAAATTGGACGGGCTTAACAATAATTGACAGAGTGCCAAACGCGTTCGTTCCCCTCCAGAGAGGACCCCCACTTTCTTATCAGAATCTTCGCCTGTGAAAAGAAATGCACCCAACACACTTCGTAAACTCTTGCGAATTTCTCCCTCTGCAGTATCGTCAACAGTTTCAAAAACGGTTTTGGTAGGATCTAATTTTTCAGCTTGATCCTGCGCAAAATAAGTGATGTTAACATTGTGGCCATACTCAACCCTACCTTCACCTTCCAACGTTTTCATAACGCGTTTAAGAAGTGTAGACTTACCAGTTCCATTGGCTCCAAGAAGTGCAATCTTCTCCTCGCGTCCCACTGTGATATTGACATCTTTGAAGAGTAGATTGTCCCCATAGGATTTTCCAACATCTTCCATTTCCAATACCCATTTACCAGGACGGACGCTCAGTGGAAAAGAGATTTTCATTCCCCCCAGATCATCACTTTCTACCTCAATACGCTCCGTTTTATCCAATTTCTTGATCAAGGATTGCGCGAATGCAGCTTTATTCTTTTTTGCACGGAACTTATTTATGAGTTCTTCAGTGTGCTTAATATCTTTTTCCTGTTGCTTTTTAGCGCCAACCATTCGTTCGAGTTCCTCTGCACGGACTTCTTTATATTTCGAATATGGAAAAGCAAAATCATACACTTTCCCCTTGGTGATTTCAAGCGTTCTTTTCGTCACATTATCGAGAAATAACCGGTCGTGAGAAATAACAACAACCGCTCCTTCGAAACTAACTAAGTAATTCTCTAACCAAGTTATAGATAGAATATCCAGGTGATTTGTAGGCTCATCTAATAAGACAGCATCAGGATTGTTGACTAGGATTTTAGCTAATTCAGCGCGCATTTTCCAACCTCCAGAGAAGGTGTTCAAATCTTGACTTAAATTCTTTTCACTAAATCCTAAGCCTCTGAGCGTATGTGTGATTTTCTCTTCCCACAAAAAACCTTCGTGCACGTTGTAGTCATGATTCAAATCAGTCAATTCATCTAGAAGTCCCAGATAGCCATCAGATTCATAATCTTCTCGCGTGACAAGTTCCAGGTTTATTTCATCGATTCGAACATTAATCGCAGTCAATACAATATTAGACGTATTCAAATATTCGAAAACGCTGAGTGTAGTATCAATTTTAATATCTTGTGTAAGAAAGCCAATATTGCAATCCTTTGGTTTGTGAATCTTGCCTTCTGATGCTTGAACAGTACCAGCTATCATCCGAAGCATGGTCGATTTTCCTGCACCATTCTTTCCTACCAATCCCACTTTATCTCCCTTGTTAATTTGCAGCCCAATATTGCGAAACAAATAGCCTTGTGGAAGATGAATTCCTATGTCCTCGAGGTTAATCATGCCGCAAAGATAGTGTGTCTATTGAATTATCCTTGTACAGAGGTTTCGATTATTTAATTGAGAGCAAATAAAAGTGCCGCCTCAACCAATAAGACGACACTTTTCAGACTAGAACAGGATCAATCACAGTGGTTAAATTGTAAAGACTCCCGTAATTATTCTTTTTATCCCAGATGGGCCGCGCACCCAGCATTTATACGTCACTGTTGTTCCTTTTTTTGCCGCTCTAAAGAATGGATGAGCTCCAGTCACATTGTTGCTAGTTCCTTTAACAGATCGATCAGTTCCTGCTATAAAAACTTCCCATGATAGTATCGTAAATTTCGCATCGATCAAGGCACTTTTTCCGTAATTCGCAAATATATTACTAGCAGTGGGAGATGCCTTTCCACCATTCTTGGTCCCTCCCCAGTACATTGTTGGATCTGGTAAGTTTAGCACACGATATTTAACTTTCTTCAACGCGACAGTTCTACCATCTGCGGTTCGGCCAGACACGGTCATATAAGCCGTTTTACCACTACCTTGAGGTTTAGCTATATAAAGTCCTTCCGATTGTGTAAGCGAGACGTTTTGTCCAGTTAATATGGTCTGTGGGAATCCAGATGCTGTTGCATTCACTTTGTTGTCATACCCACGATAAAGGACGTTAAGATCTGGAAGTTCAATGGATCCTGCAGGCTTCATCACCATTACACTCTTTTCCCATTTCATACTCTTCTTAACACCTTGGCGATTCTTAACAGAAACTGTTCCCGTTAGGTTCATCGTTCCATTGGTACCTTTTAATTTGATCGTTCCTTTACCTCCACTTACATCTGAGATATTCTCTCCATTCATGCTCACTTCAGGTTGATTGTCACTATCATAGGCTACCATCATAACTTGTACGTCAAAATCTTCACCTTGATTGACAACTTCTGGACCATATGCAAGTCCCATGATATGATTGAAATTATAATCTGCTCCAGTTACCCGTGAACGAATTAACGTCAGAGCATTCGCACGAGCGGCCAAAATATCCTTTTGCATGGATGAGAGAGAAGCAAGTGCTGCTACAGAAGGGGCGTGATCAAATGTTTTACCAATCCAGTGCACATTGTTCACATCGTGCACAGTTGAAAGTTCCACCTTTGTGAGTGAGCTATAGATTTCCATGATCATTGTTTGATCATCTTCATGCACTTTGGATTTATCCATTGCCTTCTGAATTTTGCTTTTCAGTTCAGCCTGAGATTCGTAGGCATTGATTCTAGGTGCTTTGAAAAAATAATCCTTGTCAAAAGCAGGGTTATCATCTCCACCAATTTGCGTGGATGCAATTTTTTCTGTGAGCTCAGTTCGATAATCATTGAATGATTTCCAGAGCTCCAACCCTTTGCCAGTAGGGTTTTTAATGTCATCACCAATCATAATATACATGGATTCATCATAACGATCTTTTCCTGATACGAACTCCAAATTCATACGAATTGGTTTCAGCGCATTCTTCGAAGCATCGTATTTCTCCTTGATGATTGCTTTTTCGGCAGCTACAGTTTCAGTATCCTCACCACAAGCATTCAAAATCTCAAGTTTGAGGCCGTCGATCATTCTAATTCTCTTTTCAGTCATAGCATCAATGTCCCTGATCGCTTTTTCCAACAGCTTCGCCTTTTTAACTTTTAGAGGGTTGCTAGTGTCTAGGATTACTTCTTGAAGTTCTTGTCGTCGTTCATCACCACGAAATAATTCAGTGAGATTCGCTTTTTGGATATTCTCTTCAATCGCCACAAAGGCATCGAGAATAGAACTTGACACATTTAGCGCCAACATTGCTGTGAGTACGATGTACATCATTCCGATCATTCGTTGTCTTGGGGTTTCTTTAGCTCCGGCCATAGTATTTGAGTTTTACAGTTCTCTTATGGAATGATAGAGATTTCAAGAAGTAACAAGAGATTTTTTAGAATTGAACTTTTGTTAGATGTATTTCCGCTGGGATTAACATCAATTTAGCTTCGTGAATAAAAGGTAATTAATTTCGATCAACTAACTCCTCTATCTTCATATACCAGTACTATCTGATTGGTCGAGGAGGCTGTAAATTTCGCTGCTGATCTCTCCAGTTTTAGGAAAAAAAACGGATGCTAAACGTTAGCTAAATAAATCTTCTTATTAGCGAATTTGAATGAGGTTTCTTGAATTATGTCTAATGTTCGGCTAAGAAATCAATCATTCCGAGACAAAAAAACAGATAAAATAGAATAAATAGATAAAATATTAGGGCTCATCAGGAGTATTTATTCCGAACGACTGCTTCGAAGAGTGATCAGACCAATCTCTCGATATCTTTGTTCTGGATCCTGTTCTGGGCAAAAAAATAGGGCAAAAAAAAAGCTCCAACATTTCTGTTGGAGCTTCTTAAGGTGGCGTCGACTTACTCTCCCACCCTTAAAAGGGCAGTACCATCAGCGCAAGTAGGCTTAACTTCTCTGTT
>JBLHON010000060.1:0-15608 GCA_047621865.1 Crocinitomicaceae bacterium | reverse complement strand
CTAACTTAATGTCTGTACCAAGTGTTTGCAAAAGGCTATCCATACAGGCATCCTTTACTATCTTTTTACTATTCATCGTCGGGCTGCTAATCTTAACGATAAAGCTAATTGCGTTCCCTTCAATTTGAACATCAGTCACTAATCCTAACTCAACAATACTTTTCTTGAGGTCAGGCTCAATAACATTATTAAGTATTTTTAGTATCTCTTCTTTAGTTATTTCAGTCATGTCATTTATCAGTTCAATGGTGTTTCCTGCATTTGCTTAAACTTATCAACAAGCATCTGTTCTACTTTTTGCTTTATAGGGTCAATTTTAATTAGCTCCGTTATTTCCGTTAAAAAAGCTTGTTTTAAAATGGATACGGCTTCTTTTTCAGACAAGCCTCTGGAGCGCATATAGTACAATGCCTCTTTATTCAACTGTCCAATGGTTGCACCATGACTACATTTCACATCATCTGCATAAATTTCCAACTGGGGTTTGCTATTCATCTTGGCGGTTTTTGATAATACAAGGCTGTGATTTTGCTGAAAGGCATTTGTTTTTTGCGCATCCTTTCGTACCATTATTTTACCATTAAATATGCCTTGAGCTTTATCCATTAGAATTCCTTTGTACAATTCGTTGCTGTCACAATGAGGATGTGCATGATCTATAAAGGTTTGGTTATCTATATGTTGCTTATTTACACCAACGTAAAGTCCATAAAAATTAGTAGTTGTTCCACTGTCTTTTAAAATAGAGTTAAGGTTATTCCTTACTAATTTCCCACCTAAATCTACCGCGTAAGAGCTATATGTACTATTCCTCAGCTGTTCAATTTCGGTAGTATTGATAAAAAATGCATTTTCATCTTCATCTTGAATTCTATAATGATCAACAATCGCATTTCTTTTTAGAACCAACTGTGTAACAGTATTGGTGAAATAAGTTTGCTCGGAATTAGTGAGATGATGATACGTCTCAATAACAGTTAATTTACTATTTTCTCCAGTTACTATTATTTTTTGCGGGCTGATCACTGTTGCTTCTGCTGCTGCATGAGCTATATTTAGTATATGAACAGGCCGGTCCACTACTAATCCATCAGGGACATCAATATAGATTCCATTTTGAGCGAAGGCCGTGTTTAATACTTTAAATGAATTCTTCTCTTTGCTTGCCCATTTCGACAAATACTTAGATGCTGTTGTTTTTGTAAGTCCGCCTTCTTGCAAACCAGAAGAAATATCTTGTACTATAATTTTTTTTGATAATCCGTCCTTTGAGGAAAGTTCTTTATTGTAAGTGCCATTCACAAAAACGAGCACGTATGCATCCAGCCCTTCAAAAAGAAACGGCTTTATGTCTTCCGCTGCAATGTCTACACGTTTTGGGTGTGAGTATAGTGGCTGAAGTAACTGAGTAACATTGGTGTATTTCCAATCTTCGTTTCTTCTGGTTGGGAAATTCACATCATTGCTAAATCGTTGAATAGCAGTTCTCTGTATCGCATGCCCGGCATAATCTTTCTGTCCGTTTAGGGAATTTTCATACTGTTGGAATAGTTCAATAAACTTTTCCCGGCTATCATTTTTATCTGGTGTTGTTGGAGTTGTCATGCTTATCTTATTAAGATGTTGTTAATGCGGCTACTTCTTCTTTAATCCAGTCATATCCTTTTTCTTCCAGCTTCAATGCTAAATTCTTATCCCCTGATTTAACAATTTGTCCATTGTATAGCACATGAACAAAATCAGGGATAATGTAATCGAGCAGCCGCTGGTAGTGAGTAATTACTACAAAAGCATTGTCTTTTCTTTTTAATTGATTAACACCATTAGCAACTATTTTCAGCGCATCAATATCAAGCCCTGAATCCGTTTCATCCAACACGGCAAGGCTTGGCTCTAAAACGGCCATTTGTAAAATTTCATTCCGTTTCTTTTCTCCACCCGAAAATCCTTGATTAAGAGAGCGGCTTAAAAACCCTTCTTCCATCTCTACCATTTTTGCCTTCTCCCTAATATATTTTAGCATTTCGATTGAACTCAAAGCTGGCTTTTCTTGATGTTTTCTAACAGCTTTAATGGTATGTTTAAGAAAGTTTGCTGTGCTAACACCGGGTATTTCTATAGGGTATTGAAATGCCTGAAATATACCTTCCTTGGCGCGTTCGTCAACTGATAATTCCAGGAGGTCTTTTCCCATATAGGTAATACTGCCTTCCGTAATTTCATACCCCTCTCTGCCTGCTAAAACGTGTGCCAGGGTACTTTTACCACTTCCGTTTGGTCCCATTATAGCGTGTACTTCTCCTACGTTTACTTGAAGATTAATACCATTCAGTATTTTTTTTCCTTCAATTTCTGCGTGCAAATTTTTTATTATTAACATGTTGATTTATTTAATATTTTAATTTGTAATTCGAGTTTAGCCTACACTATTTTCTAAACTTACAGCAAGCAATTTTTGCGCTTCCACTGCAAATTCCATTGGCAATTCGTTAAAAACATCCTTGCAATAACCATTAACTATAAGGTTAATAGAATCCTGCTCGCTCAATCCTCTTTGCATACAATAATAAAGTTGATCTTCACCTACTTTAGAAGTTGTGGCTTCGTGTTCAATTTGAGCAGTGTCATTATCAATTTCGAGATAAGGGAAGGTATGCGCCCCACATGTATCTCCCATTAATAAAGAATCGCATTGAGAAAAATTCTTAGCATTTTCTGCGTTTTTTCCTACTTTAACCAAACCTCTGTACGAATTGTCGCTTTGGCCTGCTGAGATCCCTTTTGAAATAATAGTGCTGCTGGTGTTTTTACCAATATGCCACATTTTAGTTCCTGTATCAGCCTGTTGAAAATTATTTGTGACTGCAACAGAATAAAACTCTCCCGTTGAATAGTCCCCTTTTAAAATACAACTTGGATACTTCCAGGTAATGGCAGAACCCGCTTCGACCTGTGTCCAACTTATTTTTGACCTTACGCCTGCGCATAATCCTCTTTTGGTAACGAAATTATATATCCCCCCTTTTCCGTCTTTATCTCCTGGATACCAGTTCTGAATCGTAGAATATTTTATTTCCGCATTATCTAATGCTATCAATTCTACTACTGCTGCATGCAATTGGTTTTCATCGCGCATTGGTGCAGTACATCCTTCCAAATAGCTTACATAGCTGCCTTCTTCGGCAATAATTAATGTTCTTTCAAATTGACCTGTTCCGGCAGCGTTGATGCGGAAATAGGTGGACAACTCCATTGGGCAGCGCACGCCTTTAGGAATATAGCAGAATGACCCATCTGTAAAGACAGCCGAATTAAGGGCCGCAAAGAAATTATCAGAAGTTGGCACGACTGAACCCATATACTTTCTCACGAGTTCAGGATGTTCTTTAACAGCTTCACCAAAGGAACAGAAGATAATACCTAGTTCTGAAAGCTGTTCTTTAAAAGTAGTGGCTACAGATACACTGTCTATCACTATATCCATGGCAACTCCTGTTAATCGTTTTTGCTCTACTATTGAAATACCTAATTTCTCATACGTTTTCAATAGTTCAGGATCCACTTCATCTAAGCTGTTCAGTATTTTTTTTGGTTTCGGATCAGCATAATAAATGATGTCCTGATAGTTTACGGGTGGATATTTTACATTCGGCCATTTTGGTTCTTTCAGTGTCTCCCAATGCCTAAATGCTCCTAAACGCCAGTCAAGCAACCATTGCGGCTCCTCCTTTTTAGAAGATATTAAACGAATAGTATCTTCATTTAACCCTTTTGGAATAAGTTCAGTATCAATATTACTGGTAAACCCATATTTGTAATCACTCTTAGTATAATCTTCAAGCGTTTCTGTGGATGATTCTTTGCTCATGATTTTTATAATTTTCGGGTGTTAAATTCAGCCGTTCCTTGACAAAGATATACAAATATACCTGTTTATACAAAAAAGTATAGATTAAATTACACTAAAAAGTATAGCAACAACTGATGACTTACATTCTGGATATTTTTGTTTTTTTGGTATTCTGAGGCATCAATAGTCATGTTCAATTAATTCTGTGAACTAATCAACTGAACACGATCATTCCTCTAGCTGGTATCGTTAAGAAACGCCTAACCTGCTGCATTAAACGGAAAACAGAATTGTCCTAAAATCTTCTTCAAAAAAGTTAGAACTTTTTCCTCTTGAGGTCACAATGAATCTCTACATCAGAAATGGTGCAGGTTTTTATTTATAATCCTCATACCATTTAAAATGTTTTTCAAGAATGCTTTCTTTTTCGAGTTGAACAAATGTTAAAAATGCTTTCGCAACAGGTGATAATTTTTTGTTCTTAAGCCAAATCATTCTCCAATCGGTGTGTATTGGAAGTCCACGCTTTTTGATGATTTTCAATGATTCATTCTTCAACTCATTCTTAATTCCAATTAATGGTAAAATGGAGTGTCCAAGACCTGCAATTACGGCTTGCTTTACAGCTTCATTAGAGGTTAATTCCAATTTTTTCCGCTTTGAAGTATCCTTCTGTTCAAAATAATGTTCCATTTCCTGTCGCGTAGCAGACCCATCCTCCCTAAAAATCAAAGGACGCTTTTGATTGTGATTCTCATTGGTCCCAATCAAATATAATTTGTTCTCCAAAAGAAGCTCCTCATTGACTTCTAGGGTTTTTGGTAAAACCGATACAACTGCAAATTCTATCTCGTTGTTTTTTAAGCTTTCAATTACTCGTGACTTATTGGTAACATCGAGCACTAGATCTATTCCAGAATGTTCCTCTAAAAAATCAGATAAGAAAAAAGGAATTACATATTTTCCTGTTGATGCAGAAGATATTTTTAATCGCCCAGTCAACATCCCCTCATATTCTTTGGTTTTGAACTTTAACTCATCCAATTCATCAAATGTTCTCTGCGCAATAGTCGCGATCTCCTGACCAAAATCTGTGACATGTAGACTTCTCCCTATCACTTCAGTAAGTGGAATCTCAAATTGATTTTGAAAGTTTTTTAACTGAATTGACACTGCCGGCTGGGTCATGAATAGCTCAACCGACGCCTTGGTAACACTCTCTAATTCAACAACTTTCAAAAATATTCGCAGTTGATTGATAGTATAATTCATAAATATATTTTATGGTTAACATTGTAAATATATATAAAAATAAATGAATTAAACAGCTTAGATTTGTCCCAAAGAATCAATAAATCTAATGATGAGTGCAACAATTTTGAGTGCCCTTTTTCTTCTCCCAGTCCTGTTGTTTTTTACAGCAAGCCTCTCGTTCAACAAGTTAAACAATGTTTTCAAAATTACACGCGCAGCCGTCGTTGTTGCTTTGTTGAGTTCTCTCGTTGGAGTTGTTTGGCTGATAAACTTTAGTCCAATAGAAAGCACATTTTTTGAATATGCCGAACTTGGTTTAAGTGTTCGGTTAGACCCATTAAGTGTTGTCATGTATTTCATGATATCAATTATCGCCTTTGTTGTCGCACGGTTCAGCAGAAACTACTTAGACGGAGAGCCTCGCATCAAACAATTCTTTGGTCGCCTTGCCTTTACCCTAGCTTTTGTTCAACTGCTCGTTCTATCAGGAAACCTTGCCACTCTTTTCATCGCATGGGTTGGAACAAGTATCGGTTTACGCCAACTTCTTCTTTTTTATCCTGATCGAAAAAAAGCAATTTTAGCTGCTCGCAAAAAGTTCGTCATCGCTCGATTGGGCGACTTAATGCTCCTGATTGCTTTCCTTTTAATTTATTTCGAATTCAAGAATGGAAACCTCAGCTACATTTTTGATCAGCTTCAGTTATTGGATGCGCGGAGCATATCGTGTAGACTTGAGCTTGCTGCCATCTTAATTGTTGTCAGCGCCGCCTTAAAATCGGTTCAAGTTCCGTTTCACGGTTGGTTGTTAGATGTTATGGAGGCTCCAACACCTGTTTCTGCTCTTCTGCATGCCGGGTTGCTTAATGCCGGTCCATTTCTGATCATTCGCTTTGCTTTTCTAATTGATATTGCAGGCAACGCTAGTATAATCTTGATCACTGTCGGGGCCATTAGTGCGCTTTTTGGAGCAATCGTAGCGACTACACAACCTGCAATTAAAACTTCTTTGGCATACTCAAGTATCGGTCACATGGGGTTCACACTAATGGTTTGTGGATTTGGTGTCTACTCTGCGGCACTGCTGCATTTGATTGCACACTCTTTCTATAAAGCACACGCGTTTCTTTCTTCGGGAAGTGTCATTGATAAGGTTCAGACAAAGAGTGTGGTTGACTATGCCCGACTGGGAAACGTTTGGAGAATGGTTCTTGGACTCATCGCGACTGTGGTGCTCTATTTTTCAATCGCTTACTTGTGGGGAACGAATGCCGATACAGCATTTCAATTATTAGTGATTGGTAGCATCATCTTTATTGGTGTACTATCCATCCAAATCAACGCATTCGATTCCAACATTAGTGGACGCTCAATTCTTTCCTTGCTCATCGGATCGGGAATTGTCATCAACTTATTTTTCATTTTTGAAAGCATTATCCATTATGGAATACTCAGTCAGATACCTGAGGTTCGCGAACCGAGTTCGGGTTTAATGATCCTTTCCATTACTGTTCTTGTACTCTTTATCATCACTGTTTCCCTTCAGTTTTCAACGACTAGAATCAAAAATTGGAGGGTCTCCAAGAAAATTGGAATTCATGTGAGAAACGGCCTTTATTTCAACCTCATCTTCGACAAGATGATGAACTCATTGAACACTAAAACTTTAAAATAAATCCACAAAACGTATACGCATGAAAAAATCAAACATCTTATCGCTCGTCAAAGCAAGCTGTAAGCGAGTTGCTCCAGCTTGGCCCTTGAAAAATTTCGTTGCAGTAAACCCGTTTATTGGATTTGCAGACAAAGAATTTTCTGATACAGCAAAAATCCTCGCAGCGAGAGGGGGAGTTAGAATGACCATGCCAATATCATTCTATTTACAGCAAATTGAATTGGGAACAATAACCACACCTGATTTGATTGCGGCATTCAAAAAACACACGAAAGATGTGAATGCGCTCAGCAGTTTCATCGAAAAAAGTAAGCAATTGAATTCAACTTCAGCACAAGCCGTTCCAGTTGATGCCACCCTAACTGGTATTGCATCAAAAGCAACGGACAAGGACTGGAACGCATTTATGGTGAATAAGATCTCAGAGTGGGCAACATCCTACTTTGACGAGTACATCGCACTTTGGAATACTTCAGAAGCTGTTCCGAATATTTATAGTTCGTGGAAAAGCGAAGCTGAAATTGATTTGTCTCCAGAAATAATGGGGCTGAAAGGATTTAGAGCTCTCGTTAAAACATTGCCCGAGGATCACTTCGAAGCAATTATGGACATTCTAACAAAAATGAAGCTACCAGAGGAAAATGTGGAAGGTTATTTACACGCTATCCTACTCAAAACGATTGGGTGGTCATCGTACATCGCAGGGCTTGATTACACGAACGCTATCTACGCAAAAGAACATGGTCGTCTGCACCAATTTCTTGCGATACTTTTGACCTGGGAATTCTACTTCTTGGAAGCATTCGGAAAAGACGAAATTAAGGCAGAATGGTACAAGAAATACTACAGTGAAGAGCCAGAAAGTCAACTTTTCATTGAAAAAATAGAAGCCGAATTAGTTCTGCAAGATGCTTACGACTTTGCAAGTCAGCGAGAATTGAAACATGCATTTGACAAACACCAACCTGTATCATCAAAAGATGTGGTAAAAGCACAAATGATTTTTTGCATTGACGTACGATCAGAAGTGTACAGAAGAAACTTGGAAACGGTAGACAAGAATATTGAAACCATCGGGTTTGCTGGATTCTTTGGCTTCCCGATTAACTATTTACCTCTTGGACATTCAGAAGGTAAAAATCAATGTCCTGTTCTGATACCTTCAACAGTAATGGTAAAAGAATCGATCTCGAATGATTATGAGGCGATTAAAACAAGAAAGACGAGACATCAAATAGAGAAAATTTGGAAGAAGTTTAAGTCGGGCGCTGTTACTTCCTTCGGCTTTGTGAGTCCGCTTGGATTGACTTTCCTTCCGAAACTCATTTTAAACTCGACTGGTCTTACGAGACCCATTGAAAATCCAAAACAAGATGGATTGAAAAAATGGATGAAAGCAGAAAGAATCCTTGATTTGTCATCGATCACATTAGAAGAAAAAGTAGCCATGGCTTCAGGTGCGCTCACTGGCATGGGCATCAAAGACAACTTGGCAACACTTGTTTTGATTGCTGGTCACGGTTCAACTTCCGTTAACAACCCGCATGCTTCTGGCTTAGATTGTGGAGCTTGTGGTGGACACTCAGGAGAAGTTAATGCCTTAACTGCACAACAAATTTTGAACGAACCCGAAGTTAGAACCGAGCTCGCAAAAGGTGGAATTCACATCTCGAAAGAAACCTTATTTGTTGCTTGCCTTCACGATACAACAACAGACGAAGTAGAAATCATCAACGAGCAATACATTTCTGAAAGTCATAAAAAAGCACTACAAGAGGTCAAAGTATCACTTACGAGTGCAAGTAGAATTAATCGAATGGAGCGTTCAAAACGACTCAACCTGAATACAATAAACGCTGATCAAATTAATGGAAAAGTGCTAGGCCGCGCTCGCGATTGGGCACAAGTTAGACCAGAATGGGGACTTGCAGGTTGTAATGCATTTGTCATTGCGCCAAGAGCGTTTACGCTTGGACTGGATCTGAAAGGTAAATCCTTTTTACAATCCTACGACCCGAACACAGACATCGAAAATCAGGTTTTGGAAAGCATCATGACGGCTCCCATGGTTGTTACGAGCTGGATTAACCTACAATATTATGCGAGTACAGTAGACAACAAACATTTTGGGGCAGGAAACAAGACGTTGCACAATGTTGCAGGTGGAGTTGGAGTCTTAGAAGGATCGGACGGAGATCTTCGAATTGGTCTTCCCTTACAATCCGTTCGTGTTGGTGATAAACTTGAGCACCTTCCACAGCGCCTCAATGTGATTATCAATGCCCCACTTGAAGCGATTAATTCAATTTTGGTGAAGCATGATGGAATAAAACAGTTGTGCGATCATTCATGGATTATGCTATTAAAACTGGATGACAATGGAAAAATAAGTCACCGATACACCAAAGACTGTCAATGGGAAATGATCGATAATAGCGCCCTATATGGTGAGAAAAAAGAATTAGCAACAATTTAAATTATACAGTATGGAATCAAACAAATTTATCATCGAACAAAACGGATTAAATAAGTACGAGTCAAAAGACATGTTGATTAAATTGATCAATGGTCAAATTAACAGTTGCAAATTGGATCACATGTCTAATTGGGAAAGAAATCATTCGATCACCTCGGAAGCCTTGAACAAAAAGGTTGAAGCACTTCAGGCAAAGAGAAGTGAAATTGAAGCGTTTTTCGAGACCTCAAAAACGAAGCACCAAACCATTGATATGTGTCTTTCGATTGAATTAAAAGTAATAGAAAACGCCCCCCAATTTGCTCATGCTTAATTTAATTCAGTCAAACCAAACGAACACATGTGTTTTTGAGCCTTCGTTGAATGTAATGACTAGACTATAATGCAAAAGATTCAGTTGAAAAATCGGAGGATAGCAATTGCTACTATGCATGCAAAAGAAAAGGTGATTGCACCGTTACTCGAGAAACACTTTGAGCTCACTTGTGCCGTGCCTAACATCAATACGGATGCACTCGGAACCTTTTCTGGGGAAATTAAACGAGTTGGATCTCCGCTGGACACGGCTCGGAAAAAATGTAAAATGGCGATGGAATTAACAGGATATGATCTCGCCGTTTCCAGTGAGGGTTCTTTTGGTGCGCATCCTTACATTCCTTTTATAAGTGCCGATGAAGAGCTGGTTGTTATCATGGATAGTAAAAATGATTTCGAAATTATTGGCAGGGAACTTACGACGGAAACCAATTTCAATGGATCGGCTGTAAAATCACTTGAAGAGGCCCTCGAATTTGCTAAGCGCGTATCTTTTCCAGAACATGGGTTAATTATCCGAGAAAAAGAGCATGCCGAGGCATTCTATAAAGGGGTGAGCGATCCAACTCAATACATAGAAATCATTCAGGACTTACTCCTCAATAATTCAGAGATTTGGGTAGAAACGGATATGCGTGCGATGTTTAATCCCACTCGCATGCGTGCTATTGAAAAAGCGACTAAAGACCTCATTGCCAAACTGGAAAGTTTTTGTCCTATTTGTCAATTTCCTGGTTTTTGGGTGACCAAAGCACTGCCCGGTTTGCCCTGTTCCCTATGCAATATGCCAACCAAGTCCACTTCGGAGTACGTGTACGGTTGCCTGAAGTGTGATTATTCAGAAAGTAAAATACATCCGCATGGTAAAATGGTGGAAGATCCTACCTATTGTGATTTTTGTAATCCGTGATTTTGATGAAATTGACCACAGCACTCGAACATGCCATAGCGCAGTTGAAAGATGGAAAATTGGTAGCCATACCTACTGAAACAGTATATGGATTGGCGGGGAATGCTTTTTCAGATCAAGCGATAAAATTGATTTACGCCATTAAAAACCGACCAACGAATAACCCGTTGATTGTCCACGTTAAAGGCAAGCAAGAAATGCATAAGGTTGCAAAAAACATCCCAGAAGCCGCATTGAAATTAGCAGATTTGTTTTGGCCAGGCCCCCTCACTTTGGTTTTAGAAAAACAAGATAGCATATCAGACCTGATTACGGCTGGAAAAGACACAGTAGGCGTTCGTGTACCCGATCATAAACTCACATTAAAATTGCTCGCTTCCATTGACTTTCCCTTGGTAGCTCCAAGTGCCAATCGGTCCAATCATATTAGTCCAACAAGTCCTGACCATGTACGGAAATCCTTAGGCGAAAAAGCTCCTTACGTTTTGGATGGCGGCAATTGCACCAAAGGTATAGAGTCTACCATAGTTGGCTTTAGGGATGACGAAGTGCTCCTTTATCGACGGGGAGCCATCGGCAAGGAGCAACTCGAAAACGCTCTCAAGTGCAAGATAAAGGAAGTTAATAACGAGATTTCTCCACAAAGTCCTGGAATGTTTAAAAAACATTACGCGCCCAACACCCCTTTGGTGATATTTAAAGATCTGGAGGCTTTACTTCCTTGGTATAAAGACGACAAAATTGGGGTTATTTCTTTCCAAGGGTACTTAAATTTGTCTGAAAAGGTCGTACAAAAAGTCCTTTCTCCAAAAGGAGACCTCAACGAATATGCCGCACAATTGTATGCCACGCTTTATGAAATGGATGAAATGAATCTTGACCTAATTCTCATTGAAGAAACACCTGAGGTTGGCATAGGTAGTGCCATTAATGACAGGATTAGAAGAGCAGCTTACCAGGAAGTGGAGGAGAAAGCAGAAAACCCCTCTGCTAGATACCCCATCATTTTTCTTTAACAATTACAGAATAAGTATGAGAGTTTTTCCCGCAGCAGAATTAATAGTGAATCATGAAAAATTAGCGATAATCAAGCATAACATAGATGCAACACTCCGACTAATAACCTTTAGTCGCGAACATCTTGCCGATGATCTTCTCAACGCCTATATAAAAAAGACAACGACTCTTAAAGAACTATTAAGCGTTAAAAATGCTCAAATGGAAGCTGAAAATGAAGGAGAAGCTGAAGTATACACTGTGCTTCTTAGGACATCCATTGATTTTATTTCAAACGAAATACTTTTAGACGTTCAATTCAAAAGTGAAGTACAACTCTTTCAATTATTTCGCCTTATTTCGCCAGAATCTCACGCTCGTCACCCTAACAAATATAGACATAGCGATGTCCAAATTGGTCGTTATATGGGTCCTGAGCCTGAACGGATCCCAGGGCTCGTGTCGGAGCTTTTTCACCAAATGAAAAGGATAGAAAACCCCTTAATTAGAGCCATTTACTTTCACCATGAACTTATCAGAATTCATCCCTTTGCGGATGGAAATGGTAGAACAACAAGAATGGCAAAAAATTGGATATTGATGTACAAATTATGTCCCCCAATCTTCATCTCCAATTCAGAGGAAAAAAAAGAATATGTCGGAACTTTAGAAAAGAGTTTTCTTCACCTAAACCGGGGAGATTACAGTTGGAATGATAATTTGGAGCTTTTTTTTGAACAAGAGCTAGACCGATTAATTAAGAGTACTAATGATGTATATACTACTGTTTCAAACGCTGGAAACATTAGAAAAAGTGATCCGATTTGAGTGAAAATGGAGCTCTATTAATACTATCGCAACTGTTATCAAGTTATTTTATGCTCAACGAGGGTAATTGCATTAACTCAATTAGAACTATTACACTTCATCCAGAAGCTTTTTGACGTTTATTTCTCTAATTTTATTTTTGTTTTTTGAAGCAACGAGCCCTTTTATTTCTATTCCATATTAAGAAAAGTGCCACCCAAGTAATATGGAATTACCTATTTCGTTTACTTGGTTCCTACTAGTTAATTCCGCCAATTTGAGTTGCTGATTAGCTAAGGATTGGTTTTTAAAATCAGATAAATAATAGTCTATATATATATCCTCGATTATTTTTTCTGCTGGCAATCCAAATAATTTATCATTCTTAATGATCCCATTTATAAATCTACAGGAAGAGTCATTAACGATGTAGACGGTGGCAATTTTTTCTCGCACAATAAAATCTCTGATCGCTTCATCATCTCCGTAATTTTGAGATGAAAGAATAGCTCCCGGAGCAGTCAAAAAGAAAATATCATTACCATATTTACTGCGAAGAAATGGTTCCATACAGGAAAATGGACAGACTAAAAAAAGCTTATTACTCATAATTTATATGTTTTTTTCAGGATTCAAATGGTCTGATTTCGGAACAATTGAAATTAGTTTGTTGCAACAATAAAGAGTTTGGGATCGTTATAGTTTCACCTTTTTCAGTAGTTAGATGAACAAAAAAATAGGTTAAATCTGAAATTTTGCCTTCAAAACGGTAGTCTTTATCCAATACTTTAACCGAGTCTCCTATTTTAAGAGGGTGGTTGAAAAAAAGAATGATGCTAGATGTGATATTTGAAAGTAGTGACCATTGTGCAAAAAAAACAATACCCAATACGGTTAAAATGGTACTTGCAAATAGTGCAATTTCATTTTGATCTACCCCCCAAATTGCGCCAATTATAACTGTCAGAACTATTGTGGTTAATAGCTGAAGAACCATAAATTATTGTCTAATGAACTCTACTGTTTTAGACTTTACGTTATCGCGTTTCAAATCTATTAACCCATTTGGTTTAAGAGTCACAATTCAAAATTCGGCAATCTTGTTCATTTATTTTTATTTATCATTGTAATGTAATCCATAAAAAATATTAATGTAATTCACGTTGAATCAATTACAGCTATTTTTGAAAGTCGGAAAATGCAACGTGTAACGAAGGCTTCAGAGGAATTACCCCTGACGTAGCTTGCTGTGTCTATTCAGCTTAAAAATTTTCAAATTCAATTTGATGGATGCGACAGAACAGATATTGTTTGCATCAGTCTCCCATTTTATTAAAAGTTTGCTTTTAATCCAACATTAAATGCTCTTGGCATTCCGGGACGAAGACCTGCTGGTCTTCTGGTTCTGTCGCATTAATTCTATGCAAAGCTAAGATGCGTATTTCCGCAAACACAATTCAAAGGTCTGTTCAAGCGCCAACGTTATCCAAAAGCAGAAATGCTTCAAGCCAATTGATAAAAAGCAAAAATTTTTAGCACAAAAGAAGGAACTACTTTTGTAAATCCTTAATTGCTGTCTCACTAGGGCAGTGAAATCCATTAGGATACGTCAAGCCGCAACTCAGTTCGTCAAATGCGGGTGGCGAAATGATAGCATGCGTATTTCGGAGTCACTCAGTACCACGATTAATAGAAGCTTTACAGAAATGTAATGCTTTTTTCATTTGTTATAATTTGGTTATGCTCCCGATCGCAGCTCTGCCGTTTGCTTCATCCTCCATCCTCCTAATGATGATGCCCACCACCAGAATACGAAACGGCATCTCCCTTACCAAAGGAATAACTGAAGCCCAACGTCATCACACGGCCACGTGTAGATTCTCGATACAGATAAAAATCATCCTGATCTACAACATCGCGCTCAATTCGAGACCGGAATACATCGCGAACGCCAAAGTTCACTGCTCCTTTTCCTTTCCACAATTTAAGTCGTATACCCGCATCTAGAAATGCTTGATCCAAGGATTCACCCTGTACCGTTTTGTAGCGCGATCTATAATTGCCCGTTAATTGAATATCGACCTTTTTCCCAAGGTTGATCTTTGTCATCAATTTCGAGGTGTATTTGCCCCCT
This sequence comes from Crocinitomicaceae bacterium, assembly GCA_047621865.1. GTDB lineage: Bacteria > Bacteroidota > Bacteroidia > Flavobacteriales_D > Crocinitomicaceae > UBA4466. The sequence continues at coordinate 1,191 of JBLHON010000060.1, read as the reverse complement.
TCGAAATCGAAAATCTGTCCATCGAACTCACCTTTGCGATTGAAATAATTGTAGTTGAAATCAATATTGAAGGACAACCATTTTAGGGGATCATACTTTGCGTTCCATTCGACTCCTACAAGATCATTCGTTCCAATGTTCATGGGGAGCACAGTGTTCACATTGTTTTCGAAAATGGACACACGCTCAATCAATTCATCTGTATGTCGGTAGTAGATCCCGAAGTTTGTATTGAACTTATCCCATTCAAATATGCTCATCAATTCATACGAATCCGTGAATTCTGGTAATAAATCCGGGTTCCCTCTTCGAATGCTGAAGTTGTTTGAAATGTTGAAGAAGGGATTGAGGTCCCATAATCGCGGTCTGGTCACTCGGCGTGAATATCCCAGTTGCATTGAAGCCTTTTTCGAAAACTTATAAGATGAATGCGCGGTCGGGAACAGGTTCGTGAAATTCTGACGATTCGTTACGTTCGTTGTAATTAGCTCGGTACTCAAATCAGTATTCTCTACTCTGAGTCCAAGCTTGACTCCCCATTTCTCACTTTCATAGGACCCACTTGCGTATACCCCAAGCACATTTTGCTGATACTGAAAATTATTGGTCAGCGAGCTGTCCGCTTCCAGAACCCCATTGATTTCATTTTCTACAGCATAGTCGTTTCCAACACCATTGGTCTGGTAGAGTGCTCCTGTTTCAATGGTGTAATTTTTCCCGAGTGGCCTGAAGTAGTCAAGTTTCGCGTCATAATTCGCTTGTTTGAAATTCGCACGCGTGAATTGTGGATTGTACGAGTTTCCTCCTGAAACAGCCGTGTTCTCAAATCGGGAAGATTGATCTTTCCCAAAAAAGCGTCCTTGAGTACTGAAGACTAGGGTGTGTGTCGAACTATCCTTAAAGACTTTCGCATATTGAAGGTCGTACTGATATTTAGGATTCTCGGCTTGCGTAGTTTCATTACGCGTCCATGAAGAAATTAGGTTCCCATCCAGGTCTGTTTCGTAGAAGTTCGTGTTCGATGGTTGTTGTTCCCATTCATAGGCAAACCTCCCTGATAGTGTAATGGTGTTGTACTTATTGAGGTAAAAGTCCGCTCCCAATGTTGCATTCGCAAATGTTTCGTTCCGATAATAAATCCCGTCACTGGAAATTTCTGTACTGTCCAGTAAATCTCTGCTGATAAATTTA
>JBLHON010000059.1:0-15623 GCA_047621865.1 Crocinitomicaceae bacterium | reverse complement strand
TAGATCAATTCGGGCAGGCCGTGAATGATCCTTTTCCAACTCCTTATCCATCCAGTGGATTTGACCTTGAAGCGATTGGCGTTATTCATCAGGAGCCAGCTGGACAATCAATCTTGGAACCCACAATTTCAGTTAAGATCTATCCAAATCCAGCTGTAAAAGGTGATCACTTGCATATTCTAACGAAATCTTCTGTCGCGACTATTTCCCTCTACAGAATCGATGGGAGTTTGATTGAATCCTGGAATGAATCACATCATATTCTGAGTGAATTAGCCTCTGGTGTTTATGTTCTGAAAGTTATTTCAGGCCAGTACAGCACTACCTCGAAAGTCATAGTTCGCTAGCCCTCACGAGTCAATTAATCAGCTCATTTCGATAAATTCTAGAATTGATGACCTGAATGCATGATGAGTTCCACAAATCCACTAAATTTGTATGTTAAAATGAAGCTCAAATCAATATGACACTTTCAGAGATCAGAAGTCAATTTTTCGCGTATTTTGAATCGAAAGGACACGATATCGTTCCAAGTGCACCAATGGTGGTAAAGGGAGATCCGACCCTCATGTTTATAAATGCGGGAATGAATCAGTTCAAGGATTACTTCCTTGGCAATGCCACTCCCAAAAATCCACGAATAGCGAATTCGCAAAAGTGTCTTCGTGTTTCTGGTAAACAAAATGATCTTGAAGAGGTGGGGGTTGACACCTATCACCATACGATGTTTGAAATGCTCGGGAATTGGTCCTTTGGAGACTATTTCAAGGAAGAAACAATCTGTTGGTCATGGGAATTATTGACGAAAATCTATAAACTTCCCGCTGATCGTCTTTACGTAACAATCTTCGAAGGAGATCAGGAGGATGGAGTTCCAATGGATCAAGAGAGTCATGACATTTGGCTCAAGTATATTGATGAAAATCGCATTATACCAGCCGGAAAAAAGGATAATTTTTGGGAAATGGGAGATACAGGACCTTGTGGACCCTGTTCTGAAATACATATAGACCTTCGTTCTGATGAGGATCGCAAAAAAGTAGATGGAAAAACATTGGTTAATCTAGATCACCCTCAAGTGATTGAAATTTGGAATAATGTTTTCATGGAATTCAATCGCAAAGCGGACAAATCACTTGAACTATTGCCTCAGAAACATGTTGATACAGGCATGGGACTCGAACGATTAGCAATGGCACTCCAAGGCAAGCAATCGAATTACGACACAGATCTTTTCCAATCCTTGATCAAGCACATGGAAAAAGCTTCAGGAGTTCCTTATGGAAAAGACGAATCTACGGATATCGCACTTCGTGTTATAGCCGATCATGTCCGAGCAATCGCATTTTCCATTGCAGATGGACAGCTTCCTTCAAATACTGGGGCTGGCTATGTTATCCGACGAATTTTACGACGTGCAGTTAGGTATGGCTATCAAACATTGGGCTTGAAGAGTTCTTTCTTGGCAGATCTATCGACCACATTAGTGGAAATAATGGGCGATACATTCGTTGAGTTAAAACAGCAACAATCGTTGATTCACAAGGTTATTCACGAGGAAGAAAACAGCTTTTTCAGAACATTAGAGCAAGGATTGAAGCGAATTGATCTAGTGATCAAGAAAACGAAACTCGCAAATCAATCTACCATTGAAGGGTTCATCGTCTTCGAACTATATGATACGTATGGTTTTCCATTCGATCTAACTTCCTTGATTGCTCGTGAAAATGGACTCGAACTCGACGAGAAAGGCTTCAAAGAGGAACTTGAATTACAAAAAGGCCGAGCTAGAGCTGCAACCTCACTGGAAACAGACGATTGGATTGAGCTTTGCGATGATAATTTAGAGGAATTTGTTGGCTATGATCTTCTTTCAACACACGTGAAAATCGTGAAGTATAGAAAGGTCACTCAGAAGCAGAAATCCTTCTATCAAGTGGTTTTTAATCTCACAACTTTTTATCCTGAAGGAGGAGGACAGGTAGGAGATACAGGTCATATTGAATATGGAGATGATGTTGCCTATATTTTTGATACAAAGAAGGAACACGGGCTGATTATTCACTTCATGAATGAACTTCCGAAGAATTTAGAGGCAAAATTTTTGGCGGTTGTCAATAAAGAAAAACGCATGGCTTCTGCGAATAATCACAGTGCCACTCACCTCTTGCATCATGCATTAAGAACTGTTTTAGGTGATCATGTTGAGCAAAAAGGATCACTCGTAAATGCCAATCATTTACGTTTTGACTTTTCACATTTCTCGAAAGTGACGGACGATGAACTCGACCATGTACAGAAATTGGTTTCTCAATTAATTCGAACGAATCATAGTTTAGAAGAGAAGCGAAATACTCCCATGGAAATTGCCGTTGAGATGGGGGCTATGGCATTATTTGGAGAGAAGTATGGTGATACTGTTCGCGTCATTAAATTTGGTGATTCAATAGAGCTTTGTGGAGGAACTCACGTTAAATCTACAGGTGAGATAGGACTTTTCAAGATAACAACTGAAACTGCTGTCGCGGCAGGTATTCGTAGAATTGAGGCAATTACTTCTCAAAAAGCGGAATCTTATTTCGTTGAAAAAGCGAATAAGTTAGATACAATTGCCGGCGTTCTTAAAAACCCAAAAGATATTGAAAAAGCCGTCTGCGATCTTCTTTCAAGAAATGCAATTCTTGTAAAAGAAATTGAGGTCTATCGAAAGGGGCAGGCAAAGTTGATGAAATCTGAACTGAAAGAACAAATTGTTGCACATGGTGACATGCAATTCTTAAGTGCAGTAGTAGATTTAGATGGAAATTCAATTAAGGATATTCTTTTCCAGCTGAAAGGAGAAGTAGACAATTTCCTTGGGGTTATTGGAGGAAAAGACGATGGGAAATGCACGCTCAGCATCATTGCATCAGACACGCTCGTGAAAGATAAAGGCATTAACGCGGGAACAATTATTAGAGAAGTTTCAAAGCACATCCAAGGTGGTGGTGGTGGACAAGCAAACTTCGCAACTGCAGGTGGGAAAAATCCTGATGGATTGGATGCTGCAATTGAGCAGGTGAAGACCTTACTGAACTGATTCGTGAATTAGCATGAAAAAAGTCCTCATAATCACCTATTATTGGCCACCAAGTGGAGGTGCTGGGGTTCAACGATGGTTGAAACTCTCGAAATATCTCTGCGAGATGGGTGTCGAGGTTCATGTTTTATCTGTCGATGAAAAATATGCGAGTTACGTCCAATTGGATCCAAGTTTGACAAAGGACATCCACCCAGACGTGCATATTCACAAAACGAAATCCATAGAGCCAATCAACTTGTATACAAGGCTTAGCAGCAAGAATAAAGAACAGTCAGTTGGTTTTTCAAATGACGGAAAGAAAAAAATCAAGACCAAAGTTCTCAATGGAATTCGGAGTAATTTCTTTATTCCAGATCCGAGAAAAGGATGGAAACGATTTGCTGTTAAAAAGGCATTAGAACTAATTCGTGACGAAAAAATTAATACAGTTATAACAACGAGTCCTCCACACTCTGTTCAACTAATAGGATTAAAATTAAAGAAAAAAATAAAGTTCAATTGGATCGTTGATCTCCGAGATCCATGGACCGATATTTACTACTATGACCAAATTGGTCACACCTCTCTTTCGAAAAAAATTGATCGAAAGATTGAGCAAAAAGTGATACATAAATCCGATCATATAACTACTGTTAGTGATGGATTGAAAACGATTTTCCTGACAAAATCATCCGAAAACCTGGACAGTAAGATCTCAATTATTCCCAATGGATTTGATCCTGCAGACTTCTTGAATGAAGAAAACGATCAAAAATCAGAAGATTTCACGATTTGCTATACAGGTGCAATTTCACAGTTCTATAATCCAGCTATTTTCTTTGATGCTCTTCATGAATTGCGTCTCAATAATCCAGAGACTATCATTAAATTTCAGCTGGTAGGTACGATTTCAAAACAAATCGTGGAACGCATCGAAAAATTGGAGATCCCCTACGAGCACATTAAAACAGTTCCACATGAGGAAATTCATCGTTATCAGAGACAGGCTGATTTGCTCTTATTGGTGATTCCTGACGTGAAACTAGACAAAGGAATCGTCACCGGTAAAATTTTCGAATACCTCGCGAGTAAAAAACCCGTTATTGCCATTGGACCAACAAGAGGTGATGCAGCATTAATCCTAGAGGAATGTAACGCGGGAAAAACATTTGACCGAAAAGACGTCACACCTATCTATGCTTATCTTCAAGAAGCTTTGAAGAATTATCAAAACAACGTTCCTAACGAAATCAACGAAGACGCTTTACAGAAGTATTCAAGAAAATACCAAGCTGCTCAATTTGAGCAAATGCTTTAAAGCAACTTATCTTAGCGACCTCGATGTCACTTTTCAGTTCATGTCGAGACAACTACTCACTTACCTCAACATTTTTCTCACGCTTCTTCTTAATGTCTAAATAAGCCAGAGTTATCATTCCCAAGATCAATAATATCGAGAGAATCAGAGAAATCATATTTGACGTATGGTACTTAGGAAGATCATACACGAATTCAATCTTATGTTTACCTTTTGGCACCTCTATACCACGAAGTGAATAATTCGTTTTGAGAATATCCACTTCCTTCCCATCAACAGTTGCTTTCCATCCTTCATTAATGTAAACTTCAGAGAAGACAGCAAATTGTTTAGACTTAACATCTGCTGAATAGGTCAGCTTATTAGGTGCATAGCTATCCATTTTAATCGTCCCTTCTCCTGTGAATTTCTTGGCTGACAATTTTTTCGCTTCAGATTCTAACATCACTGCTTCCAATTGTGGTTCAAAGGATGTAAGCACCTTATACGTAACCAATTGTCTAAATGACTTAAGTGTATCAGCAGCGAGTGTGCTCATAGGAACTAGGTTTGAATTGCCATAAGCATCCATGACAAACGCAGCTTCTTCCCCTACTCTTAATCCAGCTCTTACTGGAATTTGCAAGGTATCAAGCTGTGGCATTAGGTAACCTAACTTCTCACCACCATAGATGATTGCCTTATCTGTTGGGATGTCATTCAATAAGAAAACACCTTCACCACGATTTACGATCTCATAAGAGTTCCCAAGTCCACGGATTTCAGAATCAGCAGTAGGATGAACCTCAATCTCTTGAATCAACCATGCATTACCGAGTGCCGTAGTACGAGGAATTGCGTTGTATCCCTTCTCAGAAGCTTGAAGGAAATACTTCACATTGTACATGTCATAAACCTTTTCATTCATTGTTCCAAGATGGAAATTGATCATGTTCTCAGCAGATCTCATTTGAGCTGCATGGAAACCACCAATCGACTTATGCCAATAAGAAGCACGACAAGAACCATAGCCTCCCTCATAATCAAAGACGCGGTAATTCGTGTTCATATTTAAGGCGAAGAAACGGTATTCCTCCATTTTCGCAGTTCGCTCACCTCCTTCTAATTCTAGTAAGTCTGCCTCCTTCTTCCCTTTATCAAATGCTTTATCCGTAATTGCCTTTAGCTTAGGATTCTGCGCAATTTCGAACTGCAGCACTTGATCGTCTGCAGTAGTCAATCGATTTGCAGTTATACTATCTGTCCAGAATCTATCTTCATCGCCAATGTATTGATCGGCAATAGGAATTTGATCAATCATTGTTAACCCAAGCATTCCAAAAGTGAGCATCCAAACTGACATTGATGTAAATACATAGGCAATCAGCAATCCTCCTGCTAATAGAATAAAGATGATCGTTCTATTCATACTGGAATGATAAATGCTCTCCCGAATCGATCTCCAATTCGCAAAGCGTTTGTCATAAGGCTCTACTTGTCTATCAATAAATTGATTTACAGCAGCAGGATCGTTCATATTCACGCCTTGCTGTGACAACATTATGGCTGGATCTGTTTCCATGACTTGCTGTCGAATGCTGACCTCCACATTATCTATTTGGCCCTGATCAACACTTGACATATAACCATCGCCAAGTCCTATAAGATTAACAGCTATGAAGAAAACTGTCATTGCGCCAACAGTGATGAGTAATACCATTTTCTTTTCGCGAAACTTCTCTCTCTCTTTGATGATTTCGCTCAAGAAGATCATAGCTAATGTGGCCACAGCAATCTCGGCAAGAATTAAAATCATGGTGATCGATCTGAACCTATTATATCCAGGAACGTGATCGATAAATAGGTCTGACAAGCCCATGAAATTGCTCCCCCAAGCGAGGGCAGTGACCAAAACAATGACGGCTAAAAGTGCCCATTTAAGTCTATCTTTTATAAAGATCATTCCTAAAAACGCGAGGAGTAATGTTACTGCTCCAAGGTAGATAGGGCCATTCGTCCCAGGTTGTTCTCCCCAATATGCTGGGAGTGTTTTTAAGTCCTTTTGTTCGCTCGAAGTGAAATCAGAATTATCAACAATATCCTCAAATTGACTTCCACCAATTAAGAACGATCCACCTCCTTTTACATTTGGTGAAATAAACGTAAACGTTTCACCAATACCATAGGACCATTTGAGAATTTTAGTTTTATCTAAACCAGCACGAGTAGTCTTAATTGGTGTGCCATCAGCCTTCAATGTTAAATCATTTACACCACGAGCTGAACTACTTGCATAGTCTGCTGTCATTGAAATGTTTCCATAGTTTATTAGCCCAGCAATCACAAATGCCGCGATTAATCCTCCGGAGGTCAGCAAGAATGATTTCAACTTCTTCTTTTTGTAAAACTCAAAGAAGAAATAAATTCCTACGATGACTAGCATGAAGATAAAATAGTACGTCACCTGTAGGTGATTTGCTGTCAATTCGAGGGTCATAAATATCGAAGCGAAAAGGATTCCCCACAACCTCCTATCCCTATAGGCATAGATAAATGCGCCCAGAGTTGGTGCTAGGAATACGCTTGCCATAGCTTTCGTATTGTGACCAGCTTCAACAATGATTAATTCATAACTCGCAAAACTGAAGGCCATAGCCCCCAGGAGTCCAATTATTGGTTTTATCCTCAGGAAAAGTGCGAAAATGTAAAACCCAATTAGATGCAGGATTAACTGCCCAATTGGGTTCGGAAAGCACTGTGTATAAAAATTAATTACCTCTTTAAAAAGATTGCCTGAATAGATTACTGAAATCTGAACAGCTGGCATTCCCCCAAACAAAGCATTCGTCCATAGAGGTTCAACATCGTTAATTTCTCGGGACATTCTTATCTCCTGAGCGGCACCTTTCCATAAGTTTATGTCACCTTGATCTAAATAAGATCCATTAAGTTGTGGCTGGTAGAATACGGCCGCGGTGATTAAAATTACAGCGATTACAAAAAAATGCTGCCAATTCTTCAGGAAAAAATCTTTCAATTTCATAGAAACAATATTTCAACAAATGATGATTACGCAAATATAGAAAACTATGTTCAACATTTGAGTACTGGATTTCGACGAACATTTTGATTTTTTTTAACCAATTATCACTTGGCTGGAATGGCCACCATTAAGGTAATTTTCGACTGCTTAAAAGTTGCCACAAAGAGACTTAAAATGAGTCATCTATTCCATGCATTAAAATTAAGTTTTCCCTGTGACACACTCACACCAACAGGCATGGAGTTATGCCAAAAATAATTTATGAAATGATGAACCAATCTGCATCTTATTTGTACTGAGAATCAAACCTCAAAAGATACTATGCGCACTTCGATTATTTTTCTCGTTTTCATTGGAATAACATCTTGTTCTCTTGCCGGTCTAGGTGATCGCGCATTCATTCGAGAATGCCATATGGATAGTTCCGTGATCGACAAGACACTTGGCAAGGATGAGTCTGTTTATGTATTCAACTTTAAAGGAATTTATAATGATGGATTGAAACACAGGATTCATTATAGCATTGATGGAAAAAACAAAACAGTGAATCTGGCTAGTTCAGCAACTTTAAAGGTTTCAGCAACTCCAGGGAAACACATTTTCCAATTTTATTATACATCAAGTTATCACGAGATTTATTCAGATTCTCTTGAGATTGAAGCACAACATCGCGCTCACTGGTCGATTCAATTTAGATTCTCACAAATTATAGAAGTTTCAGAAAAACCAATTATCTACCTCTATCCACAAGAGCCAACAGATGTGTCTATGACACTGGAAATCGAAGGAGATAATCCATTTTTATATCCAGCTTACACTGATGGTTGGCAATTCGTTGCGCATCCAAATGGAGATTTAACCTTTGGTGAAAACACCTATAATTACCTTTTCTGGGAAGCTTCGAATGTGGAACCTCTCAGCGTTGAGGACAGTAGAACAGGATTTGTAGTCCTTGGTAATGAGACCACTTCTTTTCTGGAAGAGAAACTAACAGAAGCTGGACTCACTTCGAAAGAGCAGGCAGATTTCATTACCTATTGGGCGCCCAGAATGATGCAGAACGAACAGAATCTCGTACATTTCATTTTTAACGAAGATTGCGAGCGCTATGCTACGCTCAACATCTCACCGAAACCAGATAATTTGTATCGAATTTACATGGTATGGACAGCCATTAATGAAGGATATTCAGTCGAGGCACAAAGCATAGAATCCATCAAGAGAGAAGGCTTTACCGTTCTCGAATGGGGTGGACAGGAGAGCTCCATCAGAACAACTGTATCTCAATTTTTAACATTGAATAAATGAAACACCTACTCACAATCCTTTTCCTCATTGGAACGTTAACCAGCTTTGCCAAGCCAGAAGAAGCAATGCCTGTTTATTGGTTAAAATCTAGTGTTATTGATACTAGCTTGACAGGAGATAAGGCAATTTACGTATTCGAATTTCAGAATATCCATGAATTGAACTATCGAGTTATGTACAGTATTGACGGGGTAACTGAAACTCGAGAGATACTAGTAAACTCATTGAAGATTGAAACCACTGCGGGAAAGCATGCTTTCCAATTCTATTACAATGAAAGCTTTCAAGAAGTCTACACGGATTCAATAGACATTCAACCAAGACATAAAGACACGTATGCCGTGCCCTTTCCTGCTGCAACTTACCCTATAATGCAACTGGAAAAACCAGTGATTTATCTCTATCCTGAAGTAACGACAAAAGTTCAAGTTGTGATGAACATCAAGGGCAATAGAGCGTTTATGTTTCCAGAATACACTGATTGTTGGGAGTTTACCGCCCATCCTAATGGAGACTTAACTTTTGGAAAGAATACCTATAATTATCTGTTTTGGGAGGCAACAATACGTGATCAGATTATTCCAGATGAAGGATTTGTTGTTGCAGGAGACAATTCGATAAATTTTCTCGAAGAAAAACTTAGCGAAATTGGCTTCACTTCTAAGGAGCAAGCAGACTTTATTACGTATTGGGCACCAAGAATGATCAAGAACGAACACAACTTTGTTCAGTTCGTTTTCAATGAGGAGTGTGATGAGTATGCAACAATGAAAATTACACCACAACCAGATCATATTTATCGCATTTATATGAAGTGGACCTCAGTTTATGAAGGTTTTAAGGTGGATGAACAGATAATACCAAAAGTGGATCGAAGTGGATTTACAGTAATTGAATGGGGAGGTCAAGAATCTCGCTTCCGCAGAATCAATTGCATGGCGCACGAAAAAATAGAATTATGATACGAATCCTACTACTCACAGTTTTCACGAGCACGCTAATGCTCGCTCAGGCTCATAGATCTGAAGTAGCAATAATTCCTTATTGGCTGGATACAAGTGTGGAAGATCCATCACTTTCTGCCGGAGAATCAGTCTATGAATTCAATTTTCAAAATGGCTCCATTGACGGAAAAACTGGCATCATTTATAGCATTGACGGAATAACTCAGCGCACCCAGATTGTCGGAAATGTATTAATTGTAAAGACCACACCAGGAAAGCATATTTTTCAAGTTTATTATAGTGGTGATTTTGAAGAACTCTATACTGACTCCCTAGTGATTCGAGATGGGTATCGCGATAGTTACAATGTCAACCTCATGATCGCATATGATTATCCAGTATTAATTGACAAGCCTGTTATTTACCTTTATCCCGAGAAGGAAACAGTTGTTTCTGTTGATATGGACATTAAAGGAGACGTGTCTTTTACCTATCCTCAACTGGACGGAACATGGGATTTTATAGCACATCCAAATGGAGATCTAGTTTTCGATGACAACACTTACAACTATCTATTTTGGGAATCTCAGCAAGATTATCACCTGAGTAGTTCAGAACTCGAAGAAGGTTTTGTGGTCACTAAAGCTGAAGTTGTTTCCTTTTTGGAAGAAAAATTGACTGAAGCTGGATTATCCTCGAAAGAGCAGGCTGATTTTATCACTTATTGGGGCCCGAGGCTTACAGCACACGAGATGACTTTTGTGCGATTCGAATTCAATGAGACCTGCAATCGCTATGCAGAGTTGAGAATCTCGCCAAAACCAGACAATATTTATCGCATTTATATCTCGTGGATGCCAATCTATCAAACGATGAATGTCTCTCCACAAAAAATTGAAAAAATGACAAGAAAAGGATTCACAGTACTTGAATGGGGAGGGTTTGAAGCGAAACCATTACTCCTAGGCAGTGATTACTCAACTAATTAAATCGATATGAAACAAATTCTATTGAGTACACTCTTTATTTTTACGCTTTCACTGGTTCAGGGAAAGGGGCTCGATCAAATAACGATACCATGTTGGTTGGATTCTAGTGTAGTTGATACGAGTCTTTCAGCTAGTCAAGCAACGTATGAATTTAGATTTCATAACGCAGCAACAGATGGAAAACAAGAAGTAATCTATAGCATAGACGGAATTACTTATCGTGGAACACTTGATGGAAACGCATTAATGGTTCTTACAAGTCCTGGGAAGCATAAATTCCAGTTTTATTATAGTGAAAGCTATGATGAGGTTTATACAGATTCGTTAGAGATCAGGGAAGGTTATCGCGACATCTATAGCATAAACTTGACGTATGCATTCTATGGAACAGATATGGATAAACCCGTCATCTATCTTTATCCTGAGAAAGAAACTTCCGTGACTGTAACAATGGACATTAAAGGTGAGACTCTCTTTACCTATCCAGTACTTGAAGATGACACATGGCAATTCACGGCTTCACCAAATGGGGATCTACAATTTGCCGATCGTACTTACAATTATTTGTTCTGGGAATCACTTCAAAATCGATATCTCAATCATGCAGAGATGAAAGAAGGGTTTAATGTAAAAGCTGAAAATGTCGTTTCATTTCTGGAAGACAAGCTCACTGCTGCGGGACTAAACTCTCAAGAAAAAGCCGATTTCATCACTTATTGGGGGCCTAGATTATCCGCTCATGCATTCACATTTGTTCGCTTTGAATTCAATGAAGAATGCAATCGCTATGCGGAAATGTCCATTACACCAAAACCTGACAACGTGAACAGAATTTACATGGCATGGACACCAATTGAGGAACCATTGATGCTAGAAGCACAAAAGATTGAAAAGATGAACAGAACGGGATTCACTATTGTAGAATGGGGAGGTTTTGAAACTGAAATATTGAGCACAACAAAGAGACACATAGAAATCCAATCAGACAACTAATATGAAGAGCATCTTATTTATAGTACTATTACTTGGAGCAGTTGGAACAACAAATGCAGCTATTGTTGAGGAATGGACGCCACCCTACTCGCTCGTTTCGAGCAAGCTTGATCCAACATTAAATGCTGGTACATCTGTCTATGAATTCAAATTTTTAAATGTCACTTCTGGTTCACATCGAATTATATACAGTGTTGATGGTGTAGCCTTTACGAAGAACATCAATAGCACGAGCATCATCATTTCCTCAGAACCTGGGAAACATATCTTTCAGTTTTATTATGGTCCAGATTATGCTGAAGTTTATACGGATTCCATCTTAATTCTAGACAAATACCACAACACATATGAAGTTACATTGTGGATTTCTGAAATTATAATGAGCGTTGACAAGCCTGTAATCTATCTCTATCCGGAAAAGGAAACCAACGTTTCAGTTCAAATGGATATTCAAGGAGAAACGACATTTACCTATCCTCCTCTGAATGGATCATGGGATTTTGTTGCCCAGCCAAATGGAGATTTGCAATTTGGCGATCACACATACAATTACCTCTTTTGGGAAGCACGCCAGCGTCATCAGGTAAATCCAGCTGAAGAAATGGAAGGTTTTAATGTCGAGAAAAATGATGTTGTTTCTTTCCTAGAGGACAAGTTGAATCAAGCAGGGTTAACCTCAAAAGAACAGGCAGACTTTATTACTTACTGGGGACCAAGATTGTCTGCACATGAGCTGACGTTCGTTCACTTTGAGTTCAATGAGGAATGTGATCGTTACGCCAAGATGGCAATTTCGCCACAGCCAGATAATATTTACAGAATTTATATGTCATGGACTTCAATAGATGAGCCAATGAACGTTTCTGCGCAGAAAATTGAAAAGATGAATAGAAGTGGATTCACTGTTCTTGAATGGGGAGGGTTTAAAGTCAATCAACCCCAATCAGTTATAGCGAATTTGCTCGTAAAATAACAACTATGAAAAAGAACCTTTTATCCCTTTTGATACTGCTTGGCAGCCTGCAGACTGCAAGTGCTAAGGCATATATTATCGCGCCCCCTAATTACTGGGAGGACTCGAGCAAAGTAGATTCAACATTGAATACAAATCAAGCAGTCTTTACATTTCAGATTATGAATGTACCTGACCTGAAAAATAAGGTCATTCGTTATTCAATTGATGGAGTTGAGAAAGCTGGGAAATTCACTGGTGGAAATACATTTGAGACGTATACAACTCCAGGTCGACACATTTTTCAATTCTACGCAGATCGCGTACACGAAGAAGTATATACAGATTCGATATTAATTGGATCTCAACAGCATATTTACATGTCCGTTTTCTTTAACGCTGTTTACAATGACATGCAAGTCAGACCTGCCAAACCTGTTATTTACCTCTATCCAATGGAAGAAACGGATGTAACAGTTTCACTCGACATTAAAGGAACAGATGCCTTTCTTTACCCAGCTTATGAAGATGAATGGTCTTTTACTGCATATCCTAATGGGGATCTCGTTTTCGGAGAAAAAACCTATAATTACCTGTTTTGGGAGTCTACTCAGATTATCCAAGAAAATCCGATAGACGAGATGACTGGTTTTGTCGTAGAAAAAAATAATGTGGTAGCATTCCTCGAAAAAACACTTGATAAAGCAGGATTGTCTTCCAAAGAGCAGGCTGATTTTATCACGTACTGGGCACCCCAATTGGTTGCAAATGACTTGAACTATATTCATTTTATTTTCAATGATGCCTGCGATCAGTTTGCAGAACTATCAATCTCTCCTGAACCAGATGCTATTTATCGCATTTATATGCTCTGGTCTCCTTTGGATAAACCAATTTACGTGAAAGAGCAGAAGATAGAAACGCTATCAACTGATGGATTTACTGTACTCGAATGGGGAGGAATGGAATTGCCACCCAGAACAATTAATGAAACACTTTAATACTTGAGCATGAAACTAATTTTCACATTCATGTTCGTTGCTTTGGCTCTATCAAGCTGGGCAGGACCTATAGAAAGCCGTGGACCAGAATATAGTAGAATTTCCTCGGAAGTTGATCCCAATTTACGAGATGATGAAAGCATCTATGAATTCGAGTTCCTCGGAATTTCCGATCCAACCTACACCATTCTCTATAGCGTAGATGGTGTAAATAATGAAGTTAAATTAAGTCATGGGAATCGTCTAACAATTTGTGTCAAACCAGGAAAGCACATTTTTCAATTTTTCACATGGCACTTCTTGGAAGTATTCACAGATTCTTTATTGATTGAAGGACAACACAGGGATATTTATACTGTGCAATTGACTGCTCAAATGGCGGAGATACAGATACAAGAACGGGAAATGAAAAAACCTGTCATCTATCTCTATCCAACTGAACAAACAGAAGTTGATCTCAGCGTTGAGATTCATGGTACAAATAGTTTCTTTTATCCTGCTTATCAGGATGGTTGGAAGTGCACTGCATTTCCCAATGGCGATCTACAGATAGATAATAAGATTTATAACTATCTATTTTGGGAAGCATCTATGCCAAAAATTGAGCTTTCATATGAAGAAGGTTTCATCGTCTCGAAAGATGAAGTTGTTCAATTCTTGGAGAAACAATTAACACGTGCAGGACTCACACCAAAAGAACAGGCCGATTTCATCACCTTTTGGGGTCCACAGCTCGCTCAACACGATCAAACATTTGTTCATTTCTTATTCAATGAAAACTGCGATAAATTTGCAGAGTTGAACATCTCGCCCAAGCCTGATCACGTTTATCGAATTTCAATGCTTTGGCAGCCAACAGAAATCTCATTTGAAGTAGAAGAGCAAGTCATGGAGGTGATAAATCGAGATGGGTTTACAGTTCTTGAATGGGGAGGAATGGAACTTTCTCCTATTACAAAAAATGAATCTCTTTAATCCATAGGTATGAAACTACTGCTTGTCTCACTCTTTTATATTAGTTCATTCAGCTCTTTTGCTGATGTAGGAATATATATCCCACCTTGCTCACTCGTATCTTCTGAAGTGGATGAATCCTTAGCAAAGGATATGAGCCTCTTTGAATTTGAACTTACTGGGCTCACTGATAATGATTTTAAACTTCGTTACAGTGTGGATGGCCAAAATTCAAGTAAGATGATGGAAAAAGGTGAGCATCTGAAGCTTACTCTCAGTCCTGGAAAACACATCTTCCAATTTTATGTGCACAATTACGAGGAGATCAATTCAGGTGAACTTACAATTGAAGCTCAACACAAGGATCATTATTACCTCCACTTTACGAGTTCAGTTTATCCTACTGTTGTGACAAAGCCGGTAATTTACTTGTATCCTGAAAAGGAAACGCAGGTTGAGGTAGTGCTCAATGTAAAGGGAACTGAGCCGTTTTTCTATCCAGCTTATGACTCAAAATGGGAGTGTACTGCAATGCCTGATGGAGCCATTCATATTGGCGACAAGGAATACAATTATCTATTCTGGGAGGCAAACGAAGATGCTGTTTCAATTGATCATAGAGAAGGATTTCTGGTAGAGAAAAATAATGTTGTTGCATTTCTTGAAGAAAAATTGACACTCGCCGGATTTACATCAAAAGAGCAAGCCGATTTCATCACCTATTGGGGACCAAGAATGATTCAGCATGATCTGAGCTTTGTGCGTTTCCTATTTAATGAAAGCTGTGATGAATTTGCTGAAATCAAGATCACTCCAAAACCGACAAATATGTATCGAATGTATATTCTGTTCCAACCTACAGAGATTTCTCTTGTCTTTAAAGAGCAAACAATTATTCCCATGAATCGTGAAGGGTTCTCGGTTTTAGAATGGGGTGGAATGGAATTTCCTTTACTCAGAAAAAATGTGGCACTTAATTAATAGATATGAAAACGCTCCTCTTATTCATAGTAGCATTCAGTTCACACTTCATCAGTGCGAAAGGAGATGTAGGTGCCATTATACCCTATGCGCTAGTTTC
>JBLHON010000058.1:0-15647 GCA_047621865.1 Crocinitomicaceae bacterium | reverse complement strand
GTAGAAGAGGTGCAATTGATACTGGCACATCCAAGATCATTGCGTTCCAAGCGTGCAACACTTGATCAGATGTTGTGCCAGCTGGCAAATAATCTAAGAGCCCACGAACGAAGGTTTGCGTGGAAATTTCACCGATTTCAATTCGATCAAATAATTTCGATTGATTTGCCTGTGAATACAAAGCATCAAAGTCATTAATGCCTAATTCTTTAAAGGCATCAATCGTACGATTATAATCTATGTTTATTAGTACTCCTCCGAAATCGAAGATAATCGCCTCAATGCTCTCGTCAATCATAATTCAAAGAAACAAAAAAAGGAGCTCTCGCAAGAACTCCTTTAGATAAAAAATGTGACTCTTATTATTTAGTCATTGCAATATTCAAATCGAAATCAATAGAAGGTGAAATTCCAGCTCCTGTTTCTGGATCTGCTTGTAATCCTGGGATATTCAATGAAGTCAAGTCCATTGCGAATTTACCTTTAATCCAAGCTCCTGTTTCATCATTTGTGATCTCTACAGCTACGTCTTGCGCTAGTTCTTGTCCAAGAATAGCAAGAGTTACAGATAGTGTACCATCTTTATATTCTCCAAGAGTAACTTCTACAGTTGGGAATTCAGGTGTATTGAAGAAATCTTCAGGATGATTCTTATCGTCGTCATCTAAGCCCATTAAGTGATCTACAAGACCATAACCATCTACTTCGGCCATTGTTGTCATATCCACAGTAAAATTACCGCTGACAAGAGCATCACCTGCCATCGTCATTGATCCATCAGAGAAGCTCACTGTCCCAACATGGAATTTCTCTGCACTCATCGTTCCTTTCCACTCTAAGGTTGAATTCTCAGCGTCTAGTGCGTAAGTTACTTCTTCCACTTCTGTTCCTTCATCTTCTCCTTCTCCTTCAACTACAGTAGTTGAACATGATGCTGCAAAGAAGGCTACAAAGGCAAATAATAGATATCCTGTCTTTTTCATAGTGTTTGTTTTTAGCAAATATAGAAAAAATATACCATGGTAAGTAAAATGAAAATAAAAATACTTAGTCTTCCATAAATGCAAACCGTTTTAGGTATCTTCGAACGGATGAAATTTTACCTCGATAAGACAAGTTATATTGACACATCTGATCCATTGGACATCTCGATTCCATTGACAGATTCGGATAAAAATCCAATTGCATGGTATCTAAATCCGCCTGTTTTTGATGTAGTTCGATCAGACAATTACATTGGATCAGTTCAGGAAGGCGGGAGCGTTAATTTTAGGACTATCTCGTTTAATCCTCATGGGCATGGCACCCATACAGAATGTCTCGGTCACATAACTCCTACTGTACATTCTGTAAATAATGTCTTGACAACATTTTTTTTCAATGCTACGGTAATTTCGATTCTCCCAAAACGGATTGTTCAAAAAAATGGAGATGTTGATTTTGTAATCATTCCAGAGCAACTTGATTTAAATTCGTTCAGTGGTGAAGCTCTTATAATTCGCACTTTACCGAACGAGCATTCGAAAATGAGTAAGAACTATTCTTCTTCGAATCCGCCATATTTGGATATTGCCTGTATTAACAAGATCCTTAAAGCAGGTGTTGTGCACTTACTTCTTGATCTTCCCTCAGTTGATCGAGAATCTGATGAAGGCGAGCTAGCTTTTCACCATGCATTCTGGGAAGTACCTGAAAACCCTAATTTCAAACGAACGATTACAGAATTGATCTATGTAGATAACAGAATTGAAGATGGAGATTACATTTTAAACATTCAAATGGCTCCTTTTCAAAACGATGCGTCTCCAAGTCGCCCCGTACTTTACTGCATAAAAAAAGAGAGTTGATCTCTCAACTCTCTTCGATAGTAGTAAATTAATTTTATTAAGTAGCAATTTCAACAACAAGCTTCAAATTAATGAAGCATTAAACCTTAAAAAAGAAATAAAAAATCAGGCATTTTCTCCGAGTTCTGTGCAAGCACGTCTTCGAACCGGAGGATATTAAGAACTGTTATACTCTTTAATCAAACTAGAAAATGAGCTGCCTCTCCAAGCAGCGTATCCAACCGTATATGTCAAAGAATTAAAACCTGGAGAAAATAGCCTGACATCTCTCCTTATTTCTTATTACCAATATACAGTAAGTGTTTGGATCAGGGGACGCTAGATGAATGTAGGCTACCTATAATTGAACAAACAGCGCACTTGATCGATTTTTTGATTTACAGATTCTCCAATCTCTTGAAGAAAATCTCTCGTTTGGCTGGTGACAAGGGGACTTCTGATCCATCCTTCATAACCACAGCACCACCATTCTTCTTGTCATAACGATCCACATAAATGATATTTATTAGATGGGATTGTTGTACACGAAGAAAGTTATGGCCAGATAATAGTGTCTCATATTCCTTTAAAGTCTTCGAGACGAGAATTTTTTTGTTGTCCAGTAGAAAGAATGAAGTATAATTCCGATCGGCCTCACAACGAATGATCTGATCCAAATCCACTACATGAACACTTTCTTGCGTTTTTAGAACAAGTCGTCGTTTTTCATTTTGCTGGATATTGGTATTCAAGGCATCAAATTGTGGACTGCTTTGCTCATTTTCAACTATAGCTAGTGCCTTTTCTAATGCAGCCTTCAATTCGCCCGAATCAACTGGTTTCAATAAATAATCCAGAGCACTGAATTTAATCGCTTTAATTGCGAATTCTTCATGTGCTGTAATAAAAATTACCTCGAAAGTCTTATTTTCTATAGAGCGAATAACATCAAATCCAGTTCCATCAGGCATTTGAATATCGAGAAAAACAATATCCGGATTGTGTTTTTCAATCGCTTTTATTCCCGATTGAACATTTTCACCTTCTGGAATTGTCACGACATCAAAACCAAATGAATCAATCATTTTCGCGATTAGAGAGCGCGTTCTGTTTTCATCATCTATAATAAGTACCTTCTTCATAAAATCAGTTTAGCGGGTTTGTTTCTACAGTATAGGGCAGTGCAATTAATATTTTAGTTCCTGTTTCCTCATCCGAGTCGAAATCTTCCACGCGAAGATAACCCTCGGTTCGGTATTTTTTGTTCAAGTTATCAATTCTTTCGCGAGTAATGGTCATGGCCATGCTCTTGTGCGCAGAACTCTTCTTATTAGTTCTAGACGCTTTTCTACCAATTCCGTTGTCTTCAATCGTAATCTTGAGCATGCCTTCTGACTTTGCAAAACTGATCTTAATGAAGCCACCTTCTATAGTATGCAGCTGTCCATGCTCAATAGAGTTTTCGATAAACGGCTGCGTAATCATTGGTGGAATAATAGAATATTCATCAAGAACTTCATCTTCTGCCTCAATATAGAATTGAAATCGATCTTCAAAACGCAATTTCTGTGTTTCTAAGTACTTATGCAGGATTTCAATTTCTGTTCGAATTGGAATGTACTCTTTGGGAGAGTTTTCGAGGATCAAACGCATTAAGCGAGAGAAGTTCACTAGAAATTTCGTGGAATTGTCAATATCATTCTCATAGATATAACTCTGAATAACGGACATTGCATTGAAGACAAAATGTGGATTCATCTGAGTCCTCAAAAGTGTCTGGGACATCTCTGCCTCTTTCCTGTCTTGCTTGATTTTTGTTTGATTCCATCGATAAAAGAGGATCACACCTGCCAAAACGATGATAATTAAGAAGGCAAGGATTATATAGGTCTGTAAATTATTCCGTAGTTGGCTATTCTCCAATTTTGTGTCCGATAAATAACGCTCTTGTCCCGCCCGCGTAATAGAATCGGCCTGAGATGTAATCAGACGTTCTCGCTGCTCTGAACGGTAGGACTCGCTCAACTCGGCAATTTTCGTAGCTGCTTGTAAGGTCGCGTTACTGTCAATATAGTTCAGGTAGAGGTCCATATATTCAAGCGACTTCTCCTTATTGTCAACCTCTCTATAAACATCCGAAATCACTCGATAGGTGCGATATATTTGATTTTTCGCTCCAAATTTTTCACGAATTTCAATAGATCGATTCAGGTAATTTAACGCATTCTTGAATTTCTTCTGCTTCTGGAAAACCGTTCCAACATTGTGATAGACCCCCGCAATTTTTTCTCTGTTGTTCGTAGATTCATAATAAACCAGAGCCTTGTTGAAATTATTCGCTGCCAAGCCATAGTGCTTTTCCTCCTTATGGATCATTCCAAGAATGTTGTGAGCTTCACCAAGTCCATTCATATCATTCAAGCGCGAGAGGTACTTGATTGCTTGATTAGCATTCTCCCTGCCTTCAGCATATTGAAGTCGCTGAAGCTGAACAGTGGCCAAGTTTGTTAACGAAAGAGCCATTTGTCGCAAATCGTGAATTCGCTCTGCATAGCCAAATGATTGCTTGAAATAGCCTTCGGCGACTTTGTTGTTCGAAATAACTGTTTGCGCTTGACCTATTTCCCGCGAAAACTTCGCCATTAGGTATATATTTTGAACTTCTTCTGCCAGTCTTAAGCTTGTCAAGTTTTTAGCCACACTTAATTCAACTTGACCAAAAAAGTCATAGATCTCTGCCTGAATATTAAATGCCTTTGCGAGAAGAGCCTTATTCGCACTTCGTCGACCATAACTGATTCCCAGGTTGGCATAGTAAAGCGCAGAATCCTTTGCATTCCCCTGCATAAAATTGAGTGCGAGGTATGAATTCGCTTCAGAGAGCTTTAAATTACTGCGGTTTTTCTTCGCAATCTTGAGGGCAAATTTCAAGTAGAAATCGGCCGTTTCTAATTCCAAAATACTGCTGTGATAATATCCTAGATGGCGGTAAACTTTGAATAAAACTTCGTCGGAATTTAGCTTATTTAAAAATGGTTGACACGCGAGAATTTGTCTAAAATACTCTGCGTTATCTCCTTGAATTTCGGCAATTTCTGCACTATAAAACAAAGCATTGAAACGAGTTGAATCATCAAAATTTCGACTTTCCCTTAAAATTACATGCTGAATAGAATCGGCTCGATAGATATTGTGCTCCTTGTAGAACTCTCCTAAAGCCATTAATCGAAGGAACTTTCTGGATGGATTTTTCTCTAGACGATGAGATTTAATTAGCTGGGCTTCATGCGATTGTTGTGCAAAACCAGGTGTAGTTCCAAAGCAAAAAGCTAAGAACACTAGGCAACGAGTTGTATGGATGAACGTTCGTATCAACGAGGGTAAAAATACGAACTTTCCATGATCTAGGAAATCGATTGATTATGCTTATTTCATTCTCGCTGTATTGAGACAATTCTGTATCTTTGTGTGCACAATTTTCATCAGTATATCATGGAGTACAACTTTCGAGAAATTGAAGCTAAGTGGAGAAAACACTGGGCTGAAAATAAAACCTTTAAGGTTGATGAGAATTCAGACCTACCCAAGTACTATGTGCTCGATATGTTTCCGTATCCTTCTGGAGCTGGATTGCACGTTGGACATCCCCTAGGATACATAGCATCAGACATCTTTGCTCGTTACAAACGATTGAAAGGATTTAATGTTCTCCATCCAATGGGATACGATTCTTTTGGGCTTCCAGCAGAACAATATGCAATTCAAACGGGTCAACATCCACTGACAACGACTACAGAAAATGTTATTCGATATAGAGATCAATTGGATCAAATTGGATTTTCATTTGATTGGGATCGAGAGGTTCGAACGTCCTCACCAGAATATTATAAATGGACCCAATGGATATTTAAGCAGCTATTCAATAGCTATTACAATACTGAGTCTGATAAAGCCGAGTCCATAGATTTACTCGTCGAGACATTTGAAAAGAGTGGATCTGAAAGCGTAAAAGCATCCTCAGATTTCGAAGGTTCTTTCACAGCTAATGAATGGTTGGCATACTCAGAAAAAGAGAAGGAAAAAACATTGCAGGAATTCCGTTTGGCATTTTTGGCTGATTCATGGGTGAACTGGTGTCCTGAGTTAGGAACTGTGCTCGCCAATGACGAGGTCGTTAATGGTGTCTCTGAACGTGGCGGCCATCCTGTAGAACAGAAATTAATGCGTCAGTGGTCAATGCGAATTAAAGCATATGCCGAACGACTTCTTACTGGACTTGAAACCATAGATTGGACGGACTCCATTAAGGATATCCAGCGAAATTGGATTGGAAAATCAATTGGTGCCTCTGTTCAATTTGGAATAGATGGGTCTGAGAAAGTGATAGAGGTATTTACAACTCGTCCTGATACAATTTTTGGAGCATCCTTCATGGTGCTGGCGCCAGAGCATCCATTTGTTGACGAAATTACAACGGAAGAATATGCTGATGGGATCGCGGATTACAAGCGTTCAGCTTCCCTTAAATCTGAGCGTGATCGCCAAGCTGATGTAAAAAATATTACGGGTCAATTTACAGGAGCATATGCTCTTCATCCTTTTACGGGAGATAAAATCCAAATTTGGATTGGAGATTATGTGTTGGCGTCTTATGGAACTGGAGCTGTTATGGCAGTTCCATGTGGAGATCAGCGCGATTGGGATTTTGCGAAACATTTCGGAATTGAGATTAAAAACATATTTCAGGATATTGATATTTCTGAACAAGCATACTCGGAAAAAGATGCTGTTATAGCCAATTCTGATTTTCTAAGTGGATTACCTGCGAAGAAAGCTATGAAGCTCGCGATTTATGAAATCGAACAACGTGGACTTGGAAAAGGGAAGACAAATTACCGCCTGCGGGATGCAGTATTTTCTCGGCAACGCTATTGGGGAGAACCATTTCCAGTCTATTATAAGGACGATACACCGTATGTCGTAGATGATGCCAATTTGCCTATCACACTTCCAGAAGTAGATAAATACCTTCCAACAACTGAAGGTGAGCCGCCATTGGCTCGTGCAGAGAACTCTGCCTGGAATCACTTCGAGGGAGATCGAATGGACTATAACACAATGCCAGGTTGGGCTGGAAGTTCATGGTATTTTTTACGCTACATGGACCCTACTAATGATGCTGAATTCGTCTCGAAGGAAAAGGTAGCGTATTGGAAGAATGTCGATTTATACATTGGAGGTTCTGAACATGCAACAGGACATTTACTTTATGCGCGCTTTTGGACTAAGTTCCTATACGATTCTGGATATATTCCATTTGAGGAGCCTTTCCAAAAGATGATCAATCAAGGGATGATCTTGGGGAAATCGGCGATTGCATTCATCGGAAAAGAGGATGGTAAATTGTATTCGTATGATGTGCTTGAAAATGATGAAGATGCACTTGAGAATTATCGTCAGGTAAAAATATTAATTGATTTGTTAAATGAAGACGACTCGATTGACATCACTAAATTAAGAGCATGGCAGCCGCAATTCGAATCAATTGAGATTGCAGCAAATTCCACTGAAAAAGTTACCGTTAAACGAGAAGTTGACAAAATGTCTAAACGCTGGTATAACGTTGTAAACCCAGATGAACTTTGCCAGAATTATGGGGCTGATACACTTCGAATGTATGAAATGTTCTTAGGTCCATTGGAACAAGCAAAACCATGGGATACAAAAGGAATTAATGGGGTACACAATTTCTTGCGTAAACTTTGGAGATTAATGCACGACAAGGATGGAAATTTAGTTGTTTCTGAAGGTGAACCTTCAAAAGACGCATTGAAATCTCTTCATAAAACGATCAAGAAAGTTGGAGATGATCTAGAACGATTCTCGTTTAATACAGGCGTTTCTAATTTCATGATCTGTGTGAATGAATTGACAGAGCAGGGTTGCAATAACAAGGCAATCTTGAACGAGTTGATTATTCTATTGTCACCTTATGCTCCTCATATCGCAGAAGAACTTTGGGTGCAGCTTGGCAATGAAGCGGGTACAGTTGGAAAAATGAACTTCCCTGAATTCGATGAAAGCCACTTGGTGGAAGCAAATTATGCATATCCCGTTTCATTTAATGGTAAAATGCGCTTCAAAATTGAGCTTCCAACTACTCTTTCGAAGGATGAAATTGAGAAAGAAGTACTCGCACATGAAGTCTCTATTAAATGGTTGGAAGGTGGCACTCCTAAGAAGGTGATTGTTGTTCCCGGTAAGATCGTGAATATTGTGGTCTAGGTGATCGTGGCGTAAATCTTGCTACGATTTTGGTTACCTTTAGGATGATTTGACATTATAGAGATATAGCCAAAGAACGTATGAAAAATTTACTCACCCTTCTATCATTTATTATTATTTCAATCGCGTATACGAACGCCCAAACAGCAATGGCTCCAATGGATGTTCTTGTTCAGGGTCGTAACTTGACACCAATTCCCAACGACAAGATCACCTTTATTGGACAGAAGTCTGGCGTTCAGATTGTTGGAATCACAGACATAAAAGGAAAATTCCTTGTTAAGCTGCCTGCAGGTGATGAATACGCAATTAAAGTTGAGACGATTGGTGATGAACTCGATTACAATACTTTTGAGGTTCCTACACCTGGTCCAGGGCAAGTGTTTAACACTGTATCCCTAGAAATCACGTACGAGTTGCCAACTTCTGTTGTCTTGGAAGATCTCCATTTTGATATTGCTAAGTATTCAATTAAGCAAAGTAGCTACGAAAGTTTAGACAAACTGGCGGCCTATCTCATTCGAAAAGGGAATACAAAAATTCGCGTCGAAGGTCATACGGATGACGTCGGTACTTCTGAATCGAATGCTAAGCTTGCTTCTAATCGCGCAAAAGCTGTAGAGGAGTATCTTGTCAAAAAAGGGGTGAAAGCGGAAATGATAACATCAGTTGGTATGGGGGAAGCGCATCCGATCGCAGATAACAGCACTCCCGAAGGAAAAGCAAAGAATCGCAGAACTGAAATACATATAGTAGATTAACAGACAGTATTTCCCTCGCCTTTTAATTTATCGAGCTATTCCATCTTTCCCTAAAATTATACTGTGCAGGTTCTTCTGTATAGATTCTATTGTCTAATAAAAAAACATATTTTTACCGAAGATTTCGATCTAGAACAAATTCATGTTCATGGAGGTTATATTCTGTAAAATGGTCAATGGTTGGAGTTTGAGAGAACTACTTCGAAATTGAGAGTGATAACATTAGCGAATAATTAATGACATACATTAAAGGCTTTGATTCGTTACGTGCATTTTCAATCGCACTTGTCATCTTAGCTCACTTAGGATTAAAAGCTGGACTTCCCGACATTGATTATGTTCAAACAAGGGTATGGGGTTTCCTTTCTGGAGGTACAGGTGTCAATGTTTTCTTTACGCTAAGCGGATTTTTAATCACGTCAATTCTAATCGCTGAAAAGTTCCGATTGGGAAAAATTAGTCTTAAGAATTTTTATGTACGAAGATTTCTAAGGCTGCTCCCTCCATTAATTGTCTTCTATATTGCCGTGGCTATCTTAATGAATCAAGGCTTGATCCATAATTCGAGCATTGGATTTTTCTATTCCCTTTTCTATGTCTATAATTTTGTCCCAACACATCATTATTCAGGCGAACTGGGGCATACTTGGTCGCTCGCATTAGAGGAACAATTCTATATTGTTTGGCCATTTGTGATCAATTTTTTCCGAAGTTATCGAGGGGTCATTCTTCTTATTTATGGCATAATACTCGTCAGTGTAGTATTCGTATTTGTGTATCCTGACATAACACGTCTAAAAGGATACTTCCCTAGTAGGTGGTTTATCCCAGCCGTCTCACCAGTTCTTATTGGAAGTTATTTTGCCATCTTAAATGACATCTATAAGAAAAGGTGGAGTGAAATTTTCAAGGGTAACTACACATTGTTGATCCTCGCACTAGTACTCTTTGTATGTGCTCTATACGCGCCACTTTTCCTCTTTCCAACACTCTTCTTTTTTCAGGCAATTGCGATCAGTCTTTTACTCGTGTGGATTTCATACAATCAATCTTCGCGCTTTGTTGCACTACTCGACAATAAGCTCATGTCCTATATTGGGAAGATTTCCTATGGTCTATATGTCTATCAAGGACTCTTCCTCAGAACAGGACCTGGTGGAGATCTCTGGATTCAACAATTTCCACAAAACATTCTATTAACTGTTTGTGCTGCAGTGTTATCCTATCATCTATTAGAGAAACCAGTTCTGACTCTAAAGGGGAGATTTCGCTCTTAGAATCTGCTGAAAGTTCCAACAAAATTCGTAATTTTAAGAAAGGCATACTCCTGATTTGCCAAGAATGTAGATCTAGAAATGGGAAGTCTACAAGATTACCGTGCGAATTTTAGATTCGAAATGGGCTGTATCTTGCCATTGAGCTGTGGCTTGTAAATTTTTGGCATAGGATTTGTTTTACTGTTATCAACTCAGACTGAATTCACTTCAGTTAACAAAAATAACGACTCATGAAAAAGTACATTTATTTCTTTGGTTTAATTGGTATTCTGGGAGCAATGACAAGCTCAACTTCGATTACATATCCAAGCGTAACTAACGGCGCCTACAAGGTAGGAGAGAAACTTAAATACAGAGTTACTTATGGTTTTATGGATGCTGGTGAAGCAGTAATTGAATTGAAATCAACAAGTAAGAAAGGAGCAGGTAGAGCGCTTCTTCACGCCAAGGGTACAGGACGAACATTAGGAGGATTTAATGCAGTCTATGCCGTAAATGATGTTTACCAAACATACATTGATGTGAAGTCTGTAATGCCATGGTACTTTAAAAGAGACGTGAACGAAGGAGGATATAAGATTAATCAGTACTATACCTTTAAACAGAATCACTACAAAGTGAACAATGGAAAAAAGGATTTTAAAGTAAAGATTGCCACGCAGGATATGATTTCATCTTTCTATAAAGCGAGAACGCTCAATATGAAAGGAATGAAAAAAGGAAAAACATTTAGCTTTCCTGTATTCATGGACGATGAGGTATTCAACTTGAAGATCAAATATGTTGGTGACGAAACGATTAAGATTCGAAAAGGAAAATTCAAGTGTCACAAATTTGTGCCAGTTGTACAAAAGGGAAGATATTTCAAGCATGAGGATGACGTTCAATTCTGGATTACGGCAGATCAGAATAAAATCCCTGTGATGGTGAAAGCAAAGATACCAGTTGGAGTCGTCAAACTACATCTTATTGAGTGGAGTGGTTTGAAGAGTGAGTTAAGTAGTAAGCTGTAAGTGGATGACAACAACTGCAGAATAAGGGTGATTTATCACCCTTATTTTTTTGCATAAAAAATTGAAATGAACAGACTACTTGTCATAATGCTATTAGTATGTGGCTGCTCCAATCCTTCGGGAGAAGCTCCAGAGAAAGAAATAAAACTTCCTCCTCCAAAATTAATTTCCAAAGAAACAATCTCGAGTGGCACTTTGATTGATGAAGCTGACACCACAAAGATTTCATCAAAAAAGCAAAGTCTATCAAAAGAGAACTATCCCGTTCACATTTTTTCTCTGATTGATGCTAGGGATAGCACGAAAGTAGGGCGCTACAAACTAAAAGAATCGTGTATCACTTTTTTTGTCAAAAATCGGGAACAGGAGACGATTAAGTTGTTTCGAGCAGCTGGATTTCCAATGGAATGGTGGGCAAGCTACGAATGCTCTTATTATCCTTTGGACATGGATAGTGTCTCTTATTTCGTTCAAAAAGCCAGTGACATGGGACACTCAATCTATGGATTTGAGTGTGAACCATTGAACGAGGACGCGAAAAGTGGAGCATTCTCAAATAGTTTAGTCGTCATGTTTTATGGCGTAAATCCTAAAACAAAAGGCTTGGTTAGCCACCAGGAGATGGAGACTATGTTGAGGAAATATGGAATTTTTGAAACAATTCAATCAACACGACGAAGATACTATTACACCCATTTTGAAGGATTGGGCGCCAAGGAAATCATCAAAAGATTAAATGCATTGAATGACGAGATTATCGTAGAATATGCAACTCCACTATTCAATAGGTGTGATGGTGAACCACACATTAATTGACTAAGATCCTAGATTAATCGTTCAACTTAAGGACAGCCAAAAACGCTTCTTGCGGAATTTCAACTTTCCCAATTTGACGCATACGTTTCTTTCCTTGCTTTTGCTTTTCAAGTAATTTACGTTTCCGTGAGATATCACCACCATAACATTTAGCAGTTACATCTTTACGCAATGCTTTAATCGTTTCACGTGCGATTACTTTCGCGCCAATTGCAGCTTGAATAGGAATCTCGAACTGCTGTCGAGGAATCAACTCTTTTAATTTGATGCAAATTCGCTTACCAAGATCATAGGCATTACTCCTGTGAACAAGTGCAGATAATGCATCTACCTGTTCGCCATTAAGCAATAAATCCATCTTAATAAGATCAGATTTTTTGTACTCTGTAGGATGATAATCGAAAGAAGCATACCCACGTGACACACTTTTTAAACGGTCGTAGAAATCAAAGACAATTTCACCCAATGGCATTTCGAAACTAATCTCTACTCGATCTTGAGTCAAATAAACCTGATTCGTCAATTCACCTCGCTTTTCAATACAAAGTGTCATAATTTGACCAACGTATTCTGATTTTGTGATGACTTGAGCTTTAATGTATGGTTCTTCCAAATGCGACATAGATGACGGGTCTGGAAGCTCTGAAGGATTGTTTATGATCTGTGCTACATCAGGAGTACGATTTAAATAGGCGCGATAAGAAACGTTCGGAACTGTTGTGATAACAGTCATATTAAATTCTCGTTCCAAACGCTCCTGAATGATTTCCATGTGCAGCATTCCCAAGAATCCACAGCGAAAACCAAATCCAAGTGCCATTGAAGATTCTGGCTCAAATACAAGAGACGAATCGTTCAGTTGCAACTTCTCCATAGAATAGCGCAACTCTTCATAATCCTCAGTATCTACAGGATAGATTCCCGCAAAAACCATTGGTTTTACGTCTTCAAAACCCTTAACTGCACTAGAGCATGGATTTGCATGACTTGTCAACGTATCTCCAACTTTTACTTCAGCAGCTTTTTTAATCCCCGAAATGATGTACCCAACATCTCCAGCAGAAACCTTTTGTCTCGGACTTAGTTCCATTTTCAAAATTCCAATTTCCTCAGCAGAGTAATCCTTGCCAGTATTGAAGAAGCGAATGCGTTCGCCTTTTGTAATGGATCCATTCAAAATTCTGTAATAGGCTATAATTCCACGAAACGGATTGAAGACAGAATCGAAAATCATGGCCTCAAGAGGTGCATTTGGATCTCCTTTTGGAGCAGGAACACGCGTTAAAATAGCATGTAAAATATCGTCAACACCAAGTCCAGTTTTTCCAGAAGCGCGGATAATATCTGATTCATCGCCCCCAATAAGCTCAATAATTTGATCAGTTACCTCATCAGGCATTGCCCCAGGTAAGTCCATTTTATTGAGAATTGGAATAATCTCAAGATCGTGATCTAAGGCCAAATATAAATTTGAAATCGTTTGTGCTTCAATTCCCTGTGCTGCATCCACGATCAATAAAGCTCCTTCGCAGGCAGCAATCGATCGAGAAACTTCATAAGAGAAATCAACATGTCCAGGAGTATCTATCAGGTTCAGGACGTAATCTACGCCATCCTTATTATAATTCATTTGAATCGCATGACTCTTGATCGTAATTCCACGCTCGCGTTCAATATCCATGTCATCTAAGGCCTGTGCCTTCATGTCGCGATCTGATATCGTTCCTGTCACTTGCAGCAAGCGATCAGCCAGCGTACTTTTCCCATGATCAATATGTGCGATGATGCAAAAATTTCGAATGTTCTCCATTAATCCTTATTTGCGCCACGGTAGTGTTATGGCGACGGCAAAAGTACGTGAAATTCTTGAGATATAGCGAGTGTTCTTGGTTGACTACACATTGCATTTTAAGGTGGCAATCTGGGTAATCTTTATGGAGGCTTTTATCTAAGCCTACTCGATCCTTTTGATATAGTATCACAGATGATCTTTATGGAGGCTTTTTAAGCCTACTCGATCCTTTTGATATAGTATCACAGATGATCTTTATGGAGGCTTTTATCTAAGCCTACTCGATCCTTTTGATATAGTATCACAGATGATCTTTATGGAGGCTTTTATCTAAAGCCTACTCGATCCTTTTGATATAGTATCACAGATGATCTTTATGGGGCTTTTATCTAAAGCCTACTCGATCCTTTTGATATAGTATCACAGATGATCTTTATGGGGCTTTTATCTAAAGCCTACTCGATCCTGCGGATCTCTTATAAAACATAAGAGGGAAAGACTGGCGTCCTTCCCTCTTAATACCTAAACTACTACTACTTATGAAAACTAACTTCTACTTAGTTGATAACTGTATTTCAAATAGCGTGCCAAAGGATTTTTTTCGCACAGGACATCATGGGTTTTGTGAGATTTTAACAATAATTTAGCAGTATTACTACGTTTTAGGACCTTTAACAAGGTTTTGTCCGGGCAGAGTGTCATGATTGATGCTGCCAATTTGTGGGTGTGTCAGTGCGAATGTCACAGGATTATGGACTCAAATGAATTTCGCAAGCATGAAATCACCTATTCCTTTAAATAAATTCGATTGTTAGATTGAGTGTTATGAAATTGATTCGTCTGTCAGTTTGAATGTTTCATTTCTGAGCTGTGGTCTGAAATGAAATATAGTGCCTATGCTGAAGCTATGGCATAAGCATATCGAGAACGACAGAGGAGAAACACCAAAATAATTGTTGACGAAATTAAAACTGTGATTATCACGTGTGAAGTCGTTCTTTAGTGTGGCTTTTTGTGAGGCTCGTTCATTTAATAATTGTGGCTTTTTGTGGAAAGCCAATTCGATCCGGCGGATCTCTTATAAAACATGAAAGAGGAAGACTGGCATCCTCCCCTTTCAATACCTAAACTACTACTACTTATGAAAACTAACTTCTACTTAGCTGATTTAACTATTTCAAATAGTATGCCAACTTATTCAGTCAGCTCAGCTACGTATTGCTATATATAATACGCTTGAACTCCCGAAAAATTACATCTGGATAGTGCTTTTAACAATTTTTTTGAAGCGAGTAGCAGCTGAAAACAGATGGAATTAGAGCTGAACACGTGTCACAGTGGACAAACAAGGTAAATTGTCGTCAAAAATATTTAATTTCATGGATTCATTGATTCGAGAAGTATTTGCAAAAAAAATTGATCAGAGTTAATAAATTTCCCGCCCTTAATAATGTCATCTCATCGATAAATTGTGTTGATCGAAATCAAAAATAAGTGATCTTTTAGGATATAAATTGACGAAACATCAATTTACTTACGTCAATAACTAATAGTTTCTATCTTGTCTCTCAATTCTTATTCATGTCGATGATCCATCTCCGTTCACTAGGCAATCATAAGTTACGTTCGATTATCGGCGTCATGGTGCTCTTTATTATTTCTTTTAATGGGCTTGCACAAGAAGACAGTCTTGCACAAAAATTATGGCTCTAAATGGAATACTGTGGGTAAGAACATTTGAGTTTTCCAACAATGAAGTAAATCATGTTGATGAAGTTATTGATATTTCGGTAACCTCTAGCTCTTTTTTTTGCTAATTGCACCTTAGAATTAATGCCTTCCAATATTCCGTTGTTGATTTTGCTTTTGGTGTAATT
>JBLHON010000057.1:0-15768 GCA_047621865.1 Crocinitomicaceae bacterium | reverse complement strand
GACTGCACGATTTCTTCCAGTTGCATCAATTAAAATCTCCCCATTTACTGTTAATTCCTCGTTATCTTGTCGAAGATTCACCTGAACAGCGTTTTTGCCCAGATTGATATCAAGGAGATGTTGAAAGGATATAACCTCAGTTCCAGCTTCCTTTTCGAGATCACTCAGCAGAATCGACTTAGCGATTTTTAAACCATACTTGTAAGGGTTGTGGAAAAAAAAGTTGTTGTCCGTCACTTGATGTGTTCCCCAAAGTGAATGATATCCAAAGGTTTTTAAGGAGCTTCTTTCAAAAAGCTCCTTAAGTTCCAATGTTTCTAAAAGCACCAAGGTGGATGGTGGTAACGTTTCTGCGAGAGCGGGTTTTCTCTTTTTTTCAATTCGATCCAGCACGACGTGATCTATGCCTTTCCGTTTCAATAGGATTGAAAGCACGAGCCCTGCAATGCCTTTCCCGACAATAACAACCTTAGTGTTCACTGTGTGGCTCATTATTTATCTCCCGTGTACGAGATGTAAACAATTTTTGGAATCCCATTGACATCAACTCCTGATTCGCGACCAGTAACCATTCCAATATCTTTCCATTTATAGACCATATTGATAAGCCCATTCATGTATCCACCTTCTGCATGATATCCAACGAATCCAGTATCTGTTGTTTGCAACCAAGGCAAACGATTCGCATAAATGTTGCGTTTTGTCTCTTCTAAAATCTCTGGATCTTGTATTTTTTTGAAACTTTCATCTGTCAACACGTCTACTGGTAAATTTGCTGCCCACCAAGCAGGAACGGGATATTGACTATTGGTAAATACAGCTTGACAACTTCCTGCATCTGATTGCCAAGGAATTCCCATCCATTTTGTGAGATCTCCAGGAGTTACTTTCCACAACCAATGCTTTGAGTGACTTGAATCCATTGATTCTTTTATGTCATCTGGTGTCATCAAGAAACCAAAATCTTTGAAGAAAATGTCGTTTTGCTCTTCTTTTGTAGCCGAGTTCATGCGAATTTCGCGCAATCCAAAAAATCCATATCCATAGCCATCGTCTTCATTTACGAAGTCATATGTTTTTGTGTTTTCTGCATAAATTTGCTTATGTCTCATTGGCCAAGTAAGTTCTACGCCCGGATGAAAACCTCCTCCATATAATGTTTCCAGAACGGCACGCGTCATTAATAGCGCACTTTTGGATTCATCTTTTGCAGCTTCTAGATATTGGTTCTGATAGAATTTCCCCATTTCGTCAATGTCACTAAAGTTGAAGCTGGCAGGCGTTGAAAATTCACCATCTCGCCATTTTTTAAGTTCTTCATAGAGCATTGGTGGGATAGCAAACCATTGGGCCGGACTACCTGGATAATTAATTCCATCTCCTGGATAGTACGGCAGTTTGAGATCGTCCAGTGTATTCCCTAAACTCGTTAAATCAGTTTTGTCTTTACTCGGAATGATTGGCTCATTATTAGCGTTGTAGTGTGGATTTCTAAAGAGATCGAATATTTCTTGACGAATGATGTCTCCCATACCTGTATCATCTTTGAAGTAGATGTATTTGAAGTTTCCGTCTGCTGTTATTTTATCAATCTTCTCCCTGAATGAAGGAGCTAAGAAGTCTCCCATGTTCACCCATTGCATGCGATATAGTCTGTAAAATATTGGGAAAACGAGACTCAATTCAGGAGCATATGATTCGTTCGCGGTTCCACAGATGAGGTCATACATCGTTGAAATTGGCTGAATTTGTGGCGCGTAATCGGGTGGTGCTGTCGCGATCCAAGCCGCTGAATTAGCGTCATTTAATTCGACAACTTCCTTGGTCTTTTTCGAGGTGATCTTGGCTGTAATTCGTCCATCACAAATATCATCATACCAATTGGAGTTATCCGCGAAATCAGTATTAAGATCTGAAGGATTTAAAGAGGCAGATTTTCCGTCTCCACCATAAAAAATTAGAGATCCTTCATGGTACTCAAGAGTACCCAAATTCACCTCCTTGATTTTTGAGTTCATTTTTGTTGCAATTTTACTCAATAGTCCTTCAGTTTCTACAAACGGAAAGCTTCCACCAATTGCCTTTCTAGAATGTTCTTTGGTAACAAAAGCTCGTTTAGGTCTGTTTATAAGCTCTCTTCTGAAGTTTTCTGCTCCTTCC
The DNA here is from genome assembly GCA_047621865.1 of Crocinitomicaceae bacterium. GTDB lineage: Bacteria > Bacteroidota > Bacteroidia > Flavobacteriales_D > Crocinitomicaceae > UBA4466. The sequence goes on along the minus strand of JBLHON010000057.1, from coordinate 13,608 downwards.
TTGCGTTTGGATTCATCCAAGACATTAGGGTTTCGCATGCTTGCAGAGATTCCTGGAGCAATTTCTTTATCGAAGAAGTTAGGACTTAAATTCTGATTTTCTGTCTGAATTGAAAGATCCAAGCTGTTATTGAAATCATACCAAAATGGCTTTTTGTTCGCTACCTCTGCTCTCCATTCAATGTCGTAATCGTCTGGGTTTATTTTCCGAATTGCATTTCCGTTTTCATCGCACTCATAGATGTAAAAACGTTGTGCTTGCTTTTTTAACTTTCCATCTGATGTAAGATAATGCTGGTCTGTATCATACAAGTTTGCCCACGGAACTTCTGGACTGAAAACTACTTCTTCTTTGATTGCTTCTCCATTTCCCAAACGGGCAACCCCGATTGATGGATAGATTCTAAATGTCGGCTTTTTACTCATGAATTTGTTTGCTAGTGGTTTTATTTATCAGCCTCGTGAACTGGACTTAAAGCTACAAAAAAAGTAAGTTCAATCTAGCTTAAAATTAAAATGAGAGGGATATGATTTTTTTGGCGCAAATACCTGCATTGATTTATTGTGGATTAGTCCTATCAATTGCAACTATCAAGATGGAATTGGCTGTGGTCAGAATTAGACGGGAAACATAACAAATCAATGCGCAGCTGGGGGAAGAGCTGCCATGGAGTGTTATACTTTAGCCACGCCTGGTTATCACGACTGGTATTTGCCTGCGACCTACGAAGCGAGTGTAATGAATTATGCAATTGGTTTTGGCGCGGAACATGAACACTACAATCTTGGCGGATTTCAACTTGGCTATTATTGGACATGTGGGCAACTCTCCGACGATCTTGGAATAGCTGCGAATTTGGCAAACTTGGATACTGATCCATTCCAGAAATTTTGGTTGTATAAAGTAAGCCCCATTCGCTACTTTACTTTTTAGTTAAAGGCTTGTTGTTTTTTTTGCTCAGCTCTAGGTTATAGCCTTCCATGGTTTATTCCTCCTCCAAAGTTACCAGGGTGGAGTATGTCTGTCAAAATAGCGCATTCCACCACTTCGGGGATTATACTTCATCCAAAGTAAATCAATACAAATATCGTTGGTATGATGTCCAGGAATTAACCAATATCTGTCACCGTCGAACCAAATTTTATACCACAGGTAGCCATAAAGGAATGGCCTGATTCGTCCATGTTCAAGGGAATCTTTATATGCCAGATTGATCCGTAGATAAAAAATATTTTTTTCAAGTTCCCTTGTACAACAGCTGTCAATGCGGTAAGTATATTTTTCAAAGCCGGTAGAATTTGTGTTAAGTAAGCTTAAATCAAGCTCGCCCGTTTGGTTATTAATGCAAGAGGATGATTTTTTAACGCGAGCTTTTATCGTGTCAAGAGGAATCCACGCCAAACAAAGACTATCCTCAATTCGGCTATTCATATCAGGTTCTAAATCTTTTAGGACATTTAGAAGAAACATCTTAGCACCAGTATGTAATAAAGAGTCATTTTGTGAATTTTGCCCAAACCCATTTTGCAGGATGAAACAAAAAGAAATAGTTAAAACTGAGACGTAGATTTTTTTCATTGGCATCATAGCTTATAACGTTTTGATGCTAAAAAGTTTAATTTTTTGGCTAATTAAAGCCACTAATTTTGTCTGCAATTGGCTTGAACTACTTTGTTCTTCCATTGAATCCAATATTCTTGCAGCCCTTCAGGTGTCACTTTTAGATCGCTGATATTCAAATTTTCTCCTGGCAGTAGAGCCTTTTGGAGTTCAGTTTTTCTTGAAGAAAGTGCTGGAGCATGATCCCATCCACCAACATGGTCAAAGGATGTGTATGCATGGCATTTTTCCTCAACTGTTTTAAATGGGATGTTTAGTTTATAGATAACATTCCCTGATCCCATTCCTTCTGTTGTCATTACGATATTTGAAAAATCTACTTTGGAATAATTTCCATTATTATAAAGCTCTTTAAGTTTATTTCCAACCTTCTCAGATATTTCATTTGAAAATTGATGGGCAATGTCCGAGCCATTTATAAACTCAGCTCCACGGTAAGTTCCTTTACACCCATTTTCACTGCATTCAATTGCACTAGCCTGATCAGTCACTTGATTATCTATAGTGCTCGAACTAGTGCATCCAAAACAATACGATCCAATAATAAGTAAGATGATTTTTTCTATCATGGGCGCCATTACCACTAACATCTAGGCTAAGAAATCGAATGGGTGCTTAGCTAAAGTTGTTTTCTAAAAGTAAGAATAGATTTTCAAACTAATGGCGTGATCATGGCGATAAACCCCTTATGCTTCGTAGCTAATGTCCTGCACTTTTAATCTTCTTTTGATTTCCCGCCCTAGGCATCGAATTAATCGATATTTTTAGGTCAAACTTTTGTAGCGAATGCAGAAAAAGAATCGGGTTATTATTTTGACAGTGGTTGTTGTTGCTGTGACGGCTTTGAGTGCGGCTGTAATCAAACATTACGGCAGTAAAAATTCGGGAGAAACTGAGATTGTTGAATCTGATTCTCTTGTAAAGGTTCCAGCCAATCAGTCGAATACTTTCTTCAAAGTTGACACTGCCAGAAGACAAATGCGCATAAACAGAAGAGCGGAAAGAAAGCGCGTTCAAGATTCTATTAAAGATGCCGAGAAAAATTCAGTGAACTAGTTTTTAATTACTTCCTTTTCTTTTCGCCAAAAGACATTGCCAGGGAAGGTAATGACTTGCTTGAATTTTTCAGATTTGTTGGTGAGAACCACAGGTTTCAAGTAATCTTCGATGATTTGCACATCGTAAATTTCTTCAACTGTAGTTTCGTATTCAATTTGTCCGAGGACTTCTTTTTTGTTTAAATCAAAGATGATAATTCCTGCTTTACGCGAATTCTCTTTAACTGCTAACTCGCCAAAATCTTTTGATGTAGATCGGATCTGTGATTTGGCGATGAATAAGATCTCGGCTTTGTTGCTCATTCCGCGCACGAAGCATCCAAAGTCGTGCACAACTTCATAGGTACAAGCCTCAGTATCTACTTTTAATAGGCGCCCTTTACCAGATTCAAGCACGTACAATTCGCCGTTGATGATACGTGGAGAATGGGGCATGGCAAGTCCAGAAAGAATCGTTCGGCTCGATGGAACCTCTAAAAGTACACCACTCTTCATTTTGTTTTCGCGCCACCCATCTTTGTGATTGGTAGCACTTAAGGCCGTCACATATTTGGGCATCTTATCATCGAAAGCCATTCCATTTAAATGACATCTATCCTCAGGAGCTAGCCCATCAATGAATTCAGGTTTCCATTTCGGACGGAAGTTGTAATTGATATCAAATGTAGTCAAACAAGAAAATAAGGTATTGACACCCCACAAGACCCCGTCACCAAAGTGAATGTCGTGAACATCAATTGTACTTGTATTGTAACTAGCACGTTGGATGTAAACTGTATCAAATTTTTTTTCGTTGAGCCTAATTGTTTCCGTGATGTTTTCGTTGTTCGAAAAGAAAATGATCTCATCCAAACTTGCGATGGCCAACTTGGTTCCTTCAACTGCAATGCCCATGGGTTTTTTAATGCTGATGGGTACTTGGTTCAGCTCGATACCATCCAAACTTCCAATGATCATAACCCTTCCAGCTTGATAGGTGCTGAAGATGATACTGAAATTATTCTCTTTAAAAATCTTCGGGACTCCTTCGGAATAGCTTATTTGATATTTATTTGACATAAAAAAAGCCTCTGAGAGGCTTAAATATTTTTGGGTTAAGAACTATTGTGCTTCTAGTTTCCACTCATCATTGAACTCATCTTCAATCCAAACCTCTTTGTTGGTTAGACGTTTGATTTCATATGATACAATTTCTCCATCAACGATAAGGTCAAGTTCTTCTTTGTCAGAAGAAAATTCCCAGTCTCCTGCGTATGAATATGAATAGCTTGCGTAACTGTATGTGAATTTGAAATCGCCGTCTTTTTCAAATTCCATTTCCAAGCTATATCCATTTTGAGGAAATACTTGAGATCCGATTTGAACAATATCCCATTCACCCACAATACGAGCTTTTTTGCTTCTCAAAGAGAATCCAGGTCCATCATCATACTTACTACAACTTTGTAAGTTTACAGCTAAAATCGTAACAGCAGCAGCGTATCCAGTAGTTTTTATCGTCTTCCGGTTCATGGTGAATCGTATTTATGAGCGACCAAGATAAGTAATAATTTCTAAAAAATGATTTCTGGGGTGTATATTTGTGAATGAGACGTTTCACGAATCTTCAGAGATTGTCATTTGACCATCTCTTGTAAATACTCGCCTAGTAGATCCTCTAAATTCTCAGAGTCCTGCAGTTGGTCGTATCGTATATCCTGAGAATAAAGTTGCGCACGTTGTTGTTCTGATAGTTGAATACTGAAAACTAACTCTTTGTACGCATCGTCCAAAAGTCCTGTTGGATTTACAACTGGTAAAGAGCTAGAAACAATCTCGGCACTCGCTACCGCCTTAACTTCGTTCAGGGCATGAATAATTTCGGGAGCAAATATTCCAAACGAGGTTTCGTAAAATTCCGCAAAACCACCATTTGTTACCGTTTGATTTAATTTCACGATCACATAAACCATCTTCTCAGCACCAGTTAGTTCCTGCACAACCTGATACCATTGTGACCAAATTTTAGTGTCAAAGTTAGCGTCCTCAAGTTGTTGATCGGCTGAACTATATAGTCGACTAATTAATGCTCTATTCGAAATCTTCTCCATGATCATTTATCTCATTACTTACAATAGCTGATGCTAGGCTCATGGCATAACTCTCAACCAATAAAATCTTTCTCGAAGGTAGTAGTTTCTTAGAACGATCCCTATAAGTCATCAGTGAAATGTTCCGTTCGTTTTGGCTTTGCAAACTTTTCCTCGTTATACTGATTAGAGCTTCCTTTTGGAATAGATAACGGGCTCCATTCATTTTCTACCATCATTTTTCCAATAAAGACAATTTGTCCAATATGATATGGGTAATGAGTCAGTTGTCTATTAATTGCCTCTGTAACTGAGTGTCCCATGTTACGAATGTAAATTTCCTTGTCTAAATCACTTTCAATTAAAGGATCAAGAGCATTAAACAGACATGCCCATCCCTCATTCCATTTAGCCAATAATTCTACCTTTGTTTGGATGTCATTGTCAAATTCCTCATCTCTTTTTCTCCATTCCTTTTCACCATCTGTCGTTAGAAATTCAGTCCAACGCGACATCATATTACCGTGCAAATGTTTAACTATTGTGGCGATACTGTTGCTATCTCCATTATATTTCCAAAACAATTTTTCTTCGGGAATTTGATCAAAGGTTTTTTCCCCTAACGTTCTATAATATTCAAATTGTTTTTTAGCACTTGACAGGAAATTACTCATAGTTTTCTAATCTGGTTTTTAGTACTTACAAAAGCTCAGACTAGAAAGAAATGCACCATTTAACTGTGATAAAGTTTTGTTCTGTGCCTCTGTTATGTCTTCGCTAGAGAAAGCATTAAAGGTAGTGTTTTTGAGTAGGGTGGGAGTTCGATGCTTAAATGAAGTATGCATTTATTCTTTCTTTTGCAATAGGAAATACTTGAAACTCTGTTGTATTTATTTGACTTGTATTCAACAGATCATCAATAATCGGTTCTGTCCATTTTTTTCCTTTGGTGCACGGTGAAGACAAGGAGGGACTTGACTTTCAGGATGATCAACTGCCAACCTCCATAAGTGACCGAGACCTAAGCTGATTGGACGTGCCTTAGGTTTGGCGAGATAATGTAGATCAAAGAAATATTCACTTAAAAATGATTCAAAACCTTCGTCTGCTCCATTATGTAGTTTTTTGAGTTCTTCACGTATCTCGGGAACAAGCACTTTTTGGTGGGCCTGTGAATTTGGCAATATTTCACTCGACTCACCATGGTAAGTGCATAAAAAGGTATCAACAGGCACAGGAGAGCGATCTACATGAAAAGAATAAACATCAGTTGGAAAAAACGGGTAGACATCATCTCTATCGTAGCATTTGATCACATTAAGAGTTGGAGACGCGCCATGAGCTTTCAGCACCTTCAAGTCATTTAAAAGAATTTCACGAGCAAGCTGCCCCTGTTCACTCAACTGAAGTTCGCGAAGTTCCTCTTGATCAAGAGTCGCCATATTTCCAGTTAGTTCTACTTTTTTAACAACCTCAGAAAAATCACCAATTAGTTTACGAGTCCAGCAAATCGCATTATTCTCTCCATGAAAAGGCGTGGAAACAAGGTCTTGAAAATTCGTGACACATTGAATTTGATTCTCATCAAGGAATAAATCTAACATAGCAGGCAATAGAATCTTAAAATTGTTCTAGATATCGTACGTTCCTGTGCATGATCCAACTCCACCAATAAGTGGCGTCGTGTTGTCATAACTGTAGTTAATTGTATACTGAGTTCCTGATGCATTCATCGTTCCTGAACCAGAAAGGATGATACTTCCCAATACAATTGGAACAGTTTGAAGTGGCACTGTAATTGTCGATCCATTGATCGTACAGTTAATCGTTCCACCCTCAATATCGAACATGTTGTCAATAATAATGTCAGATGAAGTTGCTCCAGCCGAGACAGTTGGACTGCCAGATAGTGGGAACAAGACTAAATTACAATCGTCACTGCAAGATGGAGAACCAACCCAGTTGCTTTGGTCAATAACGACATTGAGCGTTCGAGTAGCTGTAGCAGTGCCATTTGCATTGGTTGCTGTGTACGTCACAGTGTAAGTTCCAAGAGCCGCCGTGTTTACTTGAGAGATATCTGTTATAACTGTTACTGAAGATCCATCAGCGTCTGTAGCCGTGGCCCCCAAATCAATGTACGTGCTGCCTACAGGAACATTCTGTGAAGAAGATCCATTTAGAGATATTGATGGAACATAGAGACAAGATTCATCGTCTTTTTTTGCTTCATCACTGTAATTTACTGCCGCAGAGTCTGTACATCCTTTCTTTTTACATGACATCATGCCAATGGAAAGTAGTGCAAGTAATAGGATTAGATTTTTCACGTTTAAGTTTTTTTGATTGGGTTAAAGATAATGAATTCTATAGCCAGGATGCAAGATTATTTTCAAACATCGACAAGTGGAACTAATACTCGTATTTATAGTATCTTGAGAGCCCGTAAACAATACAGAAGAAATGAGTACAGGCATTAAGGAACAATTGGTCACAGATGGCCAGATCGAATTTGGACTCTTTTCAACCCCAATTCGCAATGTGAACTTTCTTGATGCGTTAATTTTCCCCGGTTATTATACTCCACAATGGTTTAAAAACTTGCGTTTAAAGGAGTTTCAGGCCTTCCAAGGAGGGAACAAAGATTTCTTCTTTTTCCTGACCTTGTTCAATGCGAAGGTATCCGCGTTTGCACAAATTAGAGTCTTTGATATTCGGAAGAAGAAACATTATGTCTATGAGAAGCAACTCATGCCAAATGCATTGAAAATCCCCAATGGAATTCTAAATAGTACAAATAGTTATCATGGGAAAACCCTCTCAATAGAAATCGAAAACAAACTAGAAGGCAACTACGTAAAGCTTAAATTCAGTGCACTTAAGACAAAAGAAATGCCAGCAATTGAAGCCGAGGTTCGTGGCAATTTCGAATTCTGTGAACAGATGGTAGTGAGCATTCCTTTTGCAGAAAATCGAGGAATGTATGCCCACAAAGGAATAACCTCAATGCAAGGGTCATTGAAAATTGATGAAGAATCTCATTCATTTGAAACGGATGAGAGTTTTTTTATTCTGGATGATCACAAGGGGTACTATCCATATATTATGAGATGGGATTGGTTGACGACCGCCTTTCTACATGAGGGCAAAATGATTGGAATCAATTTGACAAAAAACCAATCACTGGACAACGAGAAGCACAATGAAAATGGAATTTGGATTGATGGGAAATTGACAAAACTCAATGGGGTAGAATTCCTCAGAGACGGCGACCGTTGGACTATAAAGGATAGTAGTGGAACCATTGATTTGGTCTTTACTAGTCTTTATCCCAAGAGTGTTAAGATTAACCTTGGGCCATTGGGAAGATCCAATTATCAAGGTCCAATGGGAGAAGTCTCAGGTACTCTATTAGTGGGTAATGAGAAAATCGTTATCGACAAAGAATTTGCTCTTGCCGAGGATCAATACCTAAGATGTTGAAAAAAGAATAGAAAATGCTTGATCTCTATTTCAAATTACCGGATCCCATAATCTTTGCAATTCCAATCTTTGCACTTTTCATTGTTGTGGAGTTTTTCGCGCTTACACGTCGTCGAAAAAAGAAGTACGACAAAGCACAATCGTACGTGAGTATTGGAATGGGAGCTGGAGCTTCTTTAATTAAAGTCTTCAATCGAATCGGATTTTTCTTCTTATTCTGGTTTCTCTATGAGCACGCAATTTTCGATGAATTAGGACCAGAAGGAGTTGATGGATTCTTCAATTTGGACTGGCATCTCGATCATTGGTATGTTTGGGTACTGCTCTTCTTTTTGGATGATTTGACATTCTACACGATGCACAGAATTGCTCATATGGTTCGCTTCTTATGGGCGGGACATGTGAATCATCATTCCTCGAATGAGTTCAATTTGGCTATTGCGCTCAGACAAGGATGGTGGGAATACCTCATCAAATTTTTCTTTTGGGCTTGGCTGCCTTTCTTGGGATTTCATCCATTGATGGTCTTTTTAATGATTGAGTTAAACTTGATTTATCAATTTTTTGTGCACACTGAATTGGTAAATAAATTGGGGGTATTGGAATACTTCATGAACACACCATCTCACCATCGAGTTCACCATTCCTCTCAAGTTGAATATTTAGACAAAAACTATGCAGGTATCTTAATTGTTTGGGATCGATTGTTCGGAACTTTTAAGGCGGAAGATGATAAAATACCGGTCGTTTACGGTCTTACAACGCCATTAACCTCTACCAACATATTCGTCGTTGCATTTCATGAATTTCAGGCAATCTATCGAGATGTACGGAGAGCGAAAGGATTCAAAAATAAAATAAACTATCTACTACAAGCACCAGGTTGGAGTCATGATGGGAAGGATATGCGATCGCGAACGCTGCAGCAAGAACTCAAGAAAATAGAAGAATCGGAATGAATGTCCCGTTAAATAAACCTTCAATTTCCTACACGAAGAAATATTCTAGCAATCGTTTTTACCGTATCTTTGAATCAGCCGAAGCTAGCATTAAGACCTTAGTTGTGCTGCACATAGACAAAGTAGACCTGTCGGCCCGTAAGAATTAGAAATTGAACAGTTCCCAATACTAAGGGGATTTCGAATAGAGATAAGATGATGGAGAAAATAGTGGCTTCACAACGAGCGTTTTTCGAAACTCACGCGACGAAAGATATTGCTTTCAGAATTCGTCAGTTAAAGAAATTGAAACAAGTTTTGAAAGACAATGAGCAGTTGTTAAATCAATCTGTCAATGATGATTTCAATAAATCTGCCTTCGAGAGTTATACCACTGAACTTGCTATAGTCCACTATGAAATTGATGATGCCCTTAAGTTCATCAAGAACTGGTCGATGCGTTCTCGGGTGAAAACCAATTTCGTGAATTTTCCAGCAAAGAGTTACATCATTCCAGAACCTTTGGGAACAACATTGACGATTGGCGCTTGGAATTATCCTTTCGTAACTACCCTCGCTCCTGTAGTATCTGCACTAGCTGCTGGGAATACAGTTGTGCTAAAGCCGAGTGAAATGACAGCAAATGCCAGCGCAGTTTTATTCAACCTGATTTCAGAGAACTTTGACTCCAATTATTTTGCAGTAGTTGAAGGAGGAGTGGCAGAAACTACTGAATTGCTAGAGCAAAAATTTGACAAGATATTTTTTACTGGGAGTGCGACTGTCGGTAAAATAGTATATGCTGCAGCAAGTAAGCATTTAACCCCAGTCACATTAGAACTAGGAGGAAAGAACCCAGCCTTTATTACAAAATCGTGTAATTTGAAGCGATCTGTACAACGATTGATTTGGGCAAAATATCTGAACGCTGGACAAATTTGCGCGGCGCCGGATTATGTCCTTGTGCATAGTTCACTTAAAGCAAAATTCTTGTCCCTCGCTCAAGCTGAAATCGAAAAATCCAATTTCTCATTTGAAAATGGGAATTATGTTCAAATCATAAGTGAGAAACATACGCAGCGACTGGCAGATCTCATTGACTCAGAAAAAGTGGTCTGCGGAGGTGACTTTGATATTACTCAGCGGTATATTGCTCCAACTCTGATGACAGATGTAACAATGGATGATGCTGTCATGCAAGAGGAAATTTTTGGACCAATCCTTCCTGTAGTCGAATACAATTCACTAGATGAAGCAATAGCAATGACCAAGAAGTTCGAAAAACCATTGGCATCGTATATTTTCACAAAGAACTCAAAAATCAAGGAGAGATTATTGTCTGAAATTCCAAGTGGAACGAGCGCGGTGAATGACGCCCTGATGCAAATATCGAATGGAAATTTACCGTTTGGTGGAGTAGGTGCAAGTGGTATGGGGTCTTATCATGGTGAATTTGGATTTAAAGCATTTTCGCATTACAGAGGCGTACTCGATAAGCCAACCTGGTTCGAACTTAATCTGAAATATTTCCCACATACGCCACGTAAGTTGAAGTTCATCAGAAAGATTATACGTTTAAAATAGCATGAAGCTGGACTACGATTATATCATCGTTGGCAGTGGATTTGGCGGGTCTGTTAGTGCATTGCGTCTCTCTCAAAAAGGCTACCGCGTTTTAGTGGTTGAGAAAGGGAAATGGTACAAATCAAAAGACTTTGCGAAAACAAACTGGAACCTGAGAAAGTGGCTGTGGTTGCCGACGTTTCGTTGTTTTGGCATCATGAAAATGACAATTTTCAAGCATGTCGCGATTATCTCAGGAACGGGTGTAGGAGGAGGGTCACTCGTGTATGCGAATACATTGCCCATTCCAAAGTCGAATTTCTATACTTCCGGAAGTTGGAGCAATCTCAATGACTGGGAAAATGAGCTAAAACCCTACTATCAAATCGCGCTAAAAATGCTCGGTGCGACAAAAAATCCACGCTTATTCGATGGTGATTTTGAATTGGAGCAACTCGCCAAGGAGCTCGGGAAGGAGGATCAGTTTGAAGCCACAGATGTTGGCGTTTATTTCGGAAAAGAAAATGAAACAGTAGAAGATCCATATTTCGATGGTGAAGGCCCAACAAGAACGGGTTGCAACTTTTGTGGTGGTTGTATGACTGGCTGTAAAAACAACGCGAAGAATACACTTGACAAGAATTATCTGTACTTAGCACAAAAAAAAGGTGCCGAAATTAGTGCAGAGCATGAGGTGAAGAACGTTGTTCCCCTTGACGGAAAAGATGGCTCAACTGGATATCGAGTCTACTTAAAATCGAGTACATCGATCTTTAAAAAGAGGAAATCGTTCACAGCAAAAGGCATTATATTTTCAGGAGGCGTTCTCGGAACGATAAAATTGCTCTTGAAAATAAAGAAGAAATCATTGCCGCGAATTTCCGATATGCTTGGAGCAGATATCAGAACCAATAGTGAAACCCTTGTGAGTGTTTCGAAATTGAATCGAGATAAGGATGTTTCAAAAGGTGTTGCCATTGGAAGTATTCTCCATACAGATGAGAATAGTCACCTTGAAGTTGTTCGGTATTCTGATGGATCTGGATTTTGGAGGTTACTTCATTTGCCGTATGCGCCTGGCAATAATGTGTTCATTCGCGTAGTGAAAATGTTCGGAACGTTTTTTAAATCACCATTGAAATACTTGAAAATATATTTGGTTAATAGTTGGTCCAAACGAACAGTTGTATTGCTGTTCATGCAATCAGTTGACGGGACATTAAAATTTCGAAGGAATATCTTTGGGCGCATGGCATCATCAATGACAAAGGGGAAAAGACCAACACCCTTCATTCCCGAATCGCTTAAATTGACAAAGGCATATAGTCGTATTACACATGGAAAGGAAACATCGTTTGCCTTAGAGGTGTTGGCTGGAATTCCATCTACTGCCCATATTTTAGGTGGAGCTGTAATGGGAGCTGATGAGACTTCTGGAGTAATCGACAAAGACAACAAGGTCTTCGGATATCAGAACATGTTCATAATTGATGGTTCTATGATTTCTGCAAATCCAGGTGTAAATCCTTCACTTTCAATAACTGCCATTGCAGAACACGCTATGGCTCAAGTTGAACCTGCATCAGAAAAGGATAAATCAGCAGTCTAAGGTTTCAAATCCATCTGGACTTCCCATGCATAGTTTTGCGCTAGAATCCACACTATATATTTGGATAGGTCGCTTAATATTCTGTACCTTGTGGTGAGAATTAACGCTAACAAACCATCGCTCACTAGCTCTATGAAATACATTTCGATCAAGATACTTTTGCAATGTCTAGCTTTCATTGTAATTGTTGGTGAGGTTCATTCTCAAAGCGATAATGACTATGCATCGAACACAGTATTTGCTGAGGTTGGAGGTGCTGGTGGTCTCTGGTCATTGAATTATGATCGTTCTATTTGGCAGATCAGTGAAAGTTTCAAATTACACGGAAGAGTTGGAGTTGGGATGATGTCAGAATTCAATGGTTCTGGTTTTCCAGATGTATTCATTCCACTTTCTACGCATGTGATTTGGGGGAAGATCGCTCATCGGATAGAAGCAGGAGGAGGGGTGACCTTCATGAACTGGACATATCGAGACCATCTGAGCACATCAGGTTTTGATCGCAAATCTCAATTCCTCGGACATTTGACTGTTGGTTATAGATATCAAAAGATGGATGGTGGAATTATGTTCCGCGCTACGTACACCCCTTTTATTGACAATAATAGCAACGTCCCATTTGAACATTGGGCTGGAATTAGTGTTGGTTATACGTTTAAAAACAAATAAGCCGATGTGAGAGCATCAAGACATCGAAGCGATAGCTTCAATCATTAATATTTTAAAAAAACAGATGAAAAAAACAGTTACTCATTCGATACTTGCTCTCGCCATTGTTGCTTTTAGCACTGGGAGTTGTAAGAAAGAACCTATCGATCCAAATGCGGGTGAGACACTTGGGTGCATGGACATCGATTCGCCTCACTTTGATGCAACTGCAACGTTGGATGATGGAAGTTGCGAGTCGCTTTATGTGACGGAATACGAGCTTTCAAATTATCAAGATATCGATTGGGATCTTCTTATCAATGTTGATGCTGATGTCTATCTGAAAGTGAAGAAGCAAAATGCAGCTAGCTGGGAATTTGCATCCAATACGATCAATGATGTCAATCCAAATGCGCCGCAATTATGGTCGGCACCAGAGCAATTTCAGCTTACGAATGAGTTCTATACATGGGAATTGTATGATGCAGATCTGCCGCCCGTGGACCAAGATGATTTCATGGCCTCGGGAACATTCAACCCTGTAGTTGATGGTGTGGATGGAGTTGTTACTTCTCAGTCAGCTGATGGATTAACAACAGTTAGAATTCATTACGCTCAAT
>JBLHON010000056.1:0-15884 GCA_047621865.1 Crocinitomicaceae bacterium | reverse complement strand
TTATTATCCCGACAGCAGATTCTAGATTGTTGATATGTAAGTAATTACGATCTATAATTGGCAAATAATCTGCAAAACAGCTTTGTTTTTACATCCTTTTTTAGTTGAAAAAGAGCTGCTTTTGTAGAGTGTATAGGACAATTCAATTTACAGATAATTTTTGGGTTTGACGGTGACAAGAAAAAATAGTTTCCGAAGATATGATTTTATGCATTTGATAAATGCGAGTCAGTTTCTTCTAACTAGAATCATTTTACCTTTGCTAAGGACTAGAATCCTATACTCACGTTTTATCATTTTCGAAGTGCTGTCTAAAGTATCATCGTGCGAGTAGTAGTGTAGTATAAGATTCATCTCTTTATTCTTTCGTTTGCACTGCCATCTTCCATTAATAAACGGCTTGTAGCTAATAGATGTATTAGAGCTGTCATCTTGAATATCATCTACGAAACAAAAAAGGAAAGCTTTTTTTGTTCCGTGATACCGGACTCCTTCATTGTTTCGTCCAAACCTCCTATAAAGGACAAATTTAGGTTTTGATGCAAGAGAATCTGAAGGGTAGCAATTATTACATACCTCAAACTTCAAAGTATCTCGTAGTAAGATATTGCTGTTATCTTCTGAGAAGTCAAGCAAAGCCCAATGGGAAGGTAAATTCCTCTTCTCAATTTGACATAGTACTGTGTTAGTTATGCTAATTGAGGTTATCACACCAAGAATTATTATTCTTAAAGTAAATTTTTTTCTCAGTATATTCTTAACATCAATCATTTTTACAGAACATTATTTTTCATCTGCTACTAAGGTAATTTTATCATGCAGCATTTTCTCGCCTATTTTCTTAGAGTATGTTTTGTATCCTCTTAATTGAATTCCAATTTGATTAATAATTATTTCAGTTCTGTGGAACTGACTAGGATCAATGTTTTGCACGGTTTTAAATACTGAATTCACACTATTCTTCTCAAGTCCTAAAAATACTTTTGCATCCGCTGCGATAACTTTTGCCAAGGCTGGCTTTGGATTCCTGAGGGCATGTTCCGAAATAGCAATAGACTTAGATCCTAGTAATCTCAATGCGTCTGGACCTTTAGCAAGTTTATTTGTATGTATATTCCTTCCTTGAGATTCTATTTTCGTATTAGTCTTGAATTTATACGTACTCTTGGCCTGTAAAAGTTGAGTTAAAATATGAGGAACGTCACCATCCGTGGGTTTACCAACTCCACCCTCCATACTCAATACTCCGGAGTCTTCGTTATACTTAGCGTCTAGACCTTGGTCTGTAAACCAGGCCATTTTTGCATCGATCAAATCATTATGAGCATCGATTTTGCTATTAGTCTTGGCGATCCTTGTGTTTTGTTTACTGAGTCGTTTATGCGCGCTTTCTGAGATTTCTTTACCGTCATTGTAATAATGAGTCACGTTTTTAGTTTCGAACACCTCTCCTGTATTTTCATCATGAGTGCCACCAGTGACTTCCTTTCCTTGCCTAGTGCTTAGCGCGTTTTCATCTTTGTTTTTCTTCTTTTTCCCAATTTTAACCTTATCACCTAGTTGATCATTTAGCGAGATGGGTCCATTATCCATTGAGATGTATGGAGATTGCCATGGAAGCTGCCCAGCTTTAGGATCAATACTCAACCATCTACCAACTCTTGGATCCAATTGTCTAAAGTGTGTCGTATAACTATTTCCATCACCTTTTACCTCGTCGTCAAGCTCTGATCCTTGGTACCCATAACGATAACTTCCGTTCGACTCTGATCGTCCGTCAAGCTGTACTCCGAAAGGGCTGTAGTCTGTAGAGCTTATTATCCCGACAGTATAAGCATCGACAACAAGATCTAAAGTCTCATCTAGCGGCGTTTTTATGTCGTTAAAAACAGTCAACACATTCCCCAAATGATTCGATAATTCATAGTACTTTTTGCCGTATTCCCATTTCACATTTTCGGCTACTGGACCCAGAACTGCAAGCATACTAACTTCATCATCGAGCAATCCTACACGTGAAGAACCATAAATTTGACGTTCTTTTAAGTTGTAAGCCACTGCTCCTCCTCCAGGATTAACTACATGCTCATAGGTATTCAGCGTATTTCCTTGGGCATCCAGAATGTAATAGGTACTCTTTTCCAATATACCTGAACTGTTACTATACACGTGTTTCGCTATTCGATTGCCCATGGCATCATAGTCAAAAGACACGTTTTGCTTTGTAGAGGTACTAATTCTGTTGATTTCACTGACCTTTCCATCAACTCTCCAAATGATCTCTTCGATCTCTTCTTGAACGTCTTTTATCAAGCGTCCCTCTTCATCGTATACATAATTATTAGCCCCATTGATGTTAGCTCCATCATCGAATGTTCCCATATCATCAATGTCTGTTGCGTCTATGGTTGCTCCAATTGCATCGTTAATATGGTACAGCCTATTTCTAACTAAATCTCCACCAACTGTTTCATGATATTGATAGGTCATTTCCTCAATCTTAGTCGTTCCATCACGCAAATGGCGATCTTGGGTAAGTATATTCCCCATTGCATCATATGTAAATGCATTGTAGTACTCATTGCTGTAGCTAGTAGGATTCCATGCATTAGCATTGTATCCATTTTCGTAGCTTCTAGCTTCCCTCAAACGATTTAACTGATCATATTGGTAGGCATTTGCCATAGGCATTGGTTCATGCGTATTCAAGTTACTAATTGTCGTTTGCATGATCTTAATATTCCCATTAAATAGATCATTGTTATTTGAAGCTAAATGACTTGTAGGATCAATACTTGCAGCATGGTTTTGTCCTGTTCCGTTAATTGCTTGATAATCGCCATCGAAATAATGTAAGCTGAATGCCATGAGATCATTTCCAAATGGATCATTCGTTGCTCCATCTACTCCATCCTTTCCTGGATCAAATTGCCCATCCAAGGAAGTTGCATTTACACCTTTCAACCAACCTTGAATATTGTAGACATAATCGCATCCTTGCAAAGCATCTTCTCCAATCTCTGTTCGTGCTAATGGACCATGATCGTAATAGAAATATCTCGCTTCTTCTTCCCAAGCATCATTATTGATAAGTTCATTCTCCATTGTTTGTGGTAAGGCTGTATTTGCCAAGAATGGAGTTTCATTTGTCGTATAAGCTGATGTAATTCGATTATCTGAATCATAAGTGTATGCATGATGCCACTGATCGACTTCATCACTTTGAACGCTCATTCTATGAACATTTCCTGACACAAGATCATAGGTATAATCCATTCGCTTGTAACGTTGTGAAGCGATCGTAGGGAAGGTCTCTGCCATCTCACGATTGTCCTGAAGAAGTGTCTTCACATTTCCATGAATGTCATAGTCGTAATGTGTAGCATGATCATAAGTTTGATCGTTATTGTCACGAATTTCTTCATACGTAACATGTGTAATTCGCTTGCGCTGAGTCAATACGTCCGGAACGAATGTAGCAGGAAGCCCAGTAATTATCGTTCTATCGTAATAACTTCTAGTTACTTCTCTTCGTTCTCCACTGGTCTCTTCAACCCATGCCAATAGTTGTACATCATCGATTACTGATGGATTGTAATAACTCGATACTGAAGTTCCGAAGACAGATTTGAATTTTATCAAATTTCCAGTATTCTCAGTCTTCTCTCCAACTTCAACAACACGTCCAAGTGCATCATACAATGAATAGCTATACTTACGAGCCAGTGGATTATTGTACTGTCGAGAATTTTGACTCACAACTAATCGACCCAAACGATCGTAGTAAAAACGTGATGAATATCTTGAATTTGGATCATACACATTCCGCACATAAGGTGTGCCAGCTGAAGCTCCACCACTAAAAGAAGGATCATACTTACCGCCAAACACGGCATTATTGGGCGATGAGAATTGAATCGTATACAGATCCGCATCTCCAGGCGCCACTATAATTGGCTCTAAATCACCAACAAGTGGAACATCTATCCAGAAAGTTCCATCTAAGTAACCATCAATGCCAATGCTTTGTGCATCCGTTTTATAATATCTGCCATCATCACCAACAAGGACGATGTACGTGTTATCAACGAATGTTAAAGCATTAAGATCAACACTTGCAGGAAGACCATCTCCAGGTGTACTCTGGAATATTTGCGTCAAATTCTCATCATAGTATGTGAATAAGCCATTCTCTCCAGTAATTCCGACAGATCCATCTGCCAGAACTTCAAGATCATTTGCAGTTCCTATTGATCCAACGATGTCCGTTTGAGCGAATGTTGCGTCATTGATCGTTTTCAGATTAGTACCATCAATCACATAAAATTCGTTACCAAGATGATCAATAGACCGAACATCCGAGAGTGTACTTGTAATACTAGTTGCACTTAGTCCATTTATGTCCATTGGATCACCAGCTCCCATCACTACAGATCGACTTGGATCAAATGTCCAGACACTTGTATAAGGAATTGCAGGTACCACATCCGGAACAACAATTCTCCAATCTAGTCCAGAACTTGCAGTTTTACGAACAGTGAAGTTGTCTGATAAGAAAGTTCCTTGCGTAATTGATGAGAAATGCACATCAATTAACGGTGGTGTGAAGAGCTCAGTTATTTGGATAAAACTAGATGCTGCAACGTCGTTCATTTGCATGCGATCACCTACGGCAAGCATTTTGAGATTTCCAATTCTAGGTGTAACCCCATATAGATCCTCTGTACCTTGTACAATTGATTCAAATGGCATCGTTCCATAATTTGAAGTATAAATAACTCGACCGTTTTGACCAACTGCATAAACGCGTACTCCATTCATATCCATGTCATATAAATCGTCAGAAACTAATGCTTCAATGGCTGAACCAGAACTGTGAGTTACAGGAGTCGAGCTAAATGTAGTACCGAAGATTTGTCCGAAACTAAAGTATCCACTTTCACCAACAACATACATCCCTGTCGATTCATCAGTAGAAGCGTATAGGTCTTTATTAGTTGTCGTTTGAGTTAAAGCCCAATCACTAGAATTCGTGTACATCGTTCCATCTGAACCTGTCAAAATAACTCGAGAAATTGAAGGGTGATACTCTGCATCTAACAATTTGACAGGGTTCGTCTTCTTGGTTTGATCAGTAATTTGATTTATTCCAGTTCCTGGATTGTTGAGTTCAATATTCGTTTGCTTAGTTCCAAGAATCGCGATGAAGCCATCCGAAATAACAGCTGCCTGAGCATTTGTAGAAACACCTCCAACATTTCCTTGAGTCCCACTATTCAGTTTAAGGCGCTTGATGCCCGAATTATGAATCGCATAAACATTGTCAGCATCTGGCACGTATGTAATTGCTTTGATTACCTGACCAAGTCCTGGAATAGTGTTGAAATCGAAGGTAACAGTACCGAAAACATCTGTTTCCTTTTTGATGTAGTACAGTCGGCCGTTATCGAGTAAGACCCCACCAACGAAATCTGTTCCTGCTCCTTCGCGGCGCAGTTTCATGTCTACCACTTTGTTCGTTCCTATAGTTGAACTTTCATCGAACACGAGCCATGCAGGATAAGCATCTTGCCCATTTCCAGTTACGGCGAAACTTCCATCTTCTCGGGCAACAACCATCATATATTCTGACGAAGGCCCCACGATTGTATGATCAATCCATCCAGCTGCAATGTTCACATTAGGACTAGGACTGAAATTATTAGTCACCTCAATTGCAGGAACTGTAGGATCATTCGAAGGAACATAAATCTCCATTTTACCTAAATCACCAGTCGCAAGAACGAGCGCAGAATTTTTAGATTCAGCCAAATGTGCATAGTTTTCAGTTGAAATTTCTAGCCATGAATGACCACCATCTGGACTTCGATACAACTGATCGTCCATGATTGCCATTCCTTGTTGGTCATCGAAGAATTGAATTCCGTTGATCAAACCAGTCACATCAGTTTCAATCATTTGCCAGCGATCTGCATCAATTGTGATATCATCATATATGTATACTCGTCCATCAAGACCAGCTGCGATTGCTCTATTATTTGATGTAATGTCTGCATCGTAAAGAATACCTGCAGTAAAATCTTCAGCTGGAATCCAACTCACTACAGAAAAGCCTCTCTTATAGGCTGTAGCCGTTTGATTACCATTGGCTGTAATAAAGTACTCACTTCCAGATTCTGTAATACTGGAGATATCATATTGTGGATCAATACCAATGTTAAAGATTGTAAAAGTGACTAAATCTGTAGATCGAGCAACCAGTCCACCATCTCCTACAACAATAATTTCATCCGACCCTCCATTATCGTGGAGTAAGATGTCATTCAAGTTTGCTGTCGCTCCTGTCATTCCCCAGAAGTCGATCATATCCCAAGTAGCTCCTCCATCCAATGTTTTCAAAATTGTTCCGTTAGAACCAATTGCGAATCCTGTGAAGACATCAACCATAACGGACTTTTTCAAATCCGCCCCTACTAAACCATTGATACGATTCCATGTAATTCCAGCATCATCTGTGCGGTAAAGGTACCCTCTAGTACCTACTGAACCAGCCAAATAACCCGTATTTTCATTAATCAGTTGAATTTTCTGAGTGGTTAATTTCGCATGCAATCCACTTGGAAGGGTTAATTCGAAAACCTTCATAGGATCTGTATCCGGTGAAGCTTGTGATACAAGTTGATTTAATGAGTTGTACTCGTAATGTGTTGGTAAACGGTGAGTTGTGAACACTGTTTTTGTTTCATTTACGCGATCTCCTTCAATTTGAAGAGAAAGAGGATCTGAACTTGCCGTTATATTTAAGAATTGTACTCCTTCTGGCGGGATTGTTTTGATCAGGTTTCCTGCTTGATCATAATAGTAAAGCGTGAAATGATACAACTTATCAAAGTAAGTATAGGTTAAGCTTTCCCGCACTCCCATACAATGTTCATTGTATTCATTAATGAGATCGCCAGTAAGGTTATTTACATAATCTTCATAAAGAACCTGTGCTTCAAAATATGCTTGATTCAATAACATTTCTACACAATCATCAACAGGTGTTATTTGAATTGAAACAACTGGACTTCCATCAGGCTCACCTGGATCACATGGAGTATCACAAATATTACGGAAGTCAAGATAATGTAAGAACTGCTGCAAGGCAGTAATAGTTCTTGGCCGATCACGAATAATAATCACAGTATCAGAAAACGTAATCAAGCCGTCTCGCACTTCTTCAAGCCTCGCACAGAACTCATCTACACAATTACAAAAGTCAAGTTTCTTGAAAGTCTCATAATGTAGAGTTGGCGCGTAAATAAACTCACTACCTGTAACAGTCGCCCATTCATTGTACTCATTAATACAACCCAAGTATTGAATATATGCATCCAAGCAAGGGTCAACTGGCTTTGTGGCATCAATACATGGTCCAAATTGCGACATTGTCAATGGTGGAACAGATGGAACCCCTCCAATCGGTGAAGAAATATACGTTTCAAGGTATTCCAAGTATGCAACTAGACAAGGATCTTCTACTGCAAGAAGTCTAAAGCGAGCAGCAGATTTAAATTCATCTTCAAGGACATATGCATTTACAGTAGCCCATAGAGATGTGTTAAACTCATCGATTGCATCACGGTAAACCATATAAGCCTTCTGACTTGCTTTCTTATCTTCCTTGACAGCTATTGGTGAACAATCTTTAAGATGTGGAAAACGAATTGGGCAATTTCCAATCGCAAATGAGGCAGCATAATCGTCAAACAAAAGTAATCCCTCTGCACTACAGAATAAGTTGTTTTCTTCTACATCTTCAATCGCGAACATGGGAGATTGCTTTGCATACTTGATGCAATTGGCAACACCAGCAAGCTGATTTGCTTCAAACGTTTGATATGCATCTGTATATTCTTTATAGAGCAATTCTTCGGAGCTAGTCGCCGTAGGAGTTGCACCAAAATATGACATAATGTTTTGTCCTAGAGTCACTCCAGCTGGCATCGATTCTAGGTAAGTCAAATATTCACCATTTCTTCGTGCAACACGTGAATTAATAAAATCTGGGCGAGAGCTTGCCGCAAATGTTGGAGCTCCTGCTGTTGCAGCTCGATTATTATATCGATTAACCCCTGTGAGATAGCGTTCGTATTCGAAACAAACATTTGTTCCATAACCGTAATCAACTGCGAATTTAGCTGGATCACTCAAGTAACTTGGATCATCTAATCCTGGAATACAATGTTCAATAAAGCGAACATAACTAGGTGTAGGCTGATCAAGTCCTTCTTTAGCAAATTCAACGTATCCAATAGTTGTAACGAATTCTGGGTCTGTTGGCGTAAATCCATTTAGCGTATTAAAATCGGCAACTGCAGCTTCGAGAGATGCAAATCTAGGTAATGGGCTAGGAAGGATGCCCTCAGGACCACCTGTAGTATCTATTTCACTCAGATCTATTACTTCTGGCAAACATCCAAAGCACTCCTGAATTGACATGCAAGTAGTTCCAGAGATAGTTCCAGGTACGCCATTGAACAAGACTTCAATCGTAAAGTCATGGTAATTAAACGCGTTGTCTGTTGTTCCTGAAACGCTCATTGAAACAAATTCAGTTACATCTGAAAGAGTCAAGAGTGGATCATCTGATGTCAATGTTGTTATACAATCCAAGGCAGTAATTGTTAATACACCTGAAGCTACATTATAGTTTGAAGTAGTGGCTGTCAGTGAAGCATCGAGCTGCTCTGTAAGTGAATTATCCGTATAGATACTTGAGAAAAAATCAATGTTATTAAGGTCTCCGCTTGTAAACGCTTCATTCAAAATATCATACAATGCATTAAATGTTTCATGTTCTGGTGTTTGACACTCAGCAGGAATAGGTAATCCACAATCGCCGATCGGCACCCCGATTCCTTCGGTAACTGAGATCATTTCTAACAAATCACCTGTTAACGAAACTACATCGCCATTCGTTAAGATCGCATCTACAGTAAATGTATGTGAACCTCCAGAAAGCAAGTTGTCAAAGAATACGACATCACTCCAATTCCATAAGAAAGACACAGGGATGGATGCATTGAAATTAACGTATAGGCCATGCAATGGATCAACAAGATTATCGATGAGCCTGAATTGCGTTTGAGTAATCTTCTGCCAATGTAAATCAGATCCTGTATTCGCTGCACTTAGAATTAATCCAGTTTGAACATCAAGAAGAGCTGGCCCACCTGAAACGGGCATTGGATCAATATCGACGTCTGCTTCTTCGAAATTACCTGTAAGAGCAAGTGAACCCAACAAATATTCCAAATCGTAACCAAGATCGCTCAAGTCACATTCATTACCAAAGGAACATGAACTCAAATCAAATGAAGTTAAGGTTCCGTCAATTGTGACAATCTGAAGTCCACCCAAGTCGTAGACTCCCTCGACCGTAAATGAGCTAACTCCTGTTGAAGTTAAATTAATGAAGCTTGTCAAATCATCCCAGACAACAGTACTTCCTAATGGCAGCGTCAAATTTAACAATGCATATTGAGCTCCCAGATCAAGCCACTCTACTGTAAGAGTAGTAGAACTTGATAATACGTTCTGTGTCAAGACTGGTATTGTTCCAGGCATCGCGTAATCATTTGCAGCGAGGAATAACCCTGTAAGGGCACCATAGTTATTTAAGATTAAATTTTGTTCATCTAGGGCTTGATCTTGTGCTAAAGAGGTAAGTAAGCTTTGAACATTAAATGGAACAGGACATTGTCCAGTTTGCAAATACATTTCGTATGCAGCTTCATTTGGATTTTGAATAGGAACGAGTACATCAACACGTCCAAATCGTCGGTCTTTATTTTTGTACAGATGGCGTTTATAGACACTACATGGTTGAAGTGCATTATAGAACTGCGATGCCCAGAATGGACCAGGTACTAAACTTAACATACCAGAAACCCATGGATTATCATTCTCATTCCCAATACATCCGCCATAGGTTTGACAATCTTCTAAGGCAATGCAGTCTGCCAAATCAGCTTTAGCCTCTTGTTTTGCACTTCGATAAAATGCTTTAAGATTATTCCATTCAGTATTTAGTACATCAATGTCATAGACACCAGCTACTGTTCCACCGAACTCAAAGCAGCTTGTTGAAGGAGTTCCATAGAAGTTAGAACCACAACGTGCAAGGTACGCTGCCATTTCCTGCATAGTACGCATAGTTCCATCAACAATTTGATAGTTCAATACACGGTCATTCCATAAAGTAGTTAAAGGATTGAGAGTCGAACAATCACCCGTTGCGAATTGATTTCCGTATGTAAGCAAAGGATCCCAAGCATTCACATCACTTGTTGGATCTCCACCAGGGAATACGCTCCAGTTCTCTATAGCATTCACAACGCCAACTGGACCTGATCCACCTGTAAATATTGGTGCATAACTGTCCAAAATAAAACCATTTGCAACAGCCTCTTCGAATGTAGTTGTTGCTTCCAATAATTCATCAAAAGTGTCACTTGAGTAGAAATCTCCTGCTACCCATGGTTCTTCGTAGCGAGCACACGTCTCGTAATAGCAATATTCAGGGTGATATGTTACCAGTGATTGAGTCCAAGAGTATTCGAAATTATCTACAAAATCCAAGATGCCTCCTAATTGTTCTGGATAAATGAATGACTCATTTTCAATGGGGTCGAATTGGATATCAAGTACGTTTGCTGGAGCTGGTAGCCACCCCAATAGTGGATCGAAAGAAACAACAATTCTACTTCGATCACCATTCATGTCGACATACATTAATTGTTCAACTCCATATTCATCAATCAATTTAGGTTTCGTCCAATAAGCAGTCAGCGGTGCTGGAAAATTGGCTGGCAATTGGTTTACACTTAAAAAGATCGATAGTGGATGTCCTACATAAAAATTACCTGAGACATCCTGATATTTCGCATACTGCCCACCTGGTGCCATGTCCATTCTCATTTGGCTATATGCAACCTCACATAAGGAAATTTGTCCGTCATCACAAAGTCGTTCACAATCCTCCTGTTGCAAGTAATAATCATTTGCTGTTCCGTTACCATCAGCGATATAATCTTCTAATGATCCAAGCAGTTCGTAGCATTGTTCGCAGGTCACCGCACAAACAGTTGTATCTAAATTGGCCAAAAGACCATCTAAAATTTCTTCAAATGTTGTAACACAAGCGGCAGAGCCTTCTTCAAAATATGTATCGACGTAGGCCTGTCTTGCTTCATCATTTATGGTAAGACGTTTTACTAAAGAGTATGAACCTGGAAGCAGATTTAATGGCAGAGAAGTCTCTGTTAACGATCCATTCAAAGGTGCCGCACATGTTCCGTGGAAAGTATAGCCAGTCAATTCAGTTCCTCCAAATTTACCAACTTGTGTTTGGGCATAGCCTCCTGGGAATGAGAACAGATTGATTCCACATTCATCGCGTAATTCTAGCGTTAAATCATAAACACAATCGATACATAATCCGGGTAAACATGCATTTTCAAGAGGCTCGATTTCAAAATCATATGAGAAAGAATAATCGGCAGCATAAGCCACCAATAATTGAGATGAGAAAACAAGTTCGTCCCCTTCAAGAGATGGCATATTCTGACTGTCATCACTGCCGAACGCATTAATCGATAGCTGAACGTGATTGGCAGATTCACTCTCTAAACCAATCAAATTGTCGGGATTATCTCCCCCCAATCCAGTTGCAATAACGCGACCTTCTTGATCCATGTAAGAAACGCTGGCTTGACCATGTGCGTCAATCACAACATTCTTCTTATAATGAGTTGCATCACCAACTTCTGAACCAAACATACGGTCCAATTCTACCTGATTCGGCTGACCATAAAGATAGTTGGATTCATGTCCAGACCCCAATTGGTACTCTGGTCCTACTCCACCTTGACGACGAATTCTTCCAGTGTTATCAGGCGTATATTCTACCTGTACAAAAGGAAACTTATTCGCATCTGGTACATACCCCTGTTCAGCTGTTTGATCGGGATTAACTGGTGAGTAATACTGTGACGATCCAGACTGAGTTCCCATTGGCTCAGCTTCAACATCGCAAATAGCGCCAGGGTCAGAGATGTCAAAATCTCTACGACTATAGCCATCTAAAGACTCATTCTGGTTGTAATTTGGATAAAATTGTAAAGCCGCTTGCTTTGTGGGATCCCCTGCTGCACAAGCTGGATCAATTACTGGAGTAGGTAAAACATTAATCGCAGGTCGACCTTGATGATCATAAATTGTTTCACCTACAATGACATTGTCGTCGGAATTAATTCGGGTTGTAGTTTGTCGATTTCTAAGACTTCCATCGTAATAACTAACAACTTCTTTCTTCTTCCCTTCCTCAGCATAGGTTGCTGAATATTGCCAATTTAGACTGTTTTCATGCGCGCGAGCTGTAGTAATCTCAAATCGCTGACCTGTCATTAAGTCGACCGTTCCGATTTCAGGTGAGCTCCAAACTCCATAAATATTGCTTGTTATAGTTGGTAAAGTTGTCAGATCGACACCAATTGCGCGAACACGAAACAGGACCCAACCATGATCAAAGACAAGTGATAAATCATATTCATTATCGGTCGTCGTAATTCGTGTAGAGTTAAATTTAAAATCATATTCCAAACTTGCTTCCGTTGCGAAAACTGTAGGCGTCAATGGGTCTGGTCCATAATCATTTATGTGCAGCCACTCCAATTGATATTCCACTGCTCCAACAACTACAGGCCATGTTACATTGATACCATCATCAATGGTGTTGCAATCTTTGTCAATCGGAAGAATGGAATTAAAAGACAATAGAGCCGTAGGTGTATTAAACTCAACATAACGCTCAATCAAAATATCGCCTTGTATAAACAGATTTGCTGGAAGTTCGGTCACTGAAACTCCATTGACTAGAATATTCTCTAGTGAAATATCAATCTTATAGGCATCATTAAAACTAGCCGTTTCTCGCCCTACATAAGTAGTGCCTGAGAATGGATCGTAATTGATCTCAAGGATAATTGTACTACTTGACAATGGAGCCAATGCAATATCCCAAGTTTCAACAGTCAGTTCGACCTCAACGAGCATAGCTGTGCCAAAATAGTCTTGATAGGATTGATCAATCCCAAGCATAACTTTATTCAGCACTTGAACATCATGTTCAATAGCACCAGGAATACTGGCAAGAATACTCACTTGTGCCTCAGGTTGACCAATAACAACAGCCGTTCCTCCAAAAGGTGTGGCAATTTGTCCTGTCGTTGGCTCAATTCCGCTATAGGCTGTCGTAGAAGTACAAACAATTAGTAATGCCCAGAATAGTTTAGTTAATCTCATCTCTCTAATTTCTTAAATCAATAATTTCGTAATCTTTATAGATCACAGTAGGTGTTAGGTTCGTCAAATCCGAGAAAAAATTGGTCGGATTCAGTAGTTCTTTGGTCTCAGCATTCTTGCCGATCACATATTTATCATAGCGTACCTCCATTCTTGGGTGTACAATTTTGTCCTCTTTCTCAGAATCATCCAGAAGGTCTACGCCCGAATAGAGAATAAACTTATTGACCATTCCATTCTTTTGAATCCAGATCTCAGCTCCTCGGTAACGTGCTCCAGGAGCAAATTCTAGAGAATAAATCTCGTTACTCGTTGTTATTTTTCGCTTTGCCGTACACTGGCTCTTTAGTAACATATCGAAATCGCTCGCTGCCTTTTTCGTGAAATAGCTCATCTCAGGTTGATTCACAATGATCATATTTTCCGCTGTATCCACTGTGATTTGGATTTTCATATTTTGAACGACCAGCTTGCCAAACTGACTCATATTCATCAATCCTGCAGTCTTATTATAGGTCATATCGAAATCAAAGGTCATCTTTGGGTCAACACCTGTGAGTTCCTCATAGAGCAAATATTTCGCCTCATAGCTATAACTGCTAGCATCAGGGATTCGCTCCTCGACGGCCAAAATTGCATCAGCGAATTCACTCAATTCGACATCCTCCCATTGACTAAAGCCAATGGCTGGAAGAAATAAGCAGAGGAATATGGAAAATTTTTTTGTCATTATTTCTTAATATTGTCACGGTTTTCTTGGATAGTCATCACCCCTTTTTCTGTCTCTTTCTTCACTCGGACTAATTTCCCTTCCTCATCATATTCATAGAGTGTGGCATAATTTCGCTCATCGAGTTCGGCCATCAATCTCAATGACTGTGGATCGTAAACATAACTCATCATACTACCATCGAATGGGAAGAATCGAATATCATCAAAGTAGGCGTCTCCAGAAGAAACTGTTAACTGAATATCGATTCCTGTTGCTGTAGCGGGAACTTCAATTTCGCTCTCAATTCGCTGCCATCCATCAATAATTTTACCTTTTGGCAAGAGCGGTGGTAGTGAACCTCCTCCTGGAAATGAAATATCGATCGATACATTTGAATAGCTAAGTGTTGTAGGGCTTGCTCCACGTTCCTTCACCCACGCCGAAACAACATACTTCCCAGGTGTTGGGGAAAAAGAGGTGATGCATTCAATACATAGCTCAGGATCACAGATTACATATGGATCACCTCCACCAAGCTCAATTCTCAAAGCAGCTGAGCAAATTGAAATTGGCGTTGTCACTTTCAAAATATATGTCCCGACCATATTGTTCATCCCTACAGGAACTCCTGGAGTAAGCGATCCAGATTGACTGGCAGATGCCCCTGCCTGAATTTGAGTACAGGCGTCAGCAGGATCAGTAAATGGTCCGAACCACTCATAACTAGAACCATTGATGGTTAGCATTGTGAGAACTATTGAATTTGTGAATGGTGAATCAAAACTAAACTGATAGTAAAGTGGATCGACTAAACATCCATTATGATTCCAGTTAAATCTATGTAGAATAGGTCCACAGAAATTGTAGGAAGCCTCACATGATGAATTAAATATTTGTTCAGTTATGACTATTGGCGGCTGACCAAAACTCATCTGTGAACTCATAAAAATTAGCGCAATTGCTGTTATTAATTTTTTCATGGTCTTATATTTCTACGATTTGTACACATCCGTTTTCATCAGTCATGGTAACAATTACGACAGTCCCTGGATCAGTCGGAAGTAAACCACCGATTAGAAGTTGATCTCCATCTACAGAGAGCCCAACTATCGGATTTCCACCTACGATTTGGTAGGTAAATGTGATTGGAGTTGCTGACGATGTAGAAACTATTGCTGAGCCAACTGGGTCAGCCTTAGTTCCACCTTTTAACTGAATGGAGACGAGCCAATCGCAAGGATCATCACAATCTTCTTGGAAGACATTTGAGAATACAACTGGATCTCCAGCTGAAACAATTATGCTGTTTCTACCCGTGTGTGATTCTGTATTATCAATTACAGCATTCTCACCTATCCTGAAATGATTGTCAGAGCAGTTGTCGTAATCATAATCTTCAAATCCATCGAATCCCAACTGTCGGTAGCGCGTGTTTGCAGCTACAGCCATTGGAAGTGTTTGATTGTAACCGAACAACGACGATGAATAGCGATCCAGTGCATCAATTGTTTCGAGCGCTTGTCCAAATGGGCTAAATTCCGTAACCGAAGAAGTATACGTCCAATTCTGTCGATCAATCTCCCAAGATCCAGCATTCAATTTGTAGAAAGGTGTATAGGTTGTGAACATCCCATCTTGACGAATGTTTGAATTTTTATTCTCATAAGCCTGAGTTCTTCCACTTAAGTGAACATATGAAGATACTGGTCTCCATGTGCCTTGTATTCCAAGTACGAATGGATTCGTAGTGAAATGCTCATCATTTTCGTCTAAGAAGCACTCACAAAAAGTTCTCCAATCATCTGTGTATTCAACAGCACCT